>JBPCPG010000319.1:0-5244 GCA_050999445.1 Nakamurella sp. | reverse complement strand
GCTTCACCCTGCCCACTTGACCAACCCCCCCTCCATATCAGTGGTCTCGCTCGGTAGTTCGTCAGGGGTTGTAGAGGTAGAGGCCGCAGGCGGTATCCAAGGCGTCTTGCTCGGAGCCGTCGCCGCCGCGCAACCGACCCTTCGCCTTCGAGACCTTTACCCCTCCCGGTTCCGCAACCGGAGCAGGTCCGACTAACCGATTGAGATCACTCTATTAAGAGAAGATCTCGCTCAGCGGCTGGTCGTAGAGATACAGATGGGTGGTCGAGGAATCGACGACAGTCCATGCTCGTAGTTCTTGGCTGCTGGAGTTCAGGCCTGTGTCATTCGTGGAGGGTGTTGGTGAATTGGGCGAGTTCTATCGGGTCGATGGAGTAGCCGTGTTCGGCGGCCGGATATGTTCGGTCCCTGACGTCGGCGGTGTAGGCGGCCACACCGGCGTTCATTTCGTCCTGTAGATCGGCGTAGCGCTTGACGAAGCGGGCGCCGTGGCCGGCTCTGATACCGAGCAGGTCGTGGAACACCAGTACTTGCCCGTCGGTGTCCGGACCGGCTCCGATACCGATTACGGGGATCGAGATCCGCGGCATCAGGGCTGCGGTGACGGCATTGGGAACGGCCTCGAAGACCAGGCTGAAACAGCCGGCCTCCTGCAGGGCGAACGCGCCCCTGGCGATGGACATCGCCGAGTCGGCACTTCGGCCCTGCGCCTTGTAGCCGCCCAGAGCCGTTGCGGTTTGGGGGGTGAGGCCGACGTGACCCATCACCGGCACACCCGCGGCGACTATCGCCGCGGCGCGATGCACCGACATCGAACCACCCCCCTCGAGCTTGACGGCGTCCGCTCCGGCCTCCTTGACGAATCGGACCGCGGTGGCAACGGCCTGCTGGTCGCTCACCTCGTAGGAACCGAACGGCAGGTCGGCTACCAGCAGTGCGCTGGCGGTCCCGCGTCTGGTGGCGGCGGTCAGCATCAGCATCTCCTGGATACCGACGGCTACGGTGCTCGGATATCCCAGCACTGTCATGGCGCCGGAGTCGCCCACCAGCACGATGTCCACCGCGGCGGCTTCGGCGGCCCGCGCGCTGGGGTAGTCGTAGGCGGTCACCATCACGATCGGAGTACGAGAGTGTTTGAGCAACAGGAGATACGGGATGGAAACCAACGGTCGCGTGTTGCTCGCTCCGGTGGGGGGCGCTGGCTTGCTGGACATCTGGAGAGTGCCTCTTTCGTGAAAGGGTTCGCCGCTACTGCCGCACGCTCGTTACTGCCCAATACTGTTCACTGCAGGACGATGTTGTCGATCAGCCGGGTGTGCCCCACGGTCGCCGCGACGATCAGTACCGCCCGGCCGGCCGGTTTCCCAAGGACCTGACGGAAGTCGTTGCCGTCGACGACGGCCAGGTATTCGGGGGTGATGGCGTAGTCGTCCAGGATCTGGGTGGCCGAGGCCACGATGGATTCGGCTGTCTCCCCGCGTTCGAAGGCGACTCGACCTGTGGTGAGTGCCTGGTGCAGACCCAATGCCATCGACCGGTCCTCGGGGGTGAGTCGCACGTTGCGGCTGGACATCGCCAGTCCGTCGGGTTCACGCACCGTCGGCACGGGCACGATCTGGACCTGGATGTCCAGGTCTGCGACGAGCGACTGGACGACACGCAGTTGCTGGGCGTCCTTCTGGCCGAAGTAGGCTCGGTCGGGCCGGATCATCATCAGCAATTTGGTGACCACAGTCGTCACACCGTGGAAGTGGCCCGAGCCGCGGTGCGCTCCCTCGAAGGTCTGGACGATCGGTCCGGCCAGGGCGACGGTGGCGGTGAACGTCGGCGGGTAGACCACGTCGGTGGTCGGCGCGAAATAGATGTCCACCCCTGCCGTTTCGGCATGCGCACGGTCCTGGGCATCGGTTCGGGGGTAGGCGGCGAGATCGGCGGGGTCGTTGAACTGTGCGGGGTTGACGAACACCGACAGCACAACGAGGTCGTTGTCCGCCCGGGCGCGTCGGAGCAGTTCGAGATGGCCTTGGTGCAACGCCCCCATGGTGGGTACGAAGCCGACCGAGCGGGCGCCGTGTGCTTTAAGGGCGCGACGAAGGGCGCTGACCGTGTTGACAACCAGCATCGTGCGAGCACCTACGGTGAAACGTGTTTCGTCGATGCGCGACTGGGCCAGTCGATCGGTTGCTGCGACCAGGGCGTCGAACATCGGCAGCAGTTCAGGAGTTCTTGCGGTGACGGCCTGTCGGTGTGACTTCACGACGCCCACGTCGCCGCGGGCGACCGGCCCGGTCAGGGCCGCCGCGCCCTGCTCACCCCAGTTGTCCAGGGCCGCGCGGGCCAGTGGAAGGAGAACCTGCGGGTCCACCCCAGCGGTTCGGATCAGGGCGGCGGCTGCGGATTCCAGGGTGACCAGGAAATTCGCGGCCATCGCGGTGGCCGCGTGATAGGCGGGGCGATCGGGTTCGGCGACGGTGAACGGGCGCATTCCCAGCCAGACGGCCAAACTCCGGGCGACCTCCAGGGCAGGCCCGTCGGTGCCGGCGACGGCAGCCGGGGTGTCGGTCAGCGCTGCTGGGCCGGTGCGGGCAGTGAACGTCATCACCGGGTGGATCGAGAACCCTCGGTGGGGCGCGATCGGGGCCAGTCCCGTGGCGCCGGAGCAGTGTCCGACCAATGGACCCTTGCAGATGAGGGCGGCAGCGGAAGTGATCGCGGCGTCGGGCACGCAAAGCAGAACGATCGCGTCCTCCCGGCCGCCGGAGTATCCACGGCCGTGCGGGCCGCTGACCACGACACCGCCGCCTTGCAGGGCTTCCACCAGCACAGACCCGAGCCGTCCGCGCCCCACGACAGCCACCGTGCCGATGTTTCCAGAAGATTCCGGGGTGGTCGCGGCGCCGGTGCCCGACCGCGGTGATCCTGACCTCTGCGTCACAGTCGAATCCTGCCCTACCGGCGCAGTGCCACGCGGTCACCTGTCTCTGATCACGCCACCCACCCAGCGATCAGACGTCCGCAAGACGAACCCCCCGCGAGACGACGATCTGGGATTCCCCACGGGGACGGTCAAGATCGTCGTCGTCCCGATTGCCGATCGGTGACCGGACACTGATCGAACACTGTGATGGGTGGCAGCCCACCCAACGAACGCGACGTCCGATTCCCGCCTGCGTGAACGCCGGCGGTAGGCGACGATCGCTGACATGACCACAGCAACTCCTCTGCTCGTGCAGGCCATCAGCTCAGATCACCTCGACTCAATACGCAAGAGCGGCTTGGACGGCCACGGCAACGAACTTCGGTCTTTCGCGGCCAGCGGCGGCCAAGGCGAACCGCTGCGGTGTTGCCTGCGCTACGCCGAGTCTGGTGAGGAAATCACGCTGATCTCCTACGCGCCGTTCGATCATCCGTCGGTGTGGACGGAGTGGGGCCCGTCTACATCCACGCTGCCCGCTGCGGCGGCTACGCATCGACCGGGAAACTGCCCGAGCAGCTGGCCACCGGCCCCCGTGTGCTCCGCACCTACCGGGCCGATGACTCAATGAGCTACGACTACAACACCGTCGTCACCACTGAGGCCGATCTTGAGCCCATCATCGCGGGTCTGCTCGCCGAAAACAGCGTCTCAACAGTTCATGTGCGGACCCTCGCGCCACAGTGCTTTCTGTACGCAGTCACGCAGAGCTGACGCCCAATAGTCTTGGGGGGATGCCTGGCAGATCGTGGCCCCACCCATCACTATGCGGCGTACCCGTAGCCGATGTGCACCGGGTCACCGATCCTTGGCCATGAACCTGCAGTCTCTCTTTGCTTTTCGCCCTGTTCTACCCTGGATTGGCGGCGGGCCACGGTCAACTGGACCCCGACCCTGCGCTCGCTGGGACCGGGTAATGACCCGTCGTTGCGGACCACCGTGGCGGCTGCCGAACCTGGCGTTGGGTCAGGCAGAGGAGCGCGCCGGGCCGCGGAGCGGCTGGGTGGTCGAGCAGACCAGGTTGGTGGTGGTGCTGCCCATCGAGCGGTCAGGTTGGCGTGGATCCTGACCCCGCGGCGGGATCTGCGGGACCGACTCGGTGAACTGCTTCCGAACGCAAGTTCTTGCCGCGGTCCCGGGGTCGTCTGCATTTTGTTGTGATTGGGCAAAGTCACTGTTTTGAACGGGTGTCAGGCGCTACCTCCGGAGCCTGCTGCTTGGGATTGTAATCAGCACGCGTGACACCGAGTCCGAGCTCGGGCGGTCATCACCGTCGGGGCCGATGCTGTCAGTCGTTAGATCTGCGTCTTCGATTGGACGGTATGCATCAGTTGGTTCTTCCGTCGGCGCTGGTGCATAGAGCCAGACTCTGTCGAGGTCCCCGGTTGGTGCGCGGTGGAGTTTTTCCACAAGCACCGACCGTAAACATGTTCCATTCAGACTAAGGTCCATTGACCCGTCCACCATCATGATAGCGGGCATTTCTGGACCGCCACACTGGTCCATTTGACGCCAAAAGTCGAGCCAAGGCCAGAGAGTCGTCGGACCTGGCCGGATCTTGGAGTTCCAATTCCAGTTGCGAGTTCCGTCCTCGACGACTGCGAGCACAGATGCTGAGGACGTTTTGAATGTACCTTTCGACTGCAGTGCCGATATCGTCGCCGAGTAGTACGCGAACAGCTCCCATCCAGGCACGACAACCATCCAGCGGTAGAACGTTTTTGGCGCCCCGCGCCAAAATGCAAGGTTCGATCGCTGCATTCCCCCTAGCCAAGCCTTCCCGGCCGGCGATGTCATGGTGTCAGACCATTGCGGGATTGGGAAGGCGTAATAGACGGGTATGTGCTGCTGACTGTACTTCCATAGCTGCCAGAGGTCGACCTTGACGACGTGGGTCGCTTTCGACGGATTCCAAGTCGCCGTCTTGAGTTCGAGCCAGAAGGCCTTTCCAGCCTGGTAACCAAGGTCACCCACTTCAACATCAGCTCGGGACGTCGGCCACCAAAGCGGCACCTTCGTGTGATAGCGATGCAGGATGTACGTACTCGCCCAATGCGCGAGCGTCTTCTCCGGAATCGAGACAGCCATCGTTCCCCCTCAGCTCTTCCGTGTGGGCTCATAGAGCGATAATGGTTGTACTACAGTAACTGGTCAGCCGCCCCGGGGATCGTGGTGGTTGAAACGCGAATAGAGAATGGTTGAGGAAATGGTCGACGTGTCGCAACGGATTGTTTTACCGCTGTGAGATCATTGAGGAATGGACGAGCTGG
>JBPCPG010000296.1:0-17266 GCA_050999445.1 Nakamurella sp. | reverse complement strand
ACTGGACCGGGTCGGCGACAATGGTTGCGCTGCTGGCCCGGTGTGCGGCACCAGGCCGGCAGCAGCACCGGCTTGTCGGTAGGCGGCGGCCAGCGTCGCCGCGCTCTCATGAGCGTTCAGACCACTGGGATTGGGCAGTACCCACAGCTGTGACCGCCCGATCGGAGCCGATTGCCTGCCCACCGCTGCCGTGCGATCGTCGAAGGCAAGCCGGTAGGCGGTGACTCCGAGCACCGCTATCACGGGCGGTTGGATGCTCTGCACCAATTCGAACAGGCGTCGGCCGCCTTCGCGGAGTTCGTCAGGCGACAGTTCGTCCGCCCTTGCACTCGCCCTGGCTACCAGATTCGTGATGCCGATTCCTCGTGCCAGCAGGTGAGCACGGTCCTCCGGCAGGTACCCGGCACTGGCATCGATCTCCCGATCGATCAGGCCGGCGCGGTACAGCGCCGGGTAGAACCGATTGCCGCGCCTGGCGAAATGGGCCTGGACGGCTGCTGTCCACAGGCCCGGATTGATGCCGACGAACAGCAACTTGACGTCGTGGCCGATGAGATCCGGCACCACTGTGTCGGCAAAGGACTCGAGTTCTGGGCGAGTGAGTCGCTGGACGCCCACGAATTCAGCCGCCTGCCTCAGCGCCGGCTGCCCGAACATCGCCGGCCAGGGCGCCCGGGTCGAGATCGTCGGTCGCCAGAGTGCCCGACTGGACCAGGTATCCGTCCACGAGCAGTTCGGCGACGGCGGACCAGTCGGGTTCGGCGTCGAGCCAGACGCCGACCCAGCCGTTCCGCCCGACGTAGGGCGGAATGTAGTAGCGCCGAGCGTCCGAGGTCACCCATTCCTGCTGGACCTGCAGGGAATTCTTCGCCCATAACTCCACTCGACCGTTCCCGTGATGGTCGTCCATCGCCATGGCAAAGGTCTTGTCGCGCACTTGATAAGCCATCGCACCTTGGGCGGGTTTGACGGCAGTACCGGGTAGCGCAAGGCACATCCGGGCTACCCGCTCGACGATGACGAGGGCCTCCGGGCGCACGGACTTTGCCGATGGCACGGTCAGCGACCCACCACAGAACCCGAACGCTGGCCCAAGTCATAGCTGTAGACCTCTCGACCGCCGATGTAGACGGTCAGCGCCCGCTGCATCACATCAAGAGGGTCGCCCGACCACAGCACGAGGTCGGCATCTTTGCCGACCTCGAGCGAGCCGATGCGGTCGGCGACGCCCATCACCCTGGCCGGGTTGATCGTGATGGAGCGCAGCGCAATCATCGGGTCCAGCCCCTCCTTTACCGCGAGCGCGGCCTGGTAGACCAGGAAGTTGATCGGGACGACGGGATGGTCGGTGATGATGGAGATTTCCACGCCGGCTGCCGCCAATCGACCGGGGTTGGCGAGCGATCGGTTGCGCAATTCCACTTTTGACCGGCTGGTGAACAGTGGTCCGATCAACACCGGAACGTTCCTGGCCACCAACAGGTCTGCGATCAGGTGTGCTTCGGTTCCGTGATCGATCACCAACTCGAATCCGAATTCTTCCGCGATTCGCAACGCGGTGGCGATGTCGTCGGCGCGATGGCAATGCTGCCGCCACGGAATTTCCCGGCGCAACACCGATCCGAGTGCCTCCAACTTGAGATCTCTTGGTGGAGCGGCCTTGTCGGGATCGACCTCGGCCTGTTTGTCGAGGTAGTTCTGGGCGTCGACGAAGGCGTTCCGGATGACCGCCGCGATGCCGAGCCTGGTGGAGGGACTCTGTTTGCGGTCGCCGTAGACCCGTTTGGGGTTCTCACCGAGGGCCGCCTTCAAGCCGGAGGGGGACCGGAGCACCATTTCGTCGACGGTGCGCCCATGGGTGTGAATCGCCACCGTCAGGCCGCCGATGGGATTTCCGGAGCCGGGATTGACGTTGACCGCGGTCACGCCACCCGCGAGTGCGTCGTCGAAACCCGTCTCCGCCGGATTGATCGCATCCAGAGCCCGGACACCGGCGGTGACCGGGTCGGTCAGCTCGTTGGAGTCGTTACCGGCCCAGCCCTCACCTTCTTCATGAACGCCCAAGTGGGTGTGCGCGTCGATGAAACCCGGCAGCAGCCAGCTGCCGGCTGCGTCGATGGTGCGGGTGCCTTCGGGCACGGACGCTCCCCGGCCGAGCGCCGCGATCTTTCCATCGGAGATCAGGACGGTGCCGTCGAACGCCTGGCCCTCGATCGGGACGACGTGGGCGTTGAGAATGGCAAAATCGTTGCTCATCGAACTCCTCGAGATAGAAGACGGAGCCCGGCTCGGTGGGCGACGCCAAGGAGTTCGAACGTACTCGCGGCCTGAGCTAGTACCGCGACTACCGTCCCCGTGGCTGCGGGCGACACGGCGATTCCCGCAATGATGACCGTGAGCTGTTGACCGGCGCACACCTGTGAGCCGAGTCCACCCGATTCCGGCGACTGGGGAGGCGGCACTCCCACCGCGCCGCCTAGGCCGGCACCGCTCGTCGTTCGCTGTGTTTGCTCCAGGCGTGGGGATTCGGTCCGGCGCGTGGGAGAATAAGGCGTCCTGCGCCACCGTGGTCAGCCCGAACGGGCCCGGTGCCCCCGTCTACCGTCCGAATGAGAAAGACCCTCGTGACCCAGGCTTCCCACGCACACCGCACGACGTTCACGCCGCCGGAGTTGATCCGGAATTTCAGCATCATCGCGCACATCGACCACGGCAAGTCGACGCTGGCGGACCGCATGCTGCAGCTGACCGGCGTGGTCGACGGGCGGCAGATGCGGGCGCAGTACCTGGACCGGATGGACATCGAGCGCGAGCGTGGCATCACCATCAAGTCGCAGAGCATCCGGCTGCCCTGGTCGATCGAAACGGCGGACGGCGGCAGCCAGGAACACGTCCTGCACCTGATCGACACCCCCGGCCACGTCGACTTCACCTATGAGGTGTCCAGGTCCCTGGCCGCCTGCGAGGGCGCGGTACTGCTGGTGGATGCAGCTCAGGGCATCGAGGCGCAGACGCTGGCCAACCTGTACCTGGCACTGGAGAACAATCTCACCGTCATCCCGGTACTGAACAAGATCGACCTGCCGGCCGCCCAACCCGAGCGATTCGCCGCCGAGATCGCCCACATCCTCGGTGGTTCACCCGACGACGTGCTACGAGTCTCGGGAAAGACCGGCGCCGGGGTCAAAGAGTCGCTGGACAAGGTCGTCGCCGACATCCCGGCGCCGGTGGGAGACGCGAACGGGCCGGCCCGGGCGATGATCTTCGATTCCGTCTACGACATCTATCGGGGCGTCATCACCTACATCCGGGTGATCGACGGTCAGATCAGCCCTCGGGAGCGCATCCAGATGATGTCGACCAGGGCCACTCACGAACTGCTCGAGGTCGGCATCATTTCCCCGGAGCCGATTCCAACCCGCGGTCTTGGCGTGGGCGAGGTCGGCTACCTGATCACCGGGGTGAAGGACGTCCGGCTGTCCAAAGTGGGCGACACCGTCACCTCGGCATTGCGCGGAGCAACCGAACCTCTCGGCGGGTACCGCGATCCTCGCCCCATGGTCTATTCCGGCCTGTACCCGCTGGACGGGTCCGACTATCCACTGCTGCGTGACGCACTGGACAAGCTGCGGCTCAACGACGCCGCCCTGACCTATGAACCGGAATCATCCGCCGCGCTCGGCTTCGGATATCGCTGCGGCTACCTCGGCCTGCTGCACCTGGAGATCACGCGCGATCGGCTGGAGCGGGAATTCAATCTCGATCTCATCTCCACCGCTCCCAACGTCGTCTATCAGGTGGAGATGGAGGACAACTCGGTGCATGTGGTGACGAACCCCAGTGACTGGCCTGAAGGCAAGATCAAGGACACGGTCGAGCCGATCGTCAAGTGCACCATCATTTCTCCGAGCGAGTACATCGGCCCCATCATGGAATTGTGCCAATCCCGACGCGGTGATCTGGGGGGCATGGACTACCTTTCCGAGACCAGGGTCGAATTGCGCTACACCATGCCCCTCGGCGAGATCATCTTTGATTTCTTCGATGCTCTGAAATCTCGCACCCGCGGTTATGCGTCCTTGGACTACGAGGAGATCGGCATGCAGCCATCCGATCTGGTCAAGGTGGACATTTTGCTCCAGGGCGAGCCGGTCGATGCCTTCTCGGCGATCGTTCATCGCGATTCCGCCTACGGTTACGGCGTTTCCATGACGGCCAAACTGCGGGAGCTCATCCCTCGGCAGCAGTTCGAGGTGCCGATCCAGGCCGCCGTCGGTTCGAGGGTGATCGCTCGCGAAACCATTCGAGCCATGCGCAAGGACGTGCTGGCCAAGTGCTACGGCGGTGACATCACCCGCAAGCGCAAGCTGCTGGAAAAGCAGAAGGAGGGCAAGAAGCGGATGAAGATGGTGGGCCGCGTCGAGGTTCCGCAGGAAGCGTTCATCGCCGCACTGTCCACCGATGCGCCCACCGGCAAGAAGTAGCCGCAGATCATTCTCCGCCGAAGCTCATTGGCGGGAGCGAAGCCCTCGACCTGGTATGCGCAGCGCCGATCTTTTGGGGGCCTGGGCCCCCGATGATCGGCGGCTCAGTGCCCTGTCCAGCGCGGCCCGCGCGCGACACGATCGGTTGATGAGTACATCAACAGATTCCGCCCACAGCGATCAGGGCTGGGCGTCGCAGTGGTTCGACTCTCCCGGCCTTGTGCCCGCGGCCGCTCCGAGCCCTGCGGCGGTCAACCCGCGCGGTCGCACGATCTTCGCTGCCGAGTCATGGGCCGAGCTGCTGTATGTGGTGATGGATCTCGTGCCCGCCATCACGTTCTTCGTGGTCACCGTCACGCTGATCTGTGTCGGAGTCGGGCTCACGGTCATCTACGTCGGCCTTCCACTGCTGGCCCTCGGACTGTTGAGCGCCAGAGCGGGCGGCCACCTGCAGCGCCTGATGGCGGCCGTTCTGTTGCAACTCCCGGTACCCGGCCCCGGACGTATCCGACTTCGGAAGCCGGGTCCGGTCGGCGTTCTGACCTCGATCCTCACCGATCCCGGTTGCTGGCGGGCGGTTTGCTACATCTGGCTGAAGATGTTGCTCGCGCCCGTCACCTTCGGCTTTGCCATCGGCTTCTACGCGGCCGGCCTGGGCGGTGTCACCTACGGATTGTGGCAGCAATACCTGCCCTACGAAATCGCATCAGACGGCAGCCGACACCGCGGCGCGCAATGGTGGCCGGACTACTTCATCGACACCTGGCCGCGGATGCTGGGATTGGCAGGTCTGGGTCTGCTGATCCTGCTGGGGGCGCCGGCCGTCGTGCGTTTCTTCACCACCATCGACAGGATTCTCATCGCCTCGCTGCTCGGTCGCCGGTGCGACTCGGACCTGTGATCCCACCGGTCGTCGGCGCGACGCGGAGTTCTCCGTCGCCACCTGGAGGGTTCGTTGCCGAAGGTCGGGGTGCGGGCCGACTACCGGCGCGGCAGCCGAATAGGATCCAGGTGTGACCGACTACATCATCAGGATCGAATTCAACGACGGCGCCGACGGCCAAGTTGTGCCGCTGCCGGGCCTCGACCTCGACCAGGCCGAAGAATTCGCGGGCGAGCTCCGACATGAGGTCGAGCAGGCGCAGGAGATCAACTCGCCGATCGCCCAGGTGCGTGCCCCAGGGGGCTCCGATTTCACCCTCCAACCCGACCGCATCGTGTCGATCGACCTCCAGGAAGCGCAGTAGTCGGTTCGTGGACTCGTATCAGCGGGGGAGCCTGCGCTTTCCGGTTCGGGACGCCGGACCCCAGAACGGGCCGGCCGTCGTCCTCCTGCACGGATTTCCGCAGGATGACTCCAGTTACGACCGAGTGCTTCCGCTTCTGCACGAGGCCGGTCTGCGGACCCTCGTTCCACTGCAACGGGGTTATGCGGCGTCGGCTCGCCCGACGCATCGACGCGATTACCGGACGTCCGAACTGGTTGAGGACGTTTGCGGCCTGCTCGATGCCGCCGGTGTGAAGCAGGCACACCTGGTCGGTCACGACTGGGGGGGGTGCGGTGGCGTGGGCCACGGCTGCGACACATCCGGACCGAATTCGCTCGCTGACCGTGCTTTCGACGCCGCACCCCGCCGCATTCTTGGACTCCATGTTTCGGAGCGGCCAGGCGCGCAAGTCAGGTTACATGGCATTGTTCCAGCTGCCGTGGGTGCCAGAGGCGATGCTCTCCACATCGTTGCCGCGCACTTTGATCCGGACGGGGTTGCCCAGCCAGGATGCGCATCGCTACGGCCGGCAGATGCTCGAGCCGGGGACGGCGACCGGCGCGCTGAACTGGTACCGGGCGCTGCCATGGGCCAGGAGTTCCGATACCGGGACCATCGCCGTTCCGACCACGTACCTCTGGGGTCGCCGGGACTTCGCGCTGGGGCGCTTCGCTGCCGAGCGCACCGCCAGGTATGTCGGCGCCGACTACCGGTTCATCGAAGCCGAAGCCGGCCATTGGCTGCCGGAGTCGCACCCGTCCGCAGTGGCCGACGCCATCCTGGGTCGGATACGGGCCGACGCCTGATCCCGATCGCGGATGCTGACCCCTGTCGGACGCTCCCGGTCGTGCGGCGCTCCGGCGAGTGCGAGTGCGAGTGCGAGTGCGGGCGCTCCGCCGGGCGCGCGCCGCTGCATCGCTGTCCGGAGGCTCGGGCTATGGCAGGGTGGATGAGATGAGTTGGCGAAACGTACTCGACGGCGTGGACGCCGTTGAGTCGTGGATCGTCGGCCAGTCGTACTGGATCCAGGTTCCGCTGCTGCTCGCGGTTCTTCTGCCGGCCGGATGGTTGCTGGCCCAGGCGGTCGACCGGGTCGTCGAGAAGATCCTGTGGCCGCACACTCGTCGGGAGATCCGGTCGGCAGCAGAGGCAGCGATCGCGCACCACGCCCCCCCGGCGGCCGTTGTTCCGGTCGGCAACGCATCCGTTGCGGCCACCGCCGGACCGCTCGGGCACCTCGAATCGGCGGCGGGATCTGGATCTGGAACCGGTGATCAGCGGTGAGCCGTCCGCTACCGGCTCTGAGCCGTCGGTGGATGAGTATCGCGCTCATTGCGATGCTGGCCGCGGCGCTGGCCTTCTCGATCTGGCACTGAGCTGGAATCCGGCACCGAGCTGGATCTATCACTGAGCCCGATCTAACGCTGGGCCCGATCTAATGCTGAGCCCGACCTGACCTCGACCTCGGCCCGTGCGGGCCGGCGTCGGTCAGGCCCAGCGGGGCGGCCGCTTCTCCAGGAAGGCCCGGCCACCCTCCTTCCCTTCCGGACCGGCGAACTGACGAGCTGAAAGTTGCAGCAGCGCCTCGTACCTGGCATCGGAGTCGTCGTGTTGACGGCTCAGCATCGCCTTCGTCTCCGCCAACGCGCCCGGGCCACCCAGCTTCATCAACCGGGCGTATCGATTTACCTCGTCGTCCAGCGCGTCGGGTTCGACAACGGCGTTGGCCAACCCGATCTCCCTGGCCCTGGTCGCATCGAAAACCGCTCCGGTGAGGAGCAGCTCACGAGCCGCCGTGGTCGACACCCGACGCAGCACCGGCACCGAGATCACCGCGGGGATCAGGCCGAGTCGAATCTCCGAGAAGGCGAACGTGGCACCGGTCACCGTGACGACGACGTCGGCGGCCGCCAGCAGCCCGATACCCCCGGCGCGCGCTGTTCCACCGACCCGCGCGATCACCGGCTTCGGACAGCGAGCGATCTGTTGCAGGATGCGCGGCAACTCGCGCACGCCCTCCGAACCCGGCGCTCCGGTGGCGTTCTCCCGGAGGTCCATGCCCGAACAGAACACCGGTCCGCTGTGGCTGAGCACCACCACCCGAGCCGTGGTACTGATCGCCGCGGCGTCCAGCGCGGCCAGCAGCTCCGAGCGCAGCAACGCCGACAGGGCGTTGCGATTAGCTGGGGAGTTCAGCGTGATGGTCAGCACGCCGTCCGACTCGCCGGTCTCGATCAGCTGTGCCACGGTCGGACTTCCATTCTCTCGATACGCGATATCCCATACTCCATACGCGATACCCGACAGGTAGCCGGTCCGGGACCGACTCGGGCAGGATGGTGCGGTGCCCTCCACTTTGCCCGAGGGCGATCCGGTCCCGATCGACGGCTCCCTGCCCGACCAGGCGTATGTGGGATCTGCCCAGCGAACGCTGTCCATCTACCTGCACGTACCGTTCTGTGCAACCAGGTGCGGTTACTGCGACTTCAACACCTACACAGCCGGTGAACTGGGCACCTCCGCGTCGCCGGATTCCTGGTTCGACGCCGCCATGGCCGAGATCGACCTGGCCGCGCGAGTCCTGCGTCGGAACGGAGATGACCGGCTCGTCTCTACGGTCTTCGTCGGCGGCGGTACGCCGTCTTTGATGGGCGCCACCAAGCTCGGTGCCCTTCTGGGTCGGATCGACGCAGCGCTGGGGCTCGCCCCCGAGGCGGAGGTGACCACGGAAGCCAATCCCGAATCCACCGACCAGGCATTGTTGGCCGGGCTACGGGCCGCCGGGTACAACCGCCTGTCCCTTGGCATGCAGTCGACCGATCCGGCGGTATTACGAATCCTGGAGCGCACCCACACGCCCGGCCGGCCGCTGCAGGTCGTCCAATGGGCTCGGCAAGCCGGGTTCCGGCACATCAATCTCGACCTGATCTACGGCACTCCGGGGGAGACCGACCGGCAATTCGGCGACTCCGTGCAAGCGGCCATCGGCAGTGGCGTTGACCACGTCTCGGCCTACTCGCTGATCGTCGAACCCGGTACCCGAATGGCCCGGCAGGTGCGGACCGGTCGGTTACCGATGCCGGCGGAGGACGTGCTGGCCGATCGTTATCTGATCGCGGAAGCGATGTTGGGCGCCGCGGGGCTTGGTTGGTACGAGGTCTCGAACTGGGCCCAGAACGAGGCCGCGCGCTGCCGGCACAACCTGGCGTATTGGCAGGGCGGCGACTGGTGGGGTATCGGGCCAGGAGCGCATTCCCACGTCGGCGGCGTGCGCTGGTGGAACGTCAAGCACCCACACGCCTACGCGACCGCCCTGGCCTCGGGCCATTCTCCTGGCAAGGCCAGGGAGGTGCTCGACGACGACGCCCGACGGACGGAGGACATCCTGCTCCGGCTTCGATTGGCCGCGGGCCTTTCCCTGACCGTGCTGCGAACCCAGGGCCGGCACGAGGCGCAACTCGCTGCCCGTGAGGGTCTACTCGAACCCGACCGCCTCGCGGCTGGGACGGCCGTCCTGACCGTACGTGGTCGGCTACTTGCCGACGGAATCGCGATCCGGCTGCTGGACTGACGACACCCGACGATCGAGCACCGATTACCCGGCGCCGACGATCCAGCACCGATTACGGGCGCCGACGACCCGGCGCCGACGACCCGGCGTTCGAAATCTGAACACTCAGGGAATGTCCGCGACTGCGCCGATGGCAGTGCCTCGCAAATCTTCCAGATTCAGGATCCGGACGTGGATGACCGTCCGTTGCTGCAGGGCCGCTCGCAGCGCACGGTGCAGCCCATCCTCCAGGAACACGTCGCCGGCCCAGAAAACGGCGTGCGGGAACAGGTCGCCGTAGAAGGTGGAGTCCTCGTCGAGCAGAGTGTCCAGCCGTAGCTCACGTTTGGTGGTGACAAGTTCGTCCAACCGGATCTGCCGCGGCGGGATCCGGGCCCAGTCGCGCATCGAGAACCCGTGATCGGGATAAGGGCGGCCGTCCCGCACGTCCTTGAAGATCACGCTGCGCCTTCCGATGTCCGTACGCTCCGGCAGAGCAGGTCCAGTGCTTCAGGGTAGCCGCCGAGTTCCCGCGACACTGCTCGATCGGCGCATACACTTGGCAGACGGCCACCGAGAGTGCCAACTTCGCCGCCACGGCGTCACGGTGCGTGATTCACCGCCAGAGCGGAACATCTCGCTCGCGGCGGATCGACGGGGCCGCCGGGAGCCGTTCCGTCGGAGCGGCGCCATCGGGCATCCGCCGGCGGCGGAGCCCGACAAAACATCGCTGGAGGTGTGGGTGTGTCAGCCGAGGACAGGCGTTTCGAGGTGCTGCGCGCCATCGTCGCCGACTACGTTGCGACTCACGAACCGGTGGGCTCGAAGGCGCTGGTGGATCGCCATCAGCTGCGGGTGTCGCCGGCGACCATTCGGAACGACATGGCGGTGCTCGAGGACGAGGGGTACATCGCCCAGCCACATACATCGGCGGGAAGAATTCCGACGGACAAGGGCTACCGACTGTTCGTCGATCGGTTGTCGCAGGTCAAACCGTTGTCTCCTGGTGAAAGAAGAGCGATTCAGGCGTTCCTGTCCGCGGGCGTGGATCTCGATGACGTGCTGCGCCGGTCCGTCCGGCTGCTCGCTCAGCTCACCCGTCAGGTCGCCGTCGTCCAGTATCCGAACCTGACCAGATCTGTGGTCCGGCACGTCGAACTGGTGGCACTGGGACCGGCCCGTCTGCTGCTGGTGGTGATCACCGATACGGGTCGGGTCGAGCAGCGGGTGGTGGAGGTGGACCAGCCGTTCACCGACGACCTGGTCTCCGATCTGCGTTCGATGCTGGCCGCGAACATCACCGGCCGTCGGTTCGCCGACGCGGCGGAGGGTCTTCGAAACCTGGCCGGTGCCGCAGCGCCGGAATCCCGGGAGACCGTGGCGGCCACCGTCTCGGCCCTCCTGGATGCGCTAGTCGAGCATCCGGAGGGCCGATTGGTGCTGTCCGGAACCTCACATGCCACCGGGGCGTGGGCCGACCAGCCGGGGAGCCTTCGAGGAGTCCTCGAGGCTCTCGATGAACAGGTCACCCTGCTCAAGTTGCTTGCTGTGCTGCAATCACCCGATGCGGTGATGGTCTCGATCGGACAGGAGAACGATGACGCGAATCTGGCCACCTCGGCGCTGGTTTCCGCCGGCTACGGCAGCGGTGACATGGTGATGGGAGGCTTGGCCGTGGTCGGACCCACCAGGATGGACTACCCGGGCACCATGGCCGCGGTTCGGGCAGTCGCCCGGTACGTCGGCGAGATCGTGGCCGGACGCTAGTAGGAAAATGTGCAGGTGAGCGCCTCGATGAGCTGTCCGAGGCCGACAGAACACCGAGCCGCCGCGAACGGTCGGCCCGACGAAACGATGGAAAACAGGAGTTCACCAAGGTGGCACGGGATTACTACGGCCTGCTCGGCGTGGCCAGGAACGCTTCGGCCGACGAGATCAAGCGCGCCTACCGCAAGCTCGCCCGCGAGTTGCACCCGGACGTCAATCCGGATCCGGCCGCCCAGCAGAGGTTCAAGGAAGTCACCGCCGTCTACGAGGTCCTGTCCGATCCGGCTCGGCGCCAGGTCGTCGACCTGGGGGGAGATCCACTCTCGCCCGGCGGCGGCGGTGGCGGGGGGATGGGCGACCCGTTCGGCGCCGGCGGCGGCGTCGGTCTCGGCGACATCATGGACGCGTTCTTCGGCGGCGGCGGCCAGCGTTCGCGCGGTCCGCGGTCGCGAATTCGCCAGGGCGACGACGCGTTGATCCCGATCGAGCTGACGCTCGAGGAATGTGCCACCGGTGTTGCCAAGGATCTGGCCGTGGACACTGCGACCCTGTGCTCCCTCTGCCACGGATCGGGCTGCGCCGACGGCGCCACGCCGGTCGTCTGTGACACCTGCAAGGGCGCCGGCGAGATCCAGCAGGTTCAGCGGTCGCTTCTCGGTCAGGTCATCACCTCCCGGCCCTGTCCGGTGTGTCGCGGGTTCGGCGAGGTGATTCCCGATCCCTGCAGGCAGTGCAACGGAGACGGCCGAGTCCGCGCGCGACGCACCGTGCGGGCCAACATTCCGGCCGGCGTGGGCGACGGCATCAGGGTGCGGCTCTCCGGCCAGGGCGAGGTCGGACCGGGCGGCGGCGCTCCGGGTGACCTCTACGTCGAGGTACGGGAGCTGGAACACGAGAAGTTCAATCGGGACGGCATCGACTTGCACTGCACGGTGCACCTGCCGATGACCGCAGCCTCGCTGGGCACCTCGATGGCGTTGCAGACCCTGCAGTCGGTGGAAGACCTTGACATCCAACCGGGAACCCAGTCGGGCACCGTTCTGATGGTCCGGAATCAAGGGATGCCGCGGCTGCGGGGTACCGGATCGGGCAACCTGTACGTCCACCTCGAGGTGGTGACACCGACCAAGGTCGAGGGTCGCCAGGCCGAACTGATGCGGGAGCTGGCAGCGTTGCGCGGTGAGGAACAGGCCGAGCTGGCCAGCCGCGGCCACAACGGGCTCTTCTCCCGTATCCGCGGCTCGTTCGCCGGACGGTGAGTGCGGCGGCGACCCGCGCCACGAGCGCCGTGAACCGGGACGCACTTGCCGGTGCGCCCTTCTTCCAGGTGGCTGACGTTCCGGCCCCAGGCGTTTTCACCCTGGACGGACCCGAAGGCCGGCATGCGGCGACGGTACGGCGGATGCGCGTCGGCGAAGTGCTGGTGCTCACCGACGGAGCGGGGCGACTCGCGTCGGCCACCGTTGTCGCCGTTGGCCACGGCAGCGTCGACGTGACGGTCGAGCAGGCTTGGGACGAGTCGCTACCCCAGGTGCGGGTGACGCTCGTTCAGGCTCTTCCCAAAGGCGACCGCAGCGAACTCGCAGTTGAGCTCGCCACCGAGGCAGGAGTGGATGAGGTCGTCCCGTGGGCGGCGTCCCGATGTGTTGCGCGTTGGGTCGGCGACAAGGCGGACAAGGGCGTCCGGCGTTGGCAGCTGATCGCCGGCCAGGCCGCCAAACAGTCCCGACGGTCCACCGTGCCGCCGGTTCGCCCGCTCGCCTCGACCGCGGATGTCGTTCGGTTGATCCAGAGCGCTGCGGGCGCCCTCGTCTTGCACGAGGGCGGGTCGGTGCCGATCGCCCAGGTTCCGCTGCCGAGCTCGGGGTCGCTGCTGCTGGTGATCGGGCCGGAGGGCGGCATCTCCCCGGCGGAGCTGGCCGCCTTCACCGATGCCGGCGGGCACGTCGTGCGGTTGGGGGCGGAGGTGTTGCGCACCTCGACCGCGGCGGCCGTCGCACTCGGTGCGCTCGGTGTTCTGACCGGCCGGTGGTCGGCTCCGAAGCCCGATACGGCGACTGCCGAGGAGACTGCGGCGAGCCCGGGTGCCGCGAGTGTGGAACCGCGGCCGTGAGCACCGTCCAGGAGTATCGCTACGGATCGCATCCCAGCCAGTTCGTCCGTCTGCATCTGCCCGAAGGGAACCAGCTTCCGGTCGTCGTCGTGTTGCACGGTGGCTTCTGGCGGGCGAAGTACGGCGTGGAGCTCGCCGAGCCGCTCGCCGCGGATCTGGCTCGGTTCGGCGTTGCAGCGGCAGCAGTCGAGTACCGCCGAGTGGGAGATGGCGGTGGTTGGCCCACCACCATGGCCGACGTGGCCCGGGCCGTCGACCACCTGGCGACCGCGGGCCAGTACGTCGCCGAGAATCGGTTGCGGCTCGACCGCGTCATCGCGGTCGGCCATTCGGCCGGTGGACAGTTGGCGGCCTGGCTGACGCACCGCGAGTCCCTGCGGTCGGGCACCGCCGGTTCCATCAGCCGAGAATCGGCATTCGTTCCGGTACGGGGCGCCGTGTGCCAGGCGGGTGTGCTCGATCTGGCCGGCGCCTCTCAGGAACGACTCGGAAACGGCGCCGTCGACGAGCTGATGCAAGGCGCAGCCGGCTCCGTTCCGCAGCGCTACCACCACTCCTCGCCGCTCGCCCACGTCGGCGACGGGGCCGCCGTCGTGTGCGTCCACGGCGATGCCGATGACGTGGTACCACCGTCACAGTCGCAGCGGTACGTCGACGCCGCAGTCGCAGCCGGCGACCCGGCCCGGTTGATCCTGCTTCCCGGAGTCGATCACCACCAGCTGGTCGACGTCGACGACGACGCCTGGTCCGTCTGCCGGTACTCGATACTGAATCTGGTATGAGCTGCTGCAGGTGCCCCGAGCTCTGGTCGGTCCGAGACCGCGGCCCGGTACGGCAGGAACGAGGTCCACGTAGGTTGATCCGATGACCGACTGCCTGTTCTGCCAGATCGTCGCCGGCGAGATCCCGGCCACGGTCGTGCATTCCGACGACGAACTGCTGGCCTTTCGGGACATCAATCCGCAGGCTGCGGTGCATGTTCTTGTCATTCCGCGCGAGCATCATTCGAACATCGCCGAGGTCGCGGCGGCGGACGCCGCCCTGGTCGGCCACATGGTGACCGCGGCAAAGGTGATCGCCGCCGGCGAAGTCGGCGAGGCGTCGGCCTATCGGCTGGTGTTCAACACGGGCGCAGGGGCGGGCCAGACCGTGTTCCACGCCCACCTCCACCTGCTGGCGGGCGCGGACCTGGGGGCGATGTCGTGAAGCGGCCGCCCCAGATCGGGACGGGGATCCGGCTCCGGGAGGCGCCCGGTGGCGAGGTGGTCGAGCGGCTCGCGCGCCGCCCAGGTGCGGGGCCGAAGCCCACCGGTTGCTCCGGCGATAGAATGGCCGGGGCAGGCAGTTACAAGACAGTTCCCACAACCCTTGATCACGAAGGCAGGCAGCGCTCCTAGTGCCGGAAAATCCGATGACCGCACAGGCGTCACCCGATCCGCGTTTCGAGCACGATCAGGGCCTCCGCGGCCTCACCCCGGCACAGGCACCCGCCGAGTTCACCCTGGTCGTCGCCGATGAAAAGGCGATGATGGGTCTGCTCGGCTCGCGCGATCTGTTGCTGCGACTGCTGGAGGAGCACCTCGCCGCCGACATCCACGTCCGCGGCAATCGAATCACCCTGCGCGGCCCGGACAGCGACGTCGCCTTCGCCGAGCGTGTTCTGCGCGAGTTGCTGACCCTGCAGGAATCCGGCTCGGTGATCACTCCGGACGCGGTTCGGCGAACCATCGGCATGCTCACCGATGCTGCGCGGTCAGGGGATGTCGCCGAATCGCCCGCGCAGGTGCTAGGACTGAACATCATCTCGCGGCGCGGGCGAGTGATCCGACCCAAGACGTTGAACCAGAAGCGCTACGTCGACGCGATCGATACGAACACGATCACCTTCGGCATCGGACCGGCCGGCACCGGCAAGACTTACCTCGCCATGGCCAAGGCGGTGCAATCCCTCCAGGCCAAGCAGGTCAGCAGAATCATCCTGACCCGCCCGGCGGTGGAAGCGGGAGAGCGACTCGGGTATCTACCCGGCACGCTGTCGGACAAGATCGATCCGTACCTCCGGCCGCTCTACGATGCGCTGCACGACATGCTGGATCCGGAGTCCATTCCGCGGCTGATGGCTGCCGGCACCATCGAAGTCGCTCCGCTGGCCTACATGCGCGGACGCACTCTGAACGACGCCTACATCATTCTCGACGAGGCCCAGAACACCACCGCCGAGCAGATGAAGATGTTCCTGACCCGACTCGGCTTCGGCTCGAAGATGGTGGTCACCGGCGACATCACCCAGATCGATCTGCCCGACGGTCAGCCGTCCGGGCTCAGAATCGTGCGAGACATCCTCCTCGACGTCGAGGACGTCTCGTTCTCCCTCCTGACGTCGGCGGACGTGGTGCGGCACCGATTGGTCGGCCACATCGTCGACGCCTACGCGAGGTGGGACGCGGTGAATACGGATTCGGCGCCTGACCATCAGGACCGCAGGATCAACCGCTCGTCGTCCCGGCGTGGCGGCGGACGATGACCGCCGGAGCGTTCGTTCGCGCAGCTGTGGCGCTCTCGTCGTGAGCACCGAGATCGCCAACGAGTCCGGGGTCGGCGTCGACGAGCTCGCGCTCGTCTCGGTGTCGCGGTTCGCCCTGGCAAAGCTGGGCATCAACTCGCTCGCAGAGCTGTCCATCCTGCTGATGGACGTCGACGCCATGACGGAGTTGCACCTGAAATGGATGGACGAGCCCGGCCCCACCGACGTCATGAGCTTTCCGATGGACGAGTTGGACACTGCTCGCCGGCCGGATGAGGCCGGCCCGGTCCCGGCGCTGCTCGGTGACGTGGTGCTGTGCCCCGCGGTGGCCCTGGAGCAGGCCAGCCAGGCCGGTCACAGCCTCGACGACGAACTGCACCTGCTCACGGTCCACGGAATTCTGCATCTGCTCGGCTACGACCATGCCGAGTCGGCAGAAGAACGCAAGATGTTCCAGCTGCAGAACGAACTGCTGGACCAGTGGCGGGACGAGCGGGAGCGGGCGGCGCATCGGGCCCGGCTGGCTGCGGTCGACACTGCCGTGCTGGATGTGGTTGCGATCGACCCGGGCCACGATTCCGCCGCACCGGAGGCGCCCGAATCGGCAGCCGGACCGGCTTCCGACACCGGTAGGGAGTGAGCGCGGCCAGTGGATGCTCTGGACATCGTCCTGTTGATCCTGGCCATAGCGCTGGTTCCGATTGCCGGGCTGTTCGCAGCAGCAGACGCCGCGATCACCATGGTGTCGTCGGCTCGGGTCGAGGAGATGCAGCGGGAAGGGCGGCGGGGCGCTCCGTCGCTGTTCGCCATCGTGGCGGACAAGCCGCGGTACACCAACCTGCTGCTGCTGCTGCGAGTCGGCACAGAACTGACTGCGACGATCCTGA
The DNA here is from genome assembly GCA_050999445.1 of Nakamurella sp. Classification (GTDB taxonomy): domain Bacteria; phylum Actinomycetota; class Actinomycetes; order Mycobacteriales; family Nakamurellaceae; genus Nakamurella. The sequence goes on along the minus strand of JBPCPG010000296.1, from coordinate 673 downwards.
TCACCGGGGTCGCCCTGAGCAACTGGGGCTTCAACCTGTGGGTCGGCGTCGTCCTGGTATTGGTCATGCTTCTGCTGTCGTACGTGGTGATCGGGGTGTTGCCCCGCACCCTGGGCCGCCAGCATCCGTACGCGGTCGGACTGACCGCAGCCGGGCCCACGAGGGCGATCGGGCGGGTGCTGTCCCCGGTGGCCTCCTTGCTGATTTTGATCGGCAACGCGATCACGCCAGGCCGCGGGTTCCGGGAAGGGCCCTTCTCGTCGGACATCGAGCTGCGCGAACTGGTGGATCTGGCGGGCGACCGGGGGGTGGTCGAGGAGACCGAGCGGGAGATGCTGCAGAGCGTCTTCGAACTCGGCGACACCATCGCTCGCGAGGTGATGGTGCCAAGGACCGAGGTCGTGTGGATCGAGGGCTCGAAGTCGCTGCGACAAGCATTGCACCTGGCGACCGCGTCCGGGTTCTCGCGTATCCCGGTGATCGGCGACGACGTCGACGATGTGCTCGGAATCATCTACATCAAGGACCTGATCGCCCGCACCCTGTCGATGGAGACGGGCGATCGGGGGCCGGTGCTCGCGCAGGTGATGCGGTCGCCGGTGTTCGTTCCGGAGTCCAAGAACGTCGACGCCCTGCTGCGCGAGATGCAGCGCAGCCGAACGCATTTCGCCAT
>JBPCPG010000259.1:0-8046 GCA_050999445.1 Nakamurella sp. | reverse complement strand
GCCTGCGGTCGCGCGACGTGCGAGGCCCAGTCCGGCAGTACGGAGTGGACTGCGGTTTCGGTGCGGCGGTTCAACACCAGGCAGGCAGAACCCTCCTCACCGTGGGCCAGCAGATAGATCACGCTGCGGCGGAAGTGCGGATCCCGCAACTGCGAGGTGGCGACCAGCAGCATGCCGGCGGCGGGCTGGTGGACGCGTGCAGCACGGCGGCGCGGACCGCTCGTCCGGCCGCCCTTCTCGTCGCCGGAGGTTGAATCGTCCGGCCGTTCGGCGTTGCTCATCGCTGCCCATCATTCCGTGTCCGGAGCACCGGCCGGGCATCCAGCCGCATAATCGTGACAAACCGTGTGCCGCCGGACGTCGGACCCAGGACGCCGGACCCGGGACGCCGGACGTTGGACGTTGGACGTTTGGACGCCGAGCGGCACCCGGCGAGGAAGCGGCACCATCCATCCATCCATAGGCTGCATCAGCTCCGGCCGATCCCACCGGACCAATGAACGAGCGCCACTGCGCTCACCGGGTCCGGCCGGCTTGCGTAACGTTCCAGGTGTGACTCGACCGCCAATGCCGCCTGCCGAGCCGAAATCGCCCGGCGGGTCGGTTCCGGTGGCCGAGGTGGCGCTGCATCCGCAGGCACCGTCGGCCCGCGGGCTGTGGCCGTTGCTCGCCCTGCCGGGCTTGCGACGGCTGGTCCGCGTCCGGCTCCTGGTCGCGTTCGGCGACGGCGCATTCCAGGGCGCCCTGGCCGGCGCGGTGTTGTTCGACCCGTCGCAGCGATCGAGTCCAGGGGCCATCGCCGCCGGATTCGCCGTGCTGCTGCTGCCCTACTCGATCGTCGGGCCGTTCGCCGGCGCGCTGCTGGACCGCTGGAGCCGACGGCAGGTGCTGTTGTGGGCCAATCTTGCCCGTGCCGCGCTGATCGCCACGGTGGCGATTCTGCTCGCGTTCGGCACGCCGCTGTGGGTCCAGTTCGTCCTGGCCCTGATCGTCACCGGATCCGGGCGATTCATCGGCTCGGGCATGTCCGCGTCGCTGCCGCACGTAGTCGCGACCGATTCTCTGGTGGGGGCCAACTCCCTGACCAGCACGGTGGGCTCCATCGCAACCCTGGTCGGGGCCGGGTTCTCGTTACTGCTGCGCTCGGTCATCGGCCGAGGGGCGGGCCCGACTGCGATCGCAACAGCGTCGGTGCTGTTGTTCTATCTCGCCGCCGCCTGGGTGGTTCGGCGCTTCACCCGGGCTGCTCTCGGACCGGACGACACCGACGAGCCGCCCGAGCCGATCAGGGCCGTACTGCAGGGATTTGCCGCCGGGTTCAAACACGCCATCAAGCGCCGGACGGTCGGGGTGAACATCTTGATGGTGATGGTGGTGCGCTGCTCCGTCGGCATGTCGACCCTGGTGGTGGTGCTGCTGTTCCAGCACTACTTCACCCGGCAGCACGGCATCTTCCGCGCCGGACTGCCCGGCGTTCTGGAGGTGCTGGGAGTGGCTGGCGCCGGCCTCTTTCTCGGCGCCGTGGCGACCGCGCTGATGGTCCTTTGGATGGGCCGGACCCGCTATCTGGTCAGCCTGCTGCTTGCGTCGGCCGTCGTGGTGCTCGGCGCGGCGACGCAATTCACCCAGCTCGGCACCATGGTGACGGCATTGGTGTTGGCGTTCACCTATCAATCGTCGAAGATCTGCGCGGACACCGTGGTGCAGTCCGACAGCGACGACGCGCACATCGGGCGGGTCTTCGCGCTCTACGACACCCTGACGAATATCTTCTACGTGCTGGGTTTCGAGGTGGGTGCAGCCCTGGTACCCACGAATGGGCACAGTCGCCTGCTCGTCGTCCTGGTGGCCGTCATCTGTCTGGTGGCCGCTGCCGGATACGGCCTGGCAATGCCACTGCTCGCCGGGCGCCCGACCCGAACTCAGGCCATCCCGGCCCGGGACGTCCGGTAGGGCGACGCAACGCGCGGATCGACGGTGTCGACCTCGTTGGTCTCGAGCCGCCGGAGCTCGAGTTCAGCGCTGTGCTGCGCGATGAACTCGATAGCGCGCTGCGCGCCGAGCGGAACCGACATCAGGTAGCCCTGCCCGTCCTGGCAGCCCAGGCGGATGAGGGTCGCCCGCTGGATCGGATGCTCGATGCCCTCCGCGACAGTGCTCAATTTCAATTCCCTCGCCAGCCTGACGATGGTCGATACGAAGGCATCCCCCTGGTTCGTCGGGTCGAAAAGCGGGTCGATGAAAGACTTGTCGATCTTCAGAATATCGACGGGCAATTGCCGAAGCTGACTCAACGAGGAATATCCCATCCCGAAATCGTCGATGGCCACTCGGATTCCGAAGCCACGGAGTTCTCGCAACACCTGCGCGGTTTGAGCGGTGTCGGCCAACAGCACGCTTTCGGTGACCTCCAGAACCAGCCGTTCGCCCGGCAGCCCGCTGGATCGAAGGGCATCGAGCACGGTCGGCAACAGTTGCCGATCCTGGAGCTGCCAACCGGAAAGGTTGACGGCCACCGTCAATCCGACGTCGTCGACGGCCGGCCAGGTGGCGGCCTCCCGACAGGCCGCTGCCAGGATCCATGATCCGAGGGGAAGAATGAATTTGGTCTCCTCGGCGACGGCCACGAACCGTCCCGGTCCGAGCAGGCCGAGAGTTGGGTGCTCCCAACGGACCAGAGCTTCGAAACCGGTCAATCGGTTGTCGGCCAGCGAGAATTGCGGCTGGTACTTCAGAAAGAATTCCGACCGACTCAGACCGCCCTGGAACCCGTTCACCATCGCCATTCTTTCCACCATGCGGGAGCGCATGCACGTTTCGAAGACGGCTACCCGATCCTTCCCGGTCGCCTTTGCCTCGTACATCGCGGCGTCGGCCTCACTCATCATCTGCTCGCTGGTGGTGTCCGGACCGGCCAGCACTACTCCGACACTGGCCGACAAAACAATTCGGTGCTCGGCAATCCGAATCGGTTCCCGCAGCACCGAAACAATGCGCTCTGCCAACGCATTCGCTGCACCGAGCTGATCTGCATCCTCCAAGAGAACGGCAAATTCGTCGCCTCCGAGGCGGGCGACGGTTGCCAGCCCCCGGACGACAGAGGTCAAGCGTTTCGCCACCACCACGAGCAATTCGTCCCCGATCGGATGCCCGAGCGTGTCGTTGACGGCCTTGAAATTGTCGAGGTCGCAGAAGCACAGGGCAACCGGTTGGTGCAACTGGGCGGTGCGAAGTGCCTGTTCGAGACGATCCTGTAGCAGCGCCCGGTTGGGCAGACCGGTGAGCGAATCGTGGAAGGCCTGGTGCTGCAGATCGTCCTCGAGCATTTCCTGAGCGGCCAACGCCCAGCGCAGGGACTGACTTCGGTGCTGCAGCAGCGCGTTCTGCCGGGTGACCCTGCCGAACAACCAGTAGACGCGGAGCGAGACCAGGACGAAGACCAACAAGCACGTGCCCGCCAGGACAGGTAGATCCACCGGCAAGCCGGCAATACCGTTGACGAGCATGATCCCCGGGCTGATCAGCGCCGCTCCCGCAACGAGCGGCACCCACCATCGTCGTTCCGAATGCGCCACAGCTGGGTCGCCGCCAGCTGTCGAACCCGCAGCGGAATGTGTCGTGCCCACACTGGGATGAAGGGCAGCGGCGCCCATCAGCACATAGTTCAACAGGAAGGCGGCATTGACGGCGCTGCTCGCGCCGTACGAGCCGTGCAGCGTATCCAGGTCATACCAGAAGTCCGCGATCAAGATCAGCACGACTGCGGCCAGCAGCAGTTGATCAGCGGCGCGCCGTGCGCTTCCGAGCAGAACCGCCGCGACCACCGTGAGAATTCCGAGGTCCATGGCCGGATAGAGCATGGTGACCAACTTCGCCGGGCTGAACCCGGAACCGCCCCCGGAGCCTGCCGACAACGCGGTTGCATGCAGGGTGGGACCCATCAGGAAATGCCAGGTGAGGCCCAGCGCCCCGACGGACACGATTGCTGCATCGAGCCAACCGTCTCTGGAGCCGGCCATGCCGTGCGGCCGCATGATCCGCACCAGTCCGGCGAACAGCAGGGGGTACCCGGCCAGGTAGACGACGTCGGCCGATGGGAACGGCGGCTCCGTATGCCACAGCCCGTCGTAGAGGTTGAGAACGATGTCGCCGAGAACGAAACACAGATTCGCCGAAGCCACCAGGTACCAACCGCGCGCGGCCGTTGGCCGATGCAACCGAACTCCGATCACGATCGCGACCGTGGCACCCGCACCTACTACCGAATGGGTAAGGTCCTTCAATGGGTCGCCCGGGATCAGGTAATAGCCGGTCACTGTGCCGACCCCTGCTGCGAGCACCCATTTCCACAACGACAGTCTGCTGAACATCCCACCGCCCCCATGTCGTTTCGCTGGACGAACACGACCCATCGGTTCCGGCGCGGCCAGCTCGCATGCCGGCGGCAGTACGAGCACCGCGACACCCGCCGTTCCTCCCACCGTAGAGGCGGATTCGCCGGTCGCGGGCAACGGCAGCGCACCCAGGCACTGAAACCTTCTTCCGGGTGATCGGCCACCTGCTCGCGGTGACAGCAGGTCACCGCTGTCCCGGTGCCCGCGGTCCGATCTGGATCGCGCCTCGCGGGAGTTGGCGGGCGAATCCATCGGCCACATCCGCATTCAGGCGCTCCCGGTGAGCCGGGCCAGTGGCGAAAGGGCAAGATCACCCTGGTGAGAGTGTCCTTCCACCCGTTCGTGCGGCCCGGTCCACCTCCTGTCAGATTATGTTCATATTTGTGACCCCGACGCCTGGCATTCCGGTGCAGCGGCGCGGTGTCCAATCGCAGGCCGGAGGGCCCCAGACCCAAGGAGCAGTCAGAGTACGGGAGACCCTACAAGCGATTCCGATGGCAGCCGTGGCTTTCACCACCTCCTATGAACTGATCGCGGCGAATGACGACTGCGTCGCTCTGCTCCGATTGCCTTCGTCCGACATCCAGGGACAGTCTGTTCGAGATTTCCTGCCTCCTCCGGACCGGCCGTCCGCGCTGCAGAGCGCCCGTGAGCTGTCGGAAGCGCAATGGGTCGACGCCAGGCCGATCAGTGCCCTACGCCGCGTCATCTCCGGTGACGGGCAGAGCCTGACTTGCTGGACCCATGTGGGAATGGCCGTTCTCGATGGCGACCGGTGCTTCGTGGCTTGCATAGACCTGGTCAATCCGGTGCTGTCCGACGCCCACCGCTGGCGGCATCGGGCGGAGCACGACGAGCTGACCGGACTGCAGCGCCGGGGCGCGATCCTGGATCTGGTTGCCCAGTGGATGGACGCAGGTCGCGTGCTGCTGCTGGCGTTCCTGGATATCGACAGCTTCAAGGCGATCAACGACACGCACGGCCACGCGGCCGGCGATCATGTGCTGGCCGCGCTCGCACGACGACTGCAGGACCATGCCCCGCCCGGGTGCGTGGTTGGTCGGCTGTCCGGCGACGAGTTCGTCCTGGTCTACTCGGTCGCGGTGGCAGCTGACGTCTACGGACGTCACGCGGATCGGACGATCGATGGCCGAGCCGCCGCGATCGACCGACTGCTGGCTGTCGGCCCACTGTGCGTCGCCGAGCCGATCGGCTGGGGTGAGCACCTGCTGACCGTTTCGATGAGCGTCGGCGTGACCGTCAGCGAGTCCGGTGAGGACCCACGGACCCTGCTCTCACGTGCCGACGACGCCATGTACGCGCAGAAGTTCAGCGCGGCCCGCGGGCCGCGCTGATACTTCCGCAGTTCATTTCCTTGGCACACTATTTCCGCGCACCTTGTTACTCGGCACCCTGGGTGCGATCGAACCCTCGGCTGCTACTCGGGCAGTAGCCCTTCCGCCCGCGCCCACCGGAACAGTGCCGCTTCCGCCGCGTCCCGGTCCATCGGACCGTGCTCCATCCGCAGCTCCTTCAGGTGCGCCCAGGCCCGGCCGACGATCGGGCCCGGGGCAACACCGAGCAGTTCCATGATGGCGTTGCCATCGATGTCCGGTCGCACTCTGGCCAGATCTTCCGCAGCGGCCAGCGCGGTGATCCGCTCCTCCAGATCGTCGTAGGAGCGCTGCAGCGCGAGCTGACGCCGCCGATTCCGGGTGGTGCAGTCCGCCCGCACCAACTTGTTCAGCTTCGGCAACAACGGACCGGCGTCGGTGACATAGCGGCGGACGGCCGAATCGGTCCATCGCCCTTCGCCGTAGCCGTGGAACCGTAGATGCAGGAACGTCAGGTCGGCGACGTCGTCGGTGAGCTGCTTGGGGAACTTCAAGGCTCGCATTCGTTTGCGAACCAGTTTGCAGCCCACCACTTCGTGATGATGAAAGCTCACGCCGCCGCCCTCGACGAACCGCCGCGTCGCCGGCTTGCCGATGTCGTGCAGCAACGCAGCCATCCGCAGCGTCAGATCGGGACCGGCTTCCTCCAGGGCGATTGCCTTCTCCAGCACCGTCAGCGAATGCTCGTAGACGTCTTTGTGCTGGTGGTGTTCGTCGCGCTCCAGCATCAGCGCAGGCAGTTCCGGCAGGACGACGGCCGCGAGGCCCGTGTCGGTCAGCAGGATGAGGCCGGCCCGCGGATCCGCGGCGAGCAGCAGTTTCGACAGCTCCGCGGCGACTCGCTCCACCGTGATCCGGCGCAGCTCGCCGGCCATCGACGTCATCGCGGACACCACCCGGTCGGTCGGGGTGAATGACAGCTGGGCGGCGAACCTGGCGCACCTCATCATGCGCAACGGGTCGTCGCGAAAGGATTGTTCCGGAGTACCGGGAGTGTCGATCACCCTGGCGGCCAATTGATCCAGCCCACCGAACGGGTCGGTGAAGCGGTGGTCCGGAAGGGAGACCGCCATCGCGTTGACGGCGAAATCCCGGCGCAGCAGGTCACCCTCCAGAGTGTCGCCGAAGGTGACCACCGGATTGCGCGAGGTCCCGTCGTAGAGGTCAGCGCGGAACGTGGTGATCTCCAGCCGGAGACCCTTCTTGACGACGCCGACCGTGCCGAAGGTGATGCCGGTCTCCCAGGTCGCCTCCGCCCAACCGCTGACCAATGCCAGGATCGTCTCGGGCCGAGCGTCGGTGGTGAAGTCCAGATCATTGCCGAGGCGACCCAGCAGCGCGTCGCGAACGGAGCCGCCGACCAGATGCAATTGATGTCCGGCCCTGGCGAACCGCTTGCCCAGTTCATCGGCGACCGGAAATACCCGAAGCAGCTCCAGCACGGCGACGCGCTGCAACGCCGACAGCCCACCGGTCGTCGAATCCGGCGGGACAGAACCCTCGTCGCTGTGGTCGGGTGGATCTGCGGTAGGCACGGCGGATCAGTCTACGGCGCACGCCGAGCCCGCGGTGCTGACTTCCAGCCCGACGGCCATCCTCTGACGCACGCAGCTCTGACCAGCGACGGAGCAAAATTTCCGCGCAGCAAAACGCCGACGGGCGGGTCAGCCGGATGCCTGAGGGACATCGGGGCTACTACCATCGGACACATGCCCCCCACCCCTGCGCACGCTCCACGGCGGCGTAGGGCGGACGAGACTTCGGCGGGCGGACTCGTGATCCGAACGAAGAATGGCGTGCCTGCCGGCGCTCTGATCGGGCGTCTGGACCGACGTGGCCGTCTGCGGTGGTCGTTACCGAAAGGGCACGTCGAGGCGGGCGAAACGACCGAACAGGCCGCAGTGCGCGAGGTCGCCGAAGAGACCGGCATCTCCGGCCGCATCACCGCCCGGCTCGGCAGCGTGGAATACACGTTCACCGCCGAGGGCAAGCGCATCCACAAGCGGGTGCACCATTTCTTGATGGAAGCGGTGGCGGGTGAACTCTCCGACGCCGATGTGGAAGTAACGGAAGTGGCCTGGGTGCCGATGGATCAGATGCCCGTCAGGTTGGCCTACGCCGGCGAGCGGAGGCTCGCCGAACGCGCAGCGCAGCTGCTCGCAGACAGCGCGTGAGACGCCTCGCGCCCAGAGCAGCCGCCGCAGTCGTGCTGGCGCTGGCCATCCTGCTGGCACCCGAGATGGCGGCGGCCCAACCGG
>JBPCPG010000205.1:0-9726 GCA_050999445.1 Nakamurella sp. | reverse complement strand
AATACGATCCCGGTGTGTGGCCGGCCGAGAGTTTTGGCCGTAATCCGCTCCTGCTGGGACTTCGTCCCCGCTGCGTCATTTTGATTGGTTGCCGGCGCCGGCGGCGCCGGCTTCGCCGCCGTGGGTAGCGTCACACCCGGCGCCTAGGACTGACCGGCGAGTGAATCGATCTTCGTCGCGACCGCCGTCAGGGCAGTCTTGGGATCAGACTTGCCGAAGATCACCGAAGCGGACCAGGAATCCCGGAAGTCCTGCCAGATCTCGACCGAATTGGCCACGTTCGGCACCTCGACCGTTCTGGCAGCCTGGTCGGCGAACAATTTGTAGTCGGGGTTCTTCGCGAAGTAGTCCGCGTAGGTGGTTGCCACGTCCTTGCGGAGCGGCATCTGGCCCGTCAGCGTCAACAGCTGCGAGTCCTGGTCCTTGCTCGTGGAGAACTTCATGAACTCCCACGCCGTGCCGCGGTTCTGGCAGGAGGCGTACATGGCGACATTCTTGGCGTCGGAGAAGGTATGGATCTTGTCCGGTGTCATGCCCGTGGAGGTCGGGACCGGGACGACACCCCAATCGACCTTGGACTTGTAATTCGCGATGGCCCACGGGCCGACCACGGCCATCGCCGCGACGCCGTCCGCGAACGAGTCACCGTTGTAGGTTTCGGTACCCGCCAGCTTCTGGCTGTACAACTGCCGCCAGAACCCGGCCACGGCCTGACCCGCCGGACTGTTGAACGTCGATTTCTTGTCCATCACCAGCTGCTTGCCGCCGGACTCGGCGGCGTAGAGCGGGTAGAAGTCGAACCACGACTGAAAGAACTGACTGCTGGGCGCTGGGAAGATCGCGTACTTCGCCGCCTTGGCAGCGACGATCTTCTTTCCGGTCGCAATGAAGTCCGCGTAGGTGTTCAGCGGAGGTTTGGTGGTGCTGATCCCCGCCTTGGCGAAGAGCTTCTTGTTGAAGAAGATCATGACCGGATTCGATTTCCACGGCAGCTGGTAGTAATGGCCGTCGGACGACTGATACTGCTTCGCCAGATCTCCCGTTCTTCCGTCGATGTAGGTCGCCCCGTCGGCAAAACTGTTGAGGTCCACCAATCCACCCTGCTTCTGGAATTGCGGAACGGAGGCCGGCGAGGTGTTGTAGATCAGGCACGGCTCGGTACCGGCGGTGATGGCGGCACCGATGACCTCTTCGGACGACTTGCCCGCCGGTACCTCCTCCGCGGTCACCATCTGGTCGGCGTGCGCGGCGTTCCATGCCGCCACAGCCTGTTTTCCCCAGGTGACTTCTTGCGCGTTGTTCGAATACCAGATCTTGATCGGACCTGTGGTGGCAGAGCCCGCTGCTGCTCCGCCGCTCGGACCGCCGCAGGCAGTCAGAGCAAGGGTGGCGGTGAGCATGGCTGCGACCGCGAGCGCAGTGCGTTTCATGAGGACTCCTTTGTCGAGGTGGATTTCGGTGGTTGATGCATTCGCGTGGTGCGAACAGTGGGGTCCGAAGCGCTGCGGTCGGGCCCGGCAGCACTCAGGGCGGTGATGCGGTGGAGTTCCGAAGGACGAACGTGGCGGGCGGGAGGGCGACATCGGCCGGATGTTCACCGGCCAGCTCCGCGATCAGCGTGGTGGCTGCGGCCCGACCCCAACCGAAGGCGTCGGTCCGCACGGTGGTCAGCGCCGGATGCAGATGTGCCGACAGTTCGGCGTCATCGAAGCCGATGATCGACAGGTCATGGGGCACTGACAATCCGCGCCGATGCGCCTCCGCCATTCCGGCGACTGCCATCAGATCGCTGGCGAACAGAATTGCCGTCGGCGGCTGCTCCGACGTCAGCATCTGCGCGGTGGCCCTGGCTCCCCCACCGGCGGTGAAGTCCGCTTCGACGAATGGTCCAGGCGAAAGTTGGGCAGCACCAAGTGCTTCGAGCCACTGCCGCCGCCGGTTGTCGACGTGTTGATAGAGCCCCGGCCCACCGACGTGCCCGATTCGCCGATGCCCGAGTGCGATCAGGTGTTGCACTGCGTCCCGCACACCGGCTCGATCGTCCAGGCAGACAGCTGGAATCGGACTCCGCTCGGAGGCGCGATTCAGCGATATCGCCGGTAGGCCCAGCCGGTTCAACAGCACCGGTCGCGGATCACGAAGCCGGATGTCCGTCAGGATGACCCCGTCGACCCGCCCGTTCGCCAACTCGACGTAGGCGTCCTTCTCGGCCACGTCACCGGCGACGAAGCGAAGCATCAGCGACATACCGGCTGGAGCGATCACCTCTTCGACACCGGCGATGAAAGGTGGGAAGAACGGGTCGGCCCGCAACATCTCCGGTTGCCGGGCGAGAACCAGGCCGAGTGTGGAGGTACGAGAGAAGGAGAGCGCCCTGGCCGTGTGGCTGGGTCGGAAGCCCAATTCTTCGACCGCCGAGAAAATCCGTGCCCGCGTTTCTGTCGACACTCCTGGGCGATTGTTCAGAGCGAAGGAAACGGCGCCCTTGGAGACACCGGCGCGAGCGGCCACATCGGAGATGGTCGGTTTCGAAGGCACCTCCGCAAATCCTTTCGCCGGCCGCTGTTGAGCAGACCAAACCGGTTTATCAGAACGCTGTCAACGAGTTTCACCCGGACGGAGCAAAGCAGCGCGGGCTCGCTGCCAGTCCCGGCCCGGCGGCTCCGACGCGCAAGTTTCGCCGACGACTAACGAATCCAGAGCGCGTTGGCCAACTGGGGCGCGAATTGGTGCGTCGCACCGTCCTGGGTGCGGATCAGGTAGGGACCGTCGAACGGCAACTGTCCGAGCACTTCGATCACCTGGCCGAGGGAGATCCCGTCCTGACTCAGGTGTCGCAGCACCTCTGGATCACGGTCGTCCACCCTGACCAGCCGGCCAGTCTGACCCGCGGCCAGGCTGGGCAGCCGGTGCGCTTGAAAGATCGGTACCTCACCATCGCGCCCGGGAATAGGGTCGCCGTGCGGATCGAACTGCGGGCGACCCAACGCGGCGTCGATCCGTTCGACGAGTTGATCGGACATCGCATGCTCCAGGATCTCGGCCTCGGCATGCACCTCGTCCCATCCGTAGCCGAGCTGTGCCACCAGGAACATCTCCACCAGCCGATGACGGCGGACGACCCGCAGCGCCCCGGTCAGCCCGGTCCGGGTGAGGGTGATGCCGCCGTAGGGGCGGTGATCGATCAGACCCTGCGCAGCCAACTTGCGCAGCATTCCCGACACGGACGACGCGGACAGTTTCAACCGATCCGAAATACGCGAGGTGGTGACCGGAGCGTCGTCCCGCTCGCCCAGCGCGTAGATCACCTTCAGGTAGTCCTCGACGGTCTTCGACGGCAACTCGGGTCCGGCCATGATCTGGCGATTTTAACGGGCGCGGGAGCAAGCCTCGGTTCCATGGCCTCCGAATGTTATTCAGCAGTATGTTTGCACCTGACAACTCACATGTTCGTCGTTCCGAACTCTTCGATGAGAGCAGCCTATGAGCGCGGTGGATATCGAGCCGGTGGATGTCGAACCCGGAACCGACCCTGACGGTGCGTCCAGCACGCTGTCGCGGATCCGCGCCAAGGGCCGAGTTCGCGGCGCGATCACCCTTCTGGGACCGGCCTTCGTGGCCGCGGTCGCCTACATCGAACCCGGAAACTTCGCGACGAACTTCAGCGCAGGCGCCAAGTACGGATATCTGCTGGTCTGGGTCGTCGTCGTGGCCAACGCGATGTCGATGCTGGTGCAGTACCTCTCGGCGAAGATCGGCGTCGTGACGGGAAAGGACCTGCCCGAGCTGTGCCGCGAACACTTCCCCCGGCCGGTGTCGATCGGCCTGTGGATCCAGGCCGAGCTCATCGCCATGGCCACCGATCTGGCCGAATTCGTCGGCGCGGCGGTCGGGCTCAATCTGCTCTTCAACGTGCCACTGCTGCCCGCGGGTCTGATTACCGCGGTGGCGGCCTTCGTCATTCTGGCCTTGGAGCAGCGCGGCTACCGGCGCTTCGAACTGGCGATCATCGCGTTGCTGGTCCTGGTGTTCCTGGGCTTCCTCTACGACCTGGTCCTTGTCGGCGGTCCGGCTCCGTCAGGGCTTTCCGGACTGATCCCCAGCTTCAACGGGTCCGGCAGCGTATTGCTGGCGGCCGGCATCGTGGGGGCCACGGTGATGCCTCATGTGGTCTACCTGCATTCGGCCCTGACCAAGCGGCGCGTCAAACCGGTTGACAACGCCGAACGCCGAACTCTGCTGCGCTTCGCCCGGACCGATGTCTTCATCGCGCTCGGCCTGGCCGGGGTGATCAACCTGAGCATGTTGGTGATAGCGGCGAAACTGTTCCACCGCGCCGGCCGCACCGAGGTCAACACCATCGAGGCCGCGCATGCCGGGCTGAACCAGTACGTCGGCGGCGCGGCTGCGATGGCCTTCGCGATCGCGCTCCTGGCATCGGGACTGTCGTCCTCGAGCGTCGGGACCTATGCCGGCCAAGTCGTCATGCAGGGATTCATCCGCAAGCGGATTCCCCTGTTCCTGCGGCGCGTCCTGACGATGCTTCCGGCGCTGGCGGTCCTCGCCCTCGGGCTCAACACCACCACCAGCCTGGTCGTCTCCCAGGTGGTGCTGTCCTTCGGCATTCCCTTCGCCCTGACGCCGCTGGTGCTGCTCACCCGCCGCCGGGATGTGATGGGCAGCTTCGCCAACCGCAAGCCCACCACCACCGCCGCCGCCCTCATCGTGTCGCTCATCGTCGCGCTCAACATCTATCTGCTTGCGGTGACCTTCACTCACTGATCTTGCCGGCCGCCGGAACCTGATCGTCCTTCGCAGCAATCGGTATGGGGATCGGTCTCGAATCCAAGAACGACAGGAACATTCAGTCGAACGAGGAGACGATCGTGGGCGGAATTCAGCCGTGGCACATCATTTTGGTTGTTGTAGTTTTTCTGCTGCTCTTCGGCGGCAAGAAGCTCCCGGACGCGGCACGTGGCCTCGGTCGTTCGCTCCGGATCCTCAAGTCGGAAGTCGGCGCGATGCACGAGGAGCATGCTGAGCCGGTCGTCGCAGGCCCAGCCGTCGCTGCGTCCGTTCCTACCCCTGCGCTGTCCAGCGGCACATCGGAACCGGCACTCATCCCGGCCACGCCACTGGAAACCAACCCAACTGTGGGTGCGCACCCTGCCCGGTAACACATCGACAGGCGCCGACGCTTCGCCTACTCACTGCTGTGTGCTGATCTCCCGCGATGCTTTCGAATCCGCAGGCTGACCGCCGCAATGACCAGGAGCACCAGGACGACCAGGAGTGCGCCGCGGCCGACGGCCTTCTCGATGGTCGCGTAGGAATTGCCGGCAAGGTATCCGAGCAGCACGAAAGCCGCCCCCCATACCAAGCCGCCGGCGGCGTTGAACGCGAGAAATTTCGATAAGCGCATCCGTGCGGTGCCGGCGAGCGCGGGCATCACCGCTCGAAAGAATGCGACGAAACGGCCGAGGAACACTGCAGCGCCGCCGCGCGGCGAAGGAAGTCTTGCGCCTCGTCGAGCCGTTCGCGTCGCTTCCGCAACATTTTCAGTTCGAGGATCCGCGGACCGAGATGACGGCCCACCTCGTAGCCGACGCTGTCCCCCACGACAGCGGCGACCACCACCAACGGCAGCATCCACCACAGCTGGACGTGACCTCGACTGGCGAGCACACCGCCTAGCACTGCAGCCGTTTCTCCGGGAACGACGAATCCGACGAACAGCGCGTCTTCCGAGAAAACCACCAGCGCCACCAGGACGTAGACCCACGGCCCGCGCACATCCAGCAGATGGCTCAGCAGCCCTGTCACGACGCGGTTCCCGGACGAGCCCGACGAATTCCGACCACTGGACCTCCCGGCCGTTCCACGCAGCGATCCAGATCTTGAATCGGCCACAGCAGTACTACCTGATCAATAGTACTCATCGCTGTTCGGTGATCGCGCCGCAATTTTCAACTACGCCCACCGCTTCTTTCCACCGACGGCCGTTCGTGTTCTGTCCACCCCTCCGATGCGCCAACCTTCACGACGAGACGTTCCCGCCGGTGAAGCGGGGTTGGTGTCAGCTGATCGGCTTCCAGGGCCTTCTGGGCGCACCCAGGAGCATCGCTGCGGCTGAGAGCGGGCCGGGCTAGAATTTCTGCTCCAAAACTGTTGGGGGTATTTATGAGAAGCGAGCCCAAACCATTCGAAGTCCACGAATCGGGGGCGCTGTTCCACGGGACGAAGGCGGACCTGGCGGTAGGAGATCTACTGGTGCCCGGACGCCGCTCGAACTTCGGAGGTGGCAGGACGGCGAACCATGTCTATGTGACGGCGACCTTGGATGCCGCAACGTGGGGCGCTGAACTGGCCACAGGGCAGGGCCGTGGGCGGATCTATGTCGTCGAACCAACGGGCACCCTCGAGGACGATCCCAACCTGACGGACAAGAAGTTTCCCGGCAATCCGACCAGGTCCTACCGCACTCCGGAGCCGGTGAAGGTCGTCGCAGAATTCGTGGACTGGGTGGGACACTCGCCCGACCAGTTGCAGGCCATGCGAGACGGCCTCGCCGACCTCGAGCGCCGCGGACTCGCCGTCATCTACGACTAGCCATCAGCAGTCCGATTCTCGCGGCGGTCAATGCGGTACCAGCAGAGATACGAAAAAGGGTGACGAGGCCGGAAGCCTCGTCACCCTCTTCGGTTCAATTCAATTCACCACATGCGGCTGAATTATTCGGCCGTTTCCGGTGCACGATGACGAGCTGAATACACGGCTGCTCCGGCAGCACCCAACAGGGCGGCACCACCAAGAGCGTACAGGCCGGACTTGTCGTCCTTGGAAGCACTGCCGCCGCCGGTGTTGACCGAGCCACTGGGCGTGGAGCCCATCTGGACGATGAACGGGGCAACGCCGGCGAGCACGGTGGCAGCAGGCACTCCCTTTTCGAAGGCACCCATGTAGACGCCGCCCTCAGCCGGCAGACCCAGCAGGTTACCGACGACGGCTGCGTGCCGAGCCTCGACACCGAAGATGCCCGCGGCGGCCTGCAGAACGCCCTTGTCCTTGATGAAGCCAGCGGCTCCCAGGTACGCGCCGACACCGACGTTCTCGAAGGTGTGGCTGGTCGTCAGGTACGACTTCCGGCTGTCGAAGGAAGCACCGAAGTTGACGCCCGGCTTCGAAATGGGGGTTCCACCCAGCTTCTTGATCGTCGCCGTGATAGCGGTGACGTGGTATTCCTCGTCGGACTGGATCTTGGTCAGGTACGCCTTCTCGGTTCCGGAAAGCAGGTTCGCCGCATTGCCCTGCTGGTAGAAGGCGGCCTCCAGATATTCCAGGGTCAGCGCATAGTTCAGGACATCGACATCGCTACCGAAATCCTTGGCGGATGCGAGTGCCCAGCGATTGTTCAGCGCGGACAGCGCCAACGGAGCGGAAACCTCGTTGACCTGACCTCTTACGAAATCACGTTGTGACATTGTTTTTCCTCCTCTACTAGCTGATCAGTGGCTTGACGGCGGCCAGCACTTCGGCCATGGACGCGTGCATTTCGATCTGGTTCGGGAACGGATCCCCGCCGATCAGGCTGGCGATGACCGCGGCGTGCCGCGATTCGACACCGGCGATCGAAGCCGCTGCGCCCAGCACGTCGCCGCTCATGATCAGCGGAACCTGGCCGTGGTACGCCTTGACACCCAGCTCCTCGAACATCGAGGCGGTGGCCAAGAACTTGTCCCGGCTGTCGAAGATGCCGGCCGGGTAGGTGATCTTCGGCTTGCTGACCGCAGTGCCGCCCAACGATTTGATCGTCGAGCTGACGGCCGCCACGTGCTGCTTCTCGTGATCGCCGATCGGTGTGATCAGCTCCAGCTCGCGGTCCTTGAGGAATCCCTTGGCGAGGCCGGTTGCGTAGAAATCCGACTCCAGGTATTCCAGGGTGAGCGCGTAATTCAGGATGTCGAGGTCGCCCTTGGCCACCGCGGGAGCAGCAGCTGCGTACGGGGCGTTGAGGATGCCGCCCGCCACGAAGCTAGCGCCGACTCCTACCAGACCTGCGTACTTCAGGAAGCTTCGCCGGTTGGTCTCGGAGCTGAACTGCAGCACCGGCTTGCCGTCGAAGATCTGTTGATCGCCCATCGGTCGTTCCTTTCACTAGTTCTCGTGCGGAAACTTGCCTATGCAGACAAGCTGGTGGCACATCGACGCATCGCGCCTCGAAACGTCGGCCGCCCAGAAACGGCGCGACCTTGGACTCATGAGTTCGTCTCGATCCACGCAACCGCCGTCGACACCGGCCGCGAGTTTTTGCTCACGTGGTTGGATTCGAGACTGATCTTGACTCGGATTGGCGTCCCGGGCCAACTCTGACGAATCCACCCTTTTGGGCTAATGCAGAGCTCGCCCCTGATGCCGATGCGACGACGCGAGCGCACTGACGGGCCATCGTCAGGCCCGATGGGAGGAAACTAGGCTCGCAAAAACGACGATGTTGCTCTCGTAACTTCCTTTGTCGGGATCAAATGTCCCGCCACAGGTGATCATCCGGAGCCCGGCGTGGTCGATGTTGCTGTAGATGGTCTTGGTCGGGAATTGATTCTTCGGGTATGTCCGAACTCCATCCACCTTGAATACCGCCACCACACCGTCGCGGCGGGTGACGTCGACCTCCTGGCCGGGTTGGAGGTTGCCCAGTTTGTAGAAGACCCCCGGACCATACTTCTTCGAGTCGATGTGCCCGAGAAGGATCGCCGGTCCGATGGACCCTGGAGTGGGGGAATTTCGGTACCACCCAGCCTTCGACGCCGGGTCGTCGAGCGATGGAACCTGGACGGTGCCATCGGGATTCAGACCTAGATCTAACAGGGGCGACTTCACTCCGAGCGCGGGGATGGCCAAGGAGACCGGTGGTGAGGCCTCCAGGATGGGTCCTTTCACCTGGGACCCGAAGGACGGCACCACGATCGGTGACTTCTGGGCGGGCGCGGTTCGGTTCGAGGTCGGCACCGGGGTGGGAGCGGTCGACGGGGGGGTTGCGCCCCCTGCGGACTTCTGGCTGGTGCCATGTTTCGCCGAGCTCTTGGAGCCTGCGGTCTGCTGAGCCGCCGGAGAGCCCTGCGCGGACCCGGTGGAAACTGCCGCGACGGAGGTGGAGCCTGACGTCTCTCCATCGATGACACCAGCGGCGGAGGCCGACGGCTGTGGCGCCCCGGGGCGGGAGCTGCACGCAGCCATCGTGATGGCCAGCACTCCCAACAGCGCAAGCACTATGGCCAGGAACGCCGGCACTCGTCGGCTCCTGGTGCGACCCGGGCGGGGCTTGTCGGCCGGAGCCGCGTCGTCTGTTCCGGCTGGTACGGCGTCATCTGTCACAGGGAACCGTTCGTCGCCGGACGTCGGGCGGATGGGTCACGGCCGGTCGAGGCGACTGCCGTCCGGTGGCAGCCGTCGCTGCGCCACACCTCTGTCCAGATCCGCTCGAAAAGAAATTCACCGCTGCGGCCGGCGGGGCGCCGGCGTCCGCTCGACGCCGGTATGAAGAACCGGCGCCACCACCGAAGCGGCCACGATTGCGGCTGCAACCTCCCGGAGCTTGACACTGGTGTGCCCTGATTGCGCTCGCATCTGGGCGAAGGCGTGATCGGCGGGGATGTTGCACCGAGCCATCAAGAACCCTTTGGCCTGCTCGATGATCATTCTGGTTTCGAAGACCCGGAGCAGCTCGGA
>JBPCPG010000202.1:0-6493 GCA_050999445.1 Nakamurella sp. | reverse complement strand
TTCTTCTTGGTCCCTGCCCCCTCCCACATTCCACTCGTCTCCCCTCCGCCGCCTCCCCGCTTCTCCTCGTCGGGCTGGCACGCGCGTGCCAGGGGTCGATCGCTCGCCCGCCCGGAGAGCAAAGAACGGGCACCATTCTCAGCACAGGAAGGATCGCGGCAAAGATGGCGAACTACAGCGCTGCCGACGTCAAGAAGCTCCGGGAACTCACCGGAGCCGGATTCATGGATTGCAAGAAGGCACTGGAAGAGAACGAAGGGGACTTCGACAAGGCGATCGAGTTCCTCCGCATCAAGAACGCCAAGAATGCTTCGAAGCGAGCCGAACGGACCACCGCCGAGGGCATGGTCGCCGCCAGTGGCAACGCACTGGTCGAGCTGAATTCCGAGACCGACTTCGTCGCCAAGAACGCCGAGTTCCAGGGTCTGGCAACCAAGGTCGCCGCAGCGGCTGCGCAGCTTCCGGCCGGTACCACCGTCGCCGAGCTGCTGTCCTCCTCGCTGGGGAACGGGACCGTTCAGGACACCATCAATGATGTCGCCGGCCGCCTGGGCGAGAAGCTGGTGCTGAACCGAGTCGCGAAGTTCGACGGACAGACCTCTGTCTACCTGCACAAACGCTCCGCTGACCTGCCGGCCGTGATCGGCGTGCTGGTGCAGTACATCGGAGACGACAGTGAGGCGGCCCGCGGCACCGCGATGCAGATCTCGGCGGTACCGACCACCAAGTACCTGTCCAGGGACGAAGTGCCCGGCGAGGTTCTCGAGTCGGAGAAGCGTGTCGCCGAGGGCATCGCCCGTGAGGAGGGCAAGCCGGAAGCGGCGCTGCCCAAGATCGTCGAAGGCCGCGTCAGCGGGTTCTACAAGGCCGCCGTACTGGGTGAGCAGGCGTCGGTGCGCGACTCGAAGAAGACCGTTGCGAAGGTCCTCGAGGAGGTCGGCGTCGAGATCACCGCCTTCGTCCGTTTCGAGGTCGGTACCGCCTGATCGACTTTGGTGAACATGCAGTGAACCCGGCCGTCCGTCCGCGCTCCACCGAAATGGGGTGCGGCCGCGGCGGCCGGCGCTGCCGCTGCAACGTTCCGGTTCGTCGATCGGGCCGGTTCGTGTTTCGATGGAGCGTGGACGTGTCCGGTGTGGACCGCCCAGATGGGACGGACGATGACCGACACACCCAGCGACCGTCGCCCTTTTCGCCGGGTGGTGCTCAAACTCGGTGGCGAGATGTTCGGCGGCGGTCAGGTCGGGGTCGACCCCGATGTGGTCTCCACGGTTGCCCGGCAGATCGCCGAGGTGGTTCGCGACGGCGTGCAGGTGGCCGTGGTAATCGGCGGCGGCAACTTCTTCCGCGGCGCCGAATTGAACAGCCGCGGCATGGACCGGGCCAGGGCCGACTACATGGGCATGCTCGGCACCGTGATGAACTGCCTTGCGCTGCAGGACTTCCTGGAACGGGAGGCGCAACTGGACACGCGGGTGCAGACGGCGATCACCATGGGTCAGGTCGCCGAACCGTACATCCCGCGGCGCGCGGTGAGGCATCTGGAGAAGGGCCGGGTCGTCATCTTCGGCGCCGGCGTCGGAATGCCCTATTTCTCGACGGACACCACGGCCGCGCAGCGGGCACTCGAGATCGGCGCAGAGGTGGTGCTGATGGCCAAAGCTGTCGACGGCGTCTTCGACGCCGATCCGCGGGTGGTCCCCGATGCAAAGATGTTCGCCGAGATCAGCCACCGGGAGGTGCTGGAGCGGGGACTTCAGGTCGCCGACGCGACCGCATTCAGCCTGTGCATGGACAACGCGATGCCGATCATCGTGTTCAACCTTCTCACCGATGGCAATATCGGCAAGGCAGTGCGCGGCGAGACCATCGGCACCCTGGTGGCCACTCGCGCGTCCGCCACGTAGAACCCGTCGCAACCGCGCCCGCTGGCACGAAAGGCACCCGAATCAATGATCGACGACACCTTGTTCGACGCTGAAGAGAAGATGGAAAAGGCGGTCTCCGTCGCGAAGGACGATCTATCGACCCTTCGTACCGGCCGGGCGAACCCGAACACGTTCAGCCGGATCGTGATCGACTACTACGGCGCGGCAACGCCGCTCTCGCAGATGGCATCCATCACCATTCCGGAGGCCCGGATGGCGGTCGTGAAGCCGTACGACATGAGCCAGCTCACCCCGATCGAGAAGGCGATCCGCGATTCTGACCTCGGCGTCAACCCGACCAACGACGGTCACATCCTGCGCATCATCTTCCCGCAATTGACGGAGGAGCGCCGTCGGGAGCTCGGCAGAACGGCCCGGTCCAAGGGCGAGGACGCGAGGGTCTCGGTGCGTAACATCCGTCGCAAGGCGAAGGAAACGCTGGACAAGCTGGTCAAGGACGGTGAGGCAGGCGAGGACGAGGGCGCGCGGGCCGAGAAGGAACTCCAGCAGGTCACCGATCGCTACACCGCCGCCATCGACGAGATGGTGAAGCACAAGGAAGCCGAGTTGCTCGAAGTCTGATGAGCAGCCCCGATTCCAGAGCCGGCCGGAACCTACCGGTGGCAATCGGCGTCGGGCTGGGGCTCGGTGCCGTCATCATCGCCTGCCTGCTACTGGTCCGCCAGTTGTTCGTCGTCATCATCGTTGCGGCGGTGGTGGCCTCGATCTGGGAGATGCGTTCGACGCTGGCCCGGGCGCGCGGCATCACCGTGGCATGGATCCCGCTTGCCGTCGGTTCCGCGGCGACGATCGCCCTGACCTGGCCTTACGGCCACAAGGCGCAGGCACTGGGAATCGCCCTCACGGCGTTGGCTGCGATGGGCTGGCGATCCGCCAAGGGAGCCGATGGCTACTTCGCCGATGTCTCCGCCACTGTTTTTCTGGCCATCTATCTGGGGTTGTTCGGGTCGTTCGCAACTTTGCTGGTATCGCCTTCCGACGGGCATGCCAGGGTGCTGGCATTCTTGATCATGGTGGTCGGTTCCGATACCGGCGGCTATGCCGCAGGCGCTCTGTTCGGCAGGCACCCGATGGCTCCGAAGGTCTCGCCCAAGAAGTCCTGGGAGGGATTCGCCGGCTCGCTGGTCGCTGCGATGGCGGGCGGGGCGCTCGCCGTGTCGCTGCAGCCGGCGCTGCACCACCCCTGGTGGCAGGGGGCTGTCGTCGGCGGCGTCATCGCCTGCGTCGCTACCGCAGGTGATCTGGCGGAATCGCTGATCAAGCGCGATCTCGGCGTGAAGGACATGGGGACACTGCTACCCGGGCACGGCGGGGTGATGGACCGGATGGATTCGCTGTTGCCGTCGGCCGTGGTCAGCTGGGCGCTGCTCGCACTGTTCATCCCTTCCTGATCTGACGGGTCATCCCTTCCTGATCTGACGGGTCATCCCTTCCTGATCTGACGGGCGCCCCTGATTCCGGTGTCCTTCGCACACCGGTCAGCGCGTCCGGTACCGGTGATCCATTCCTGCTCGGTTCGCTCGGCACCGAAGCCGGCACTGATTGTGTCGTCAGGACAGCGCTTCCGAGGGTGAAAGGTTCCGCCGATCGAGCGGCCCGGTCGGGAACCGACTCGTGCCGCGCGTCGGAACCGATGGTGATCACCGCGCCGACCGGCACACCGACCGTGATGCTGAGCGTCGCAGCGGTGAGGGTCGTCCCGATTCGTCGCTGCATCGCACCGCTTCCCTGCCGGTCGAAGTGGTCGTCCTCGAAGTCGCCATTGTGCCGGGCACTCTGACACACGGGTACCGTTCGGCCGTGCCACGACGCTCCCATCGACCGGACCGCGCCCACCGTCGCGTCGCAACCGATCGATGGGACGAGGATTCCGCACAGCCCGCGTCCGGCTGGCAGACTGCCCGCTCGACCGCTGACGGCGACTTCCTGGTCCGAACGGTGCCTGGCCCCGCGGCGCGGAAGACGTACCGGTGTCCCGGCTGCCAGCAGTCGATCGGGCCGGGTACCGCGCATCTCGTCGTCTGGCCGGCGTGGACCGGCCACGAGGACGGCGTCGAACATCGGCGGCACTGGCACACCGGCTGCTGGAACCGGCGAGCTGAGCGAGGGGGTCCCGGCGCTTTGCCGTGATAGCCCGATGTGGCAGGGTTTCGGAACGCCATCGAAGAACGAACCTCGGGGAAGGTGATTCATGCCCGGCGAAGCAACCGATCGCATTCCGCTCGTGCTACCCAGCTATCCGCCGGCTGATGCTGTCGTCGTCGGCGTAGGCAACCAAGCGGTGATCATCCGCGGGCTGACCAAGTCCTTCGACGGGCGTGTCGTCGTCGATCACATCGACCTCGATGTACCGGCAGGTTCCTTCTTCGGCCTGGTCGGCCCCAATGGCGCCGGAAAGACGACGACGCTTTCCATGGTGACCGGACTGCTCCGGCCCGATTCCGGACGGGTGATCATGGCCGGCGCCGACGTCTGGACCGACCCGGTCCAGGCCAAGACGAAGATGGGTGTTCTGCCTGACGGACTGCGCCTGTTCGAGCGCTTGTCCGGCCCGGAACTGCTCTCCTATCTGGGTCGCCTCCGCGGACTCCGGGCAGACGTCGTCGCAGCCAGGGCCGCGGAACTCATCGCGGTGCTCGATCTGGACGAAGCCGGCTCCAAACTGGTGGCCGACTATTCGACAGGCATGCGGAAGAAGATCACGTTGGCCGCGGCGCTCCTGCACGCTCCACCGATCCTGCTGCTCGACGAGCCGCTGGAGGCAGTGGATCCGGTCTCGGCGCGGGTGATCCGAACGGTGCTCTCCAGGTATACCGCCGGGGGCGGCACCGTCGTCTTCTCGTCGCACGTGATGGCACTGGTCGAGAGCCTGTGCACGCACGTCGCGGTGATGGGGCGGGGCACGATCGTGGCATCCGGCCCGATCGCCGACGTGCGTGGGCAGGCGGCGAGTCTGGATGACGCATTCATGCACCTCGTGGGTGCCGACGAAGTTGCCGAAGGAGGACTGGAATGGTTGGGGCATTCGCCGCGCTGAAGTGGCGCCTGGTCAGCAGCCGTTTCCGAGCCGCGACGGGTAGCACCAAGGCGTGGATCATCGTTGGTTGGTGCGTTGCCGGACTCGTACTGGCGACCATGTTCATTGGACTGTCAGCGTTGCGAAGCCGGCCGGCCATCGCCACCACGGTGATCGTGGTCCTGTTCACCGTCCAGTTGGTCGCCTGGGTGTTGGGACCGCTGGTGGCGTTCGGCATCGATGAGACGGTCGACCCCGCGAAGTTCGCGCTGCTGCCGCTGCGGACCGGAACTCTGCAAAGGGGACTCCTGGTCGCGTCGCTGGTCGGTTATCTACCGGCTGCGAATGCGGTCGTGCTGCTGGGCGCGGCGATCGGTCTGTCGTCGAGTTGGGGACTGTTACCGGTGGCGGTGCTGTGCGCTGCGGTCCAACTGTTGCTCTGCCTGGTCATCTCCAGGGCCGCATCCACAGCGATGTCAGGACTGATGTCCGGTCGGCGGGGACGTGACCTCGGCATGGTGATCGGCTCCCTGCTCTTCTTCGCGTATCTGTTGTTGTCGTTCGTGTTGAATCAGACTGCTTCCTCCGCCACCGCGGACACCGGTTCCTCGCTCGGCACGGGCGTCACCTCCACCTCCCGGATCCTGGCCTACGGACCCGACGGGGCGCTCGCTGCTATTCCCTCGATGCTTGCCGCGGGTCGAGGGGGGCGATTGATCCTGGCCGCCGCTACTGCCGCCGTCGTGCTGATCGGAGCGTGGCGGTGGTGGTCGGTGGCCCTCCAAAAGAGCCTGACCACCGCTTCGTCCACCACCGAGGGTTCCGCACCGGTTCGGACGGCCGACCCGGGAGCCGCTGCCAAGCTCCCGGTTGCCGATTCACTGCGTGGGATGATCTCGCTCGTCGTCCGCCGGGATCGCATTCTCACCTGGCGCGATCCGATGCGGCGGATGCCATGGTTCATCCTGGCCGGACTGGCCGTGCTGTGGCCGTTCTTGGTGATCAAGGGCCATGGGTCGTTGTTCGCCGTCGCCTTTCCCGCGCTGATGGCCGGGTTGCAGGCGGGCAATCAGTTCGGGGTGGAGGGCACCGGTCTCTGGCTGCACATGGTTGCTTTCGCGGACCGCACCAGGGCCAGGGGAGAGGCGTTGGGTCATGCGATCTTCACGATTATTCCCGGAACCGTCATCGTCGTGGGCGCCGTCTTCCTGCACGCCACTCTTCGACAGGATCTGAATCGTGTGCCGGCTGCCCTCGGGGTGTGCCTGGCCATGATGCTCGGCGCCCTGGCCGTCACGGGTTATGTCTCCGCCCGGTTGCCGTATGCGATGCGCCAGAGTCGTAAATCGATGCTCATGAACAGCATTCCCGGCCAGAAGGGCCGCACGACGGGTGCCTCGCTGGCTGCCATGGGCGGGGGCATCCTGGTGGCCGTTCCGGCGATCGTGCTGCTCGTGCTGTCGCTCGGCGGATCACCGGCATGGGGCTGGGCGGCCCTGTTCGTCGGACCCATCTGCGGCGCTGCCGC
>JBPCPG010000201.1:0-8839 GCA_050999445.1 Nakamurella sp. | reverse complement strand
CCTCGACCCAGAAGCTGCCCGGCAGTGCCTCGATCTCGGCGCCGGCGACGTCCAGATCGTCGGCCAACGGCACAAGTGCCTGGTACACCGGATCCCCGGAGTCAGCGCCGCGCCGGATGACGGACGCTTGCAATCGTGCCCGCTCGACGACGACGCGGCCGAAGGCAGACCGATCGTCGGTATATCCGTAGGCACCGAGCAGCAGGTGCAGGCGACGTGCCCGGTCGGCGAAGTCCGAGAAACCGACGAGTTCGACAGCCCTTCGGGCATGCAGCGGCACCCAGGACAGCGCGACGAACGCCAGGTCGAATTCACGGGAGGACGGTGCCGCCGAATCCCAGTCAACGAAACCAATCAGGTCGTCGCCTTTCCAGACGGCGTTCAACGGTGAGGCGTCGTGGTGCCCGATCACCAGACCCGGGCGCCACGGGCGACCGCTGAACCATTGTGCGCCGGCGTCCGGAACGAAAGATGCGGTGGCATCGTGCATACGGCGCATCCAATGGCCGACCTGCGACAGCGCGCGATCCGAACGAACCCATTCCGGCCACGGCACCTGGTCGCCAACGGTTTTCCCGGTGAGGAATGACTGCACCTCCCTGCCCTGTTCATCGAACCCCAGGGGAGTGGGGGCGCCGACGAAGCCAACGGCCTGCAAATGGGCCAGCACGGCGTGAATGCCTGGAGTCCAGGGTTGCGCCGGGCGCCGGACGGTATCGCCGACCCGAACGGCCCCGCCCATCCGTCCCCCGGGCAAGCGCTGATCCGGCATGGCACTCATGACTCTCTGATGCAGTATCGGTGTACCGGCCGCCCGGTAGACCCGTAGGAAAGTTCCAGCCGAATGCGGGACCGCCGCTCCAAATCGGACAGATAGCGTTGCGCCGTGGGCCGGCTCATCCCGAGCGCTGCGGCAACCTCGCTCGCACCGATGGGTCGAGCAGCGTTTCGAATTGTCTCGAGAACCTTCGTCATTGTGGTCGGCAACGCGGCGTCTGCATTGTCGGCCGTGATCCTGGGTCGGAGCAGATTGAACAGCGAATCGACCCGCTGCTGATCGGCCGGGGTGCTGACGCCCGACGCCAATTCTCGGCGCCATGCTCGATACGCCCGCAACCGCTCCTGCAACTGCGGAAACCCGAACGGTTTGACGAGGTAATAGACGGCGCCAAGGCTCATCGCCGAACGGACGGACGCAACGTCGCGCGCGGCCGTGATGAAGATCGTGTCCGGCGCTTCGCCTTTTGCCGCGAGCTCGCGGAGCAGGCGCAGACCATCCATGTCCGGAAGATAGATGTCCAGTATCAGAAGGTCCGGGTGGAGTTCGGCGACGGCCGCTGTTGCTTCCGCAGCGGTATGCACCTGACCGACGCAGGTAAAGCCTTCCACTCGTTCGATACTGGCCGCATGAATCCGAGCAACCTGGAAATCGTCGTCGACGACCAGGGCCCGAATCATGTCTTGATCCGGGCGGCTGGAAGGGTGACCTCGAAACGCGCGCCAGGGCCGGTATTCGTGCGGATGCTCCCACCGTCACGATGGACGAGTCGCTGGACCAGCGCGAGCCCGATGCCGCGGCGCCGGTCGGGTTGCGCCTGCTTCGTACTGAAGCCATCCTGGAAGATCTCCCCAGAGCTGACCTCGCTGATTCCTGGGCCGTTGTCCTGGACGACGATGGAAATATCGTTCTGATCGGTGATCCGAACCAGGACGAGTCTGGGCCCCGGCTGTTCGGACACGGCATCCAACGCATTGTCGATCAAGTTGCCGAGCACCGTCATGACGTTGTGCGCCAATGGGTCGGCAGGAATGTCCAGAGTCGATTCGTCGTCGATCGTCAGAGTGATACCGCGTTCAGCCGCGATGGTCCGCTTGGCCAACAAGAGCGCGGCGATCGCCGGCGGTGAGATGCGCGACCGAAGGTCCTCGCCAGTTCCGGTGTGGCCTGCGCTCACCACTGCATCCACATAACGACGTGCCTCGCCGAATTCTTGCAGATCGAGCAGCCCTCCGATCACATGCAATCGATTGGCGAATTCGTGCTCCTGGGCGCGAAGAGCTTTCGCCAGGCCGGTAGCTGAATCCAGTTCACGGATCAGCCCTTCCATTTCGGTTCGGTCCCGGAGGGTGACGACGTTGCCGGTGGAGCGCCCGGCCACGATGACGGACCGCCGATTGACCACCAGGAGCGAATCCCGGGTCAGTACGACCTCGTCCGGACCCGTCAGCGCACCGGTGAGCACATCGCGGAGGCGTCCCGGCGGCAGGCTCGCCGTCAGCGGCGCTCCGATCGACTGGGCCTCCAGCCCGAGCAGGTGCCTGGCCTCGTCGTTGATGAGGGTGACCCGGCCTTTGGCGTCGAATCCGAGAACACCTTCACGAATGCCGTGCAACATTGCTTCCCGTTCCTGGAGCAACGAGCTGATCTCGCCCAGCTCCAGGCCGAATGTCTTTCGTTTGATGGCACGGGCGAGCAACAACGCAACCATCACTCCCAGCGCGAGGGCAATCGCGAGATACAGCGCGATGCCCCAGATCTGGGAAGCGAGTTCGGTGCTGACCGTGCTTTCGAGAATGCCGACCGAAACCTGGCCGACGACCCGTCCCGTCGCCGAGAAGATCGGCGCCTTGCCATTGGCGGACCTGCCAAGGCTGCCATTGTCGATTCCCACATGGGTGTGCCCGTCGAGGGTCTGCACCGGTTCCTCGAGTCGCCGTCCGATCAGCAGCGGATTCGGGTGGGTGAGACGCAATCCGGTGGCGTCGGTGATCACCACATATGCAGCGCCGACATCGCGCTGCAGCTTCGCAGCCAGTGGCCGGACATCGTGCCGGGCGTCGGAGAACTGCACGGCGGCAGTGACCGCCGGAATGTCCGCAATGGCACTGGCCGCAACCCGGGCGCGCGCTTCGTACTGCTGGTCCAGACCTGCGCTCGTCTGCCGGATTTCTAGCACCCCGCCGACCACCGCGGTGCCGAGCAGGACTCCGACCACCGACCAGAGCAGCCACGAAGCGATCGATCGCATGTGTGAGGCCACCTCCGGTCAGGGTGCGTCATTGCCGCCCGCCTGCATGGCTGGAGCCATGCCCGCGAAGTCAAACACAAGCGCGTTGTCCCGCCAAGACATCGGCCAGGACACCGCTCAACCATCGACCAGAGCACCGCTCAACCGCCGAGCATGACACCGCCAGACCCACCGACCAGGACACCGCCAAGCTATGACACCGCCAAGACCATCGGTCGGGACACCGCCTGGACATCATCCGGGACACCGCCGAGGTATCGGCCGGGTAACCGCTCCGACACCGGCCAGGATACCGCCGAGCAAAAAGCGCAAAAGGGTAGAAAAGGCGCGGATCGACGAGAAGAACGCAGATACTTCCGTTCCGCTCGGATGTGACGCATCGTTCCCCTCCGATGGATTTCACCCAGGAGGTTCCACGATGGCAATGACGACATCGACCCGAATTGACTCGGGTCCGCCGGCAATCGAACTGCGAAATGTCACGAAACGGTTTCGGACACCGAGCGGCGGCATCTTCACTGCGCTGCAGGACTTCGACCTGTCCATTGCACCGGGCGAATTCTGTGCGATCGTCGGCCCGACCGGATGCGGGAAGTCGACGACCTTGACGTTGGTGTCGGGCCTGGAACGGGCGTCGGCCGGCGACGTGGCGGTCGACGGGAAACCGGTCGCAGGAATCACACCGGGTGTCGGCTTCATGTTCCAACAGGACGCCGTCTTCCCCTGGAAGAGCGTGTTGGACAACGTCGCAGCCGGGCCGCGATTTCGTGGCCGATCCCGCTCGGAGGCGAGCATCGTCGCTCGCGACTGGCTGCGTCGGGTGGGTCTGGCGGGATTCGAAGACAGGTATCCGCATCAGCTCTCCGGCGGAATGCGCAAGCGAGTTGCCCTGGCGCAGAGCCTGATCACCGAGCCTCGAGTGTTGTTGATGGATGAGCCGTTCTCGGCCCTGGATGTACAAACCAGGTCGATCATGTCGGATGAATTGCTCGGACTCTGGGATCAGACCCGACCGGCGGTGATCTTCGTGACGCACGATCTCGAGGAGGCCATCGCGCTGGCCGACAAGGTCGTGGTGATGACAGCAGGGCCAGGAACCGTGAAGGCGGTCTTCCCGGTTCACCTGCCGCGGCCGCGCCGAGTGCAGGAGATCCGGTTCGACGCCGAGTTCATCAGCATCTACGAACAGATCTGGGAAGCGCTGCGGTCCGAGGTGGAGACCGCCTATGCGAGAACGACCGCAGCGACGGTGGCCTCATGAGCGAGGGGTCGGCCGCCGCGTTCGCCGGTGTCGGGGGCACCACCACCAATCCGACGATTCGTACCCCGCCGTCGGCCCGGACGCAGCGGGTTCGGCGCCGGGTGCTGATGAACCTGACTCGGCTGCTGATGGTCGTCGTGCTGCTGACGGCGTGGGAGTGGGGAGTCAACGCCGGGCACATCGATCAATTCTTCTGGGGACAACCGAGCCGGGTGTGGACCACTCTGAAGGACTGGATCACGGTCGGAACCCCGCAGGGGTCGCTGGGTGAACAGATCACGGTCACCCTCCAGGAGGCCGTCTACGGCTTCGTCATCGGCGTGGTGCTGGGCGTCGTCTGCGGGATCGCGCTCGGCAGCAGCCGACTGCTGGCCGACCTGCTGTCGCCGTTCATCAAGGTCGCCAATTCAATTCCGCGAATCATTCTCGGATCGATCTTCACGGTCGCGTTCGGGTTCGGAATTCAGTCGAAGGTCATTCTGGCAGTGGTGCTGGTCTTCTTCGGCGTCTTCTTCAATGCGTTCCAGGGCACCAGGGAGGTCGATCGGAACCTGATGTCCAACGCCCGGATCCTGGGCGCCTCCCGGCTGCAGGTCACCCGTCAGGTGGTGATTCCCTCTGCTTTCACCTGGATTCTGGCGAGCCTGCACGTCAGCTTCGGATTCGCTCTGATCGGCGCGCTGGTCGGAGAGATCCTCGGGGCAGACAAGGGTTTGGGCCTATTGATCCGGACTTCGCAGAACAACTTCGACATGAACGGCGTTCTCGCCGGAATGGTCGTGGTCGCCATCATCGCGTTGTTGGCCGAACTGTTGATCACGTTGCTGGAGAAGCGAATCCTTCGCTGGCGTCCGCCGAACAGCACCGCGGACATGACCGCCGTGTGACAGGCGGCGTCGCCCATCGGTTTGGCCCACCCGTCCAGACCAGTCCCGCCCACCCGTTTGAAATTCGAAAGGAAACAATGATGTTCCCACGATGGAAGAGAATCGCCGTGCTGACAACTGTCGGCTCACTTGCCCTGGCAGGTTGTGCGGACAAGGCAACGAGCGGAGGTGCACCTGCCGCCGCGAGCACCGGTTCCAGCACACCGGCCGCGGCTGGTTCTGCCGCCGCCGGCGCAAGTGCCCCTTCGGGCTCATCGAAGGTCGGCTCGTCAGCTGCCGGGTCGCCAGCCGGGAGTGCGCCGTCGGTCAGCGCCACCGCCGACCTGACGATCATGGTGGGCGGCATGTCCAAGCAGATCTATCTGCCGTACATGCTGGCCAAACAGCTCGGCTACTACACCAAGGCCGGCGTCAACGTGAACCTGATCGACGAGCCGTCAGGGGGTGACGCGACGACCAACATGCTGGCCGGTCAGGTGCAGGGCGTCGGCGGTTTCTACGACCACACCATCGTCCTTCAGGGCAAGGGAAAGGCCGCCGAATCGGTGGTTTCGATGCTGCAGAATCCAGGTGAGGTCGAACTGTGCCGCACCGATCTGAAGGGGCAGGTGAAGTCGCCGGCCGACTTCAAGGGCCGATCCCTCGGCATCACCGACACCGGATCCTCGACCGATTTCCTGACCCAATACCTGACCAACAAGGCCGGCGTCGATCCCTCCTCCACGCATCGGCGCGGAGTGGGTGCGGGGCAGACCTTCCTCGCCGCGATGAAGCAGAAGGCGATCGACTGCGGCATGACGACAGAGCCGACCGTGTCGCAGGCGCTGTCCACCGGGGTGGCCTTCATTCTTTTGGACATGCGAAGCTCCGAAGGCGCCAAGACCGTCCTGGGCGGCGAATATCCCGCCACGTCGCTGTACATGCCGAGCGACTACGTCAAGTCGCACAAGCCGTTGATTCAGAAGATGGTCAACGCCTACGTCGCCACCCTGAAATGGATTCAGGGTCACAACGGCACGCAGATCGCCGACATGATGCCGCCGTCGTACTACGCCGGAGTTGGCAAGGCCGCTTACGCCAAGGCGTTGGACAGCGAGAAAGGGATCTTCAACCCGACCGGCCTGATGCCCTCCACCGGGCCGGCCACGTGTCTGGCCGTCCTTTCCGCCTTCAATCCGGCGGTCAAGGGCAAGACGATCGACACCGCCAAAACGTTCACGGATGAATTCGTGAAGGCAGCGACGCCGATCAGTTGAGCAAGACCCCTGCTTCGACGAGTTCGCCGCAACGCGACCTGGTCAGAGCCTGAACTACAGGGCAGTAGCAAGCGGGCGCCCCGGGGGTCGTCGTCGCATCTCGGCGACGGCTCCTTGGCGCCGGATTCTTGGCGCCGGATTATTGGGGACCGATTCTCGGGGCCGGCTCCTCGGGGCCGGGCCGAGGGCGGATCCTGCTCCTGGAACTCGGTAGCTGCGCGACTGCAGCGGTGTCGGCCGTAGTAGTTGCTACTATCGTCTCCGTAGTACGACCACGGCTCGTTCCAGGACGACGCGACCGCGACGACGGAGACAGATGAACAAGCGCACCTCGATCAATTCGCCGACCAGTGCACAGCCCACCAGTAGCCAGCCCACCAGCGACCAGCCCACCGAGTTCGAGCAGAACTGCGCCGCGGCATGAGTTCCATCTCGTACCTCGAAGCGATCGTGGTAGGCGCCCTACAAGGCGTCACCGAGCTGTTTCCGGTCTCCAGTCTCGGACATTCGGTCATCATTCCGGCGCTGATCGGAGGCAGCTGGGCCCGAGATCTCAACGTTTCCAGTCCCGAGTCGCCCTACCTTGCGTTCGTCGTCGGCTTGCACGTCGCCACCGCAGCGGCCCTGCTGCTGTTCTTCTGGCGGGACTGGATCCGGATCATCGGCGGTTTCGTCACCTCGATCCGCTATCGGCGCATCCGGACCGATGCCGAGCGGTTGGCCTGGTTGATCGTGTTGGCCACCATTCCGGTCGGAATTGCCGGACTACTTCTCGAGCACACGTTCCGGACCGTCCTCGGTCGGCCCATGCCCGCCGCGGCGTTTCTCTTCGCGAACGGAATCGTCCTGTTCCTGGGCGAGCGGTTGCGCCGCCGCGCGGTTCCGGTCGGCGCTGTGCCGGTCGCTGGATCGAACGCCGCAGCAACGAACATCGGAGGGCTCGGGCCCGCTCGCGGTGCATCGTTCGATCCGGATGACGGAATCGAGGGGGCGGAGGCGGATCTACGTTCGGACGCCCGGTTGGCCGGCCTGAGTTTCAAGAAGGGCCTATTGATCGGGAGCGCCCAGGTTCTGGCGTTGCTGCCGGGAATCAGTAGATCCGGCGCCACCATGGTCGCCGGCCTTACCCAGAATCTGTCCCACCGCGACGCGGCCAGATTCTCGTTCCTGCTCGCGACTCCGGTGATTCTGGCCGCCGGTGCGCTGAAGGTTCCGGACCTCTTCGGCCCGCTCGGTGCGGGCATCGGGGGCCAGATTCTCGCCGGCAGCATCGCGTCATTCGTCTGCGCCTACCTGGCCGTCCGATTCCTCGAGAAGTACTTCCGGACCCGCACCCTTGTTCCGTTCGCCATCTACTGCCTGATCGCGGGCGCCGCTTCCTTCATCGTGCTGGCAGTTCGCTGATTCGGGGTCGGCCGGAATCTGATTGGCCTGTGCGGGCGAGCCGACCAGCACACCGAGGCCGGCGATCACCACGGCGGCGGAGATCACCAGGAAGGTGAGCCTTCCAGTCGCAGTAGGAAGGGGCTGGGACAGTAGGTAGGCCGCGGTGAAAACTGCCACCAGTGGATCGACGACCACAGCCAGAGCCAGGGACGAACCGAAATGCCCTGCCCGATAGGCATTCTGCAGAGCCAAATATCCCAGCGGAATCAGTAGGACGACAGCGAGGGAGGCCCAGCCGATGAGCACACCGGAGTGCGGTCGACCCAGGAGCGAAAGAATGGCGCTGATGAGCACGGCAGTGACTCCGAACGCCGCACCCGCACCGGACGCAAGGAGGACACCGCGCAACCTCCCCGGTAGCGCCGCGATCGTCGAAGCGCCCAATGTCAGGACGGTGACTGCCACTGCAACCCCACCGACGGTGAGGACAGCCGTAGTCGTCATGCCCCCGGTGTCGGTCGAGGGGGTCAGCAGATACAGCACCATCGCCAAGCCTGCCAACACTGCCACGGCCGCAACGACGTCCACCGGCCGACTGCGACGGTGGTGCACGACGGCGCCCAGCGGAACCGCGAACACCAAACCGGTGATTCCGAGTGGCTGCACCAGGGTGACCGGCCCCAAACCAAGTGCCAACACATGCAATCCGGCCGAAACCACATCCGCGGCAATGCCTGTCACCCATCGTGGACGGTGCAGCAATCGCCACAGCAGGCGCGTGTCGAGCAGCGTCGCGGTGCTGGCGCGCAGGGCTTCCTCCTGCTGCAGGACCGCGGCGAGGGCAAAGAGCGCGGCTCCTGCGAGCGCTGCCGCAACGGCGCCGATCAACATGGTTGTGGCCCGCCGACGATGCGGCGGGTCGAGAAACGACTCATCGGCGATCCTTTCCGGCCTGTTCGCCGCTCATTCGCCATCCGTTCGCATCCTGCCGGTTAGGGTACGTCGATGGTGACCCGGTAC
>JBPCPG010000191.1:0-17031 GCA_050999445.1 Nakamurella sp. | reverse complement strand
GTCATCAGACCGGCTGGACGGCTTTGATCGCTCATCTGCTGTGTCGCCGGCAGGTGGGCCAGGGCGCCTCGACGGCGAATCGCTGACGCCGGCGCGGCCGAGTTCAGAGGGCGGTCGCGGGGGCAGGCCGGGGATGCGGGAGGCAGCCGGTGATGCGCTCGCGTTGGGGCCTGTCGCGCGCGTTGCAACCCGCGCGTCTGGGCGGCAAAGCGCGCGGGAGGCGGGGTCCCCATAGCTCGGGTCGGAGGTCAGTCGGCGTAGAGGCGGTCGAGCTGTTCCATGTTGTGCCGCTCGACCACCGCGCGGCGCACCTTCATCGACGGCGTCAGTTCTCCGTCCTCGACGGTGAGATCACGGGGAAGGATCACGAATTTCTTGATCGTCTCCCAGCGCTCCAGCTTGGAGTTCAGTTCGTCGACATATCCGTCGATCAACTCGCGCACCGCCGGCTCCGCGGCCAGTTCCTGTGCGGTGGTGCCGGCGTGGTCGTTCTGCTGCGCCCATTCCAGGAGGGGATCCGGGTCGAGGGTGATGATGGCGGAAATGAATTTCCGGCCCTCGCCGTGCACGATGATCTGCGAGGCGTACGGGCAAACGGCCTTGAAGATGCCCTCGATCTTCTGCGGCGCAACATATTTGCCACCGGAGGTCTTGATGAGATCTTTCTTGCGATCGGTGATTTCGAGATAGCCGTCCACCAATCGACCGATGTCGCCGGTGTGCAGCCAGCCGTCGGCCGTCAGCACGTCCTCGCTGGCATCAACCAGATTGTGATAGCCCCGCATGATCCCGGGACCGCGTACCAGGATTTCTCCGTCGGCCGCGATGATCACCTCGGTGCCGGGCAACGGCGGCCCGACCGTCCCGATTCTGCTGTCTCCGGGCAGGTTCACGGAGGTGGCCGCGCTGGTCTCCGTCATGCCATAGCCCTCGAGAATGGTCAGGCCGGCGGCGTCGAACCATTCGGCCACGTCCCGCGACAGGGCGGCCGAGCCGGAGATGAAGAATCGGATGCGGCCACCCATCGCGGCGTGGATCTTGCTGAACACCAACCTGTTCGCAATCATGAGCTGCAGGGAATGCCGGCGGGACAACGACTCCCCAGTCTGTCGACGTCGAGAGGCCAACAGTCCCAAGGTGAATGCCCAGTTGAAGATCTTCGACTTGAATCCGCCGGCGCCCTGGCTGGTCATCGTCACCTTCGCCCGCACCTTCTCGAAGACGCGGGGCGCTCCGGCCATGAAGGTCGGCTGCACCTGTCCCAGATTCTCGACGATCTTCGTCAGATCTCCGTCGACCGCGGTGGCGAACCCGATCTGCAGCGCGATGGCGATCAGCACCTTGCCGAAGACGTGGGACAGCGGCAACCAGAGGTATTGCAGGTCGTCGAAATGCAGCAGGTCCAGTTCCGCGACGGCTTTGCCTTCATAGGTCCAGTTGTCGTGCACCAGTCGGACGCCCTTGGGCCGACCGGTGGTCCCTGAGGTGTAGATCAGGGTCGCCAGGCTCGCCGGCGTCAAGGCGTCGATCCGCTCGTCGATCAGCGTGGGGCGCTCGGCGAGCAGCGCCCGTCCACGCTCGGCCAACTCGGCCAGTGAGAGCAGTCCATCGCCATCGCCTTCGCCGTCCATCAGCACGACGGATGTCAGCGCCGGCAGATTCGCGGCGATCACCTTCGTGGCCTGATCGGCATTCTCGGCGATTACGACCACCGATTCCGAGTCCCGGAGGATGTACTCGACATCCCCCGCTGCGGTCGAGGGATACACGGTCGTGGTGGCCGCGCCCGCGCAGGCGATGGCCAGATCCGTCAGAATCCAGTCGAGGCGGGTGCTCGAGGCGATGGCCACCCGTTGTTCGGGCTCCACGCCCAGACCCACCAGGCCGGCGGCGATCGCGTAGACCTGGTCCTTGGTCTGCGCCCAGGTCAACGACTGCCAACCCGTTCCGGACGGCCGCCGGAAGGCTTCGCCGCCAGGCGTCGCAGCGACGCGCTCGCGGAACAGGTGCCCGAACGATGCCGACCGGGTGTCGGTGCTGCCCATCGCGTCCTCCTCGACGTCGGCCCCGCGAGTGGAATGGCCCGGAGCCGAAATGGTGGCCGGGGGTGCGGAAGTCCTCGACCCAGATTACGGGCCGCAGCAGTTCGATTGTCGCGGTGTGCAGGTAGGACCGAGCGGTCGGTCGGGCGGTCGGCCGATCGTCCTGCTGGTCAGGCCGTCGCCGGGTCGGCGGTGCTCCGGACCGCGGATTCGCGCTGTGACAGGCTGATGCCAGAGCATGGGCCTCGTGGCACCACCGGAGAAGGGAAGAGATGAGCACCTCAGGAGGCAGCAAGGCGATCGTGGCAGCGCTGTCGGCGAACCTCGGCATCGCCGTGACCAAGTTCGTCGGCTTCCTGTTCTCGGGTTCCTCGTCCATGTTGGCCGAGTCCGTACATTCGCTGGCCGACTCCGGTAACCAGGTGCTGTTGCTGGTCGGCGGCAAACGGGCCAGGAGAGCAGCCACCTCCGAGCACCCGTTCGGCTTCGGCCGGGAGCGCTATGTCTACGCGTTCATGGTCGCGATCATTCTGTTCACCATCGGTGGCGCCTACTCGGTCTACGAGGGCATCCACAAGCTGGCGCACCCGGAGCCGATCGAGCGGGCCTGGATTCCGCTCGCCATCCTGGTCATCTCCATCGGCCTGGAGGGTTATTCGTTCCGCACGGCGCTGAAGGAGTCCGCGGAGCACCGGCACGGCATCTCCCTGTTCGAATTCGTTCGGCGGGCGAAGGCGCCCGAACTGCCTGTGGTGCTACTGGAGGACTTTGCGGCGTTGATCGGCCTGGCGCTGGCTCTGGTGGGGGTCGGGCTGGCCGCCATCACCGGCGACGGGGTGTGGGACGGCGTCGGCACCGTCGCCATCGGAGTGCTCCTGGTGTTGGTGGCGATCGTGCTCGGCATCGAGGTCAAGAGCCTGCTGGTGGGCGAGGGTGCGTCGCCGCAGGACACCAAGGCGATCGCCGACGCGGCCGTGGCCGGCACCGACATCGAGAAGATCATCCACATGAAGACCCTGTACCTCGGACCGGACGAGTTGCTGGTCGGAATGAAGGTGGCGGTGGCGCCCACCGATTCGGCCCGCGAAGTGGCGGCCGCCATCGACGCATTGGAGCGGCGGGTCCGGGCGGCGGTGCCGATCGCCCGCGTTCTATACGTCGAGCCCGACATCTATGACAGCGCAAAGGTTGCGACCGACCCGGCCCTTCCCGCTCCGGCCCCGCACTGACGCCGGTTCCGGCGAGCCAGACGGCACGAGTCAGTCGATCCCCGCGGTCAGCCGCGGTGTACGCAAGGACGGTCATGCATCCACTCGACCCGCTGAGCTCCGCCGAGTTCTGCCTGACG
Source organism: Nakamurella sp. (assembly GCA_050999445.1). GTDB lineage: Bacteria > Actinomycetota > Actinomycetes > Mycobacteriales > Nakamurellaceae > Nakamurella. Next base: position 13,641 of record JBPCPG010000191.1, on the reverse strand, counting down.
GTCCAACTGCTGCGGAAGCACGTCGACAGCAATGGCCGGGTTCAGGTGCGCCGCAACACCTGCGGGCTCCGGTGATCGGTCACACCCTCTGGCACACCCAGCATCATGACGACGAGAAGTGGCCCCGCGGCGCCTATTCCACTCAGAGTGAAGATGACGCCGGTATCACCAGTTGGACAAGGACGACGAGCCGCTGCAGATCTCGAAGCGTTCCCGCCCGGAGCGCCCACAGAGCAAGCAGCTGCCCCCGTCGCAGCGGATCCGACGGGGGCAGCTGACCCAGGGCTCGAAGCGGACTAGAGCGTGATCAATCCGCTGGTCTTGTCGCGCGCGGCGGTGAAACGGCCGGTGGCGTCGGCCCAGTTGATGACGTTCCACCAGGCGGTGACATAGTCGGCCTTCACGTTCTTGTACTGCAGGTAGAACGCGTGCTCCCACATGTCCAGTACGACGATCGGGATCTGAGCGGCTGGCAGATTTCCCTGCTGATCGAACAGCTGCATGATGTTGAGGCGCTGACCGAGGGCGTCCCAGACCAGCATCGACCAGCCGGAACCCTGGATGGCGTTCGCATTGGCAGTGAACTGCTTGCGGAAGCCGTCCCAGGAGCCGAAGAACTCGTCGATCGCCGCACCGAGTTCACCGGCCGGCTTGTCGCCTGCGTTGGGAGCCAGGTTCGGCCAGAAGATGGAATGGTTGATGTGCCCACCGAGGTGGAACGCGAGGTTCTTCTCCAACCCGTTGATGGAGCCGAAGGAATCCTTCTCGCGAGCCTCCGCCATCTGCTCGAGAGCGGTGTTCGCCCCGGCGACATAGGCGGCATGGTGCTTGGAGTGGTGCAGCTCCATGATCTGCGCGGAGATGAACGGTTCCAGAGCTGAGTAGTCGTACGGCAGTTCAGGCAGGGTGTACTGGGCCATATCGGCCTCCTTCACGTCTTGTCGGTCGGCGCTGCAGCGGTCTGTCGGCGCCTCCTGCGGAGCTTCCACAGGTCCTCGATCGAGCCTATACCCGGCCGATTTCCGGCCCTCTCGGGCACCTGTCGGGGCGGGCTGCCCCGCGGTGGCAGCCGCCCGCCCGTCAACCCCAGGACGGCAGCAGCGTGTGCATGGTCAGCTGCTCCGGCGTCATCGGGCTGCCGTTCAGCATGGGCAGCAGCCAGATGAAGTTCGCCACCACCAGACCGACGTACAGCCCGACGATGCCGACCGACAGATATCGCCGTTCGACGCCGACCTTCGGCCTGCCCAGGATGTCGCCGAGCACCAGAGTGATGCCGATGATCAGGAAGGGTGCCAGCGGCGTGGCGTAGAAGAAGTACATCTGGCGGTCGAGGTTGAAAAACCAGGGAATGTAGTCGGCGCCGTAACCCACGAGTACGGCCGCGTAACGCCAGTCCGTTCGGGCCAGGCACCGCCACAGCGCCCAGGCGCAGACGAACAGCGAGATCCACCACAGAGCCGGCGTTCCGAGCAGGAAGATCCGTTCAACGCAGTCGGTACGGCCGGCGCCGCATCCGGTCTGCTTGTCGGTGGAAAAGAACAGCACCGGCCGGGTGCCGATCGGCCAGGTCCAGGGCTTCGACTCCCACGGGTGACGCTGCGCCGGATTCGACGGCGTCAATAGGTTGGAGTGGAAGTCCAGCATCTTGAATGTCCACTGCCACAACGAGTTATGCCACCAACTCGCCATGGTGTGCAGCAAGCCGTGGGCGTTGCTCCACTCTCCGGCGTGGCTGGGATCGGCGAAGAAGTCGTGCCGCGGGAAGCCGTCCTCGGAGAAGAACCAGGCCCACCAGGACGCGATGTAGACGGTGAAGGGAATGACCACCAGCGACCACAGCGACGGCGCCACATCCCGACGCAGAGCTGCCACCACCGGTCGACGAACGCCGATCTCCCGTCGGGCGGTGATGTCCCACACGACGCTCAACAGCCCGAAAGCGGCGATCCAGTAGACGCCGTTGTACTTGACCGCCAGCGCCAATCCCATGAACAGGCCGCAGCCGAACCGCCACCAGCGGGCACCGAGGGCGATGCCGGCAACATCCCCCCATCGAGCCCAGACGCGCTTGGAATCCGGGCCGGAGGCGACGGGCAGGAAGGCGTCGAAACCCGACGCATCGAGTCGCGCCCTCGTCTGGTCGCGGTCGGCGATCAGGCAGGCGAACGCCGCCAGCACGAAGACCTGCTGGAAGACGTCCAGGAGCGCGCTCCTTGCCATCACGTAGCTGACACCGTCGCAGATGATCAGCACGCCGCCGATGGCGCCGAGCAGGGTGGACCTGGTCATCCGTCGCACCACTCGGACGGTGAGCAGGACGACGATCGTCCCCGCGACCACCGATGCGATCCGCCAGCCGGTCGGCGTATAGCCCAGCAGGTTCTCGCCAAGGGCGATCAGCTGCTTGCCGAACGGCGGGTGCACAACCACGCCGTAGGCCTGGTTGTCCTCGACCCCATTGTTGCGGGCCACTTCTGCGGCCTGGACCGCGTAGTACTTCTCGTCGAACAGCGGCGTGCCGTTGTCGGTCGCGGAGCCGACATTCCAGAGCCTGGTCAGACCGCCGATGACGGTGAGAACGATGGTGGTGATCCAGCCGCGGAGCCGATCGGTGGGCGGCCCCGCCAGCCGGCGGCGCTCCGGGCGCACCGGTGCCTGGATCTGCGGGATCTCGCCGATGGCGACGACGTTCCGCGCCGGATCGGGCCTGGCCTGGCGTGGGTCCTCGTCGTCGACGTCGGGCACGCTCGGACGGCCGAGGATCACCCGGGGCGCTTCGTCGGCAGGATCCTGGCCGCCGACGACCTCGTCGGCGCGCTGCTCGATGGAAGGCGCCGTCATCGGGCTCCGGCCCCGCGCGCCCGCCGCCACGCAGTCGAGAGCACCGGTCGACGGGTGGGAGCGCCACCGACGGTGGACGGAAGGGTCATGCAGACGATCGTAGGGTGAGGACATGACAGCCGAGGCGCACCCGGGCCGATTGGTGTTGGCCGGTACACCGCTGGGCCGGGTCTCCGACGCATCGGCAGGCCTGATCAATGCACTGACCTCCGCGGATGTGATTGCGGCGGAGGACACCCGGCGTCTGCACCGATTGGTTGCCGATCTCGGTGTTTCGCTCTCTGCCACGGTGGTGTCGTACTACGAGGCCGTGGAGCAAGTACGCATCCCCGGACTGCTGGAGCGGATCCGACGCGGCGAGGAGGTCGTGCTGGTCACCGACGCGGGAATGCCGTCGGTGTCCGACCCCGGTTATCGGCTGGTCGCGGCGGCCGCGGCGGCAGGACTGCCGGTGACGTCCGTGCCGGGTCCGAGCGCCGTCATCACCGCGTTGGCGTTGTCCGGCCTGCCGTCGGATCGGTTCTGCTTCGAAGGATTCCTCCCCCGTAAATCCGGTGAGCGGCAGTCGGCCCTCTCGGCGCTGGCGGGCGAAACCCGGACCATGGTCTTCTTCGAGTCCGTCCATCGGCTCGGCGATACGCTCTCGGCGATGGCGGCGACGTTCGGTGCCGACCGCTCCGCCGCGTTGTGCCGGGAGTTGACGAAGACCTACGAAGAGGTGCGGCGCGGAACGCTGGGCGAGCTGTCCGCCGGCGCGGAAGGTGTGCGTGGTGAGGTGACGTTGGTGGTCCGCGGGGCCTCCGCCGATGCGGCCGGCCCGCCGTCCGATCAGGCTCTCGGAGCGGCAGTGGCGGAACTGGTGGCGGCCGGGTCTACCCGCCGCGACGCCATCGACACGATCGCCGCCCGGTTCGGGTTGCCGCGCCGCACGGTCTACGCGGTCGGACATCGATCGACCTGAGGCGTCCACGGGTCCGCGCCGAGTTCCGCAGCGGTCTCCAATCGGCGCATCGACCGGTCACGGGTCGGGGCCGATGCACTAGCCTTCAACGTGTCCGGCGTGTCGGCCCGGCGCTCGAACCGAGGTGGAAAACGATGTCGGAATTGAAGGCGCGGCTGCGATCAGATCTGACCGCGGCGATGAAGGCCAGGGATCCGCTCACCCTCGGCACGTTGCGGATGGCGCTCGCCGCCATCATCAATGAAGAGGTCGCAGGAACGGCAGCCAGGGAGCTGAGCGACGCCGAAGTCACCACGGTGCTGGCCCGAGAAGTCAAAAAGCGCAAGGAATCCGCCGAGGCGTTCGATGCCGCCGGGCGCGGCGAACTCGCCGAGAAGGAGCGGGCCGAGTCCGCCGTCATCTCCGGATATCTGCCTGCGCAACTCACCGATGACGAAGTCGATTCGCTGGTCGGGGAGGTGGTGGCCGAGGTCACCGAGTCGACCGGCGCCGCGCCGCCGATGAAGCAGATGGGCCTGGTCATCAAGGCTGTACAGGCCAAGGCAGCCGGCCGGGCCGACGGCGCCAAGATCGCCGCTGCGGTGAAGGCCGCGCTGGCCTGATCGGACCGCAGCACGAATATCGTCCCCTCACCCGCAGCTCAACCCCGGAGGTTCCATGTCTGTCGACGCCACTGCCACTGCCGACATCGGAGTAACCGGGCTGGCCGTGATGGGGTCGAACCTGTCGCGGAACTTCGCCCGCAACGGCTTCGTCACCGCCGTGCACAACCGCACCTACAGCAAAACTCTTGATTTGCTGGAGGAGCACGGCTCGGACGGGCAGTTCGTCGGCTCCGAAACCCCAGCGGAATTCGTTGCCTGCCTGAAGGCGCCTCGAAAGATCATCATCATGGTGAAAGCCGGCGACCCGACCGACGCCGTCATCAACGAGCTGTCGGGCCTGCTGGAACCGGGCGACATCCTGATCGACGGCGGAAACTCCAAATTCGCCGACACGATTCGACGTGAGGCGGCCGCCAAGGAAATGGGCATCCATTTCGTCGGGTGCGGGATCTCCGGCGGCGAGGAAGGTGCCCTGAACGGCCCGTCGATCATGCCCGGCGGGTCGCCGGAGGCCTACCAGTCGCTCGGCCCGATCCTCGAGAAGATTTCGGCGCACGTCGACGGTGCACCGTGTTGCACGCACATCGGTGAGAACGGCGCCGGTCACTTCGTCAAGATGGTGCACAACGGTATCGAATACGCCGACATGCAGCTGATCGCCGAGGCCTACGATCTGCTCCGCCGCGGCGCCGAAATCGAGCCGGCCGAGATCGCCGACATCTTCGCGGAGTGGAACAAGGGCGACCTGGATTCCTTCCTGATCGAGATCACCGCCGAGGTGCTGCGACAGGTCGATGCCGACACCGGCACGCCGTTCGTCGACGTGGTGGTGGACGCAGCAGGAATGAAGGGCACCGGCGCCTGGACGGTGCAGACCGCACTCGATCTCGGCGTTCCGGTCTCCGGCATCGCCGAAGCCGTGTTCGCGCGCGGATTGTCGTCCGCGACCCTGCAGCGCGCGGGTGCCGGTGCCCTACCCGGCCCGAACGGCAGTTGGCAGATCAAGGACAAGGCGGTTTTCGTCGAGGACGTGCGGCAGGCGCTGTATGCCTCGAAGATCGTGGCCTACGCGCAGGGGCTGGACGAGATCGTCGCCGGCGCGGTCGAGTACCGATGGAACATCGATCTTGGTGCGGTGGCCAGGATCTGGCGGGGCGGGTGCATCATCCGTGCGGTCTTCCTGAACCGGATCACCGAAGCCTACGAACACGCAGCCGAAGTGTCCGAACCGCTTTCCTCGCTGTTGTTCGCGCCCTATTTCACCGAAGCCATTGCCGGTGTTCAGGATTCGTGGCGTCGGGTGGTCGCGGGCGCAGCCCAGTCCGGTCTGCCGACACCCGGGTTCGCCGCCGCGCTGTCCTACTACGACGGCCTCCGGTCGCCGCGCCTGCCGGCCGCGTTGATCCAGGGCCAGCGCGATTTCTTCGGTGCCCACACCTATCGCCGGGTCGACAAGGACGGCGTCTTCCACACCCTCTGGTCCGGCGACCGCTCCGAGATCACCGCCTGACGCCCGGATCAAATCCCTCCAAGGTCTGCTGTGCTGCATACACGGGGAAGGTGCCGCTCGAGGTGGCGGTGATGGGTGCCTTCCAGCGGGTCGCCGCGAAGCGGATCGAGAACGCATTCCCCGACCCCAGGCGGCCCCGGAAGCTCGGTGCGTACCTCGCTCACGACGAAACGCCCCACCCGCGCCAGATCGGCGTCGAGCGGAGCGTTTCGCGGCACTGCCGACCATCGGCGGCGCTGTTGATCGGGCCGGCACGAGTCACGTTCACCTCGAACCGTGAGCGCCAGGGTCAGGCGTGTGCGGCGGCTGCCGCGGCATTGAGCTCGGCGGCCTCTCGGTCGAGGTCTGTGGCTTCGGACTTGGGGGCCGAGTCGGACGTCTTGGGTTGGGACCGGATCGCGAACAGGACGAGCAGGACGGTGGCGGCCAGGAAGGCGGCTGCCACCAGGAAACCGCGATCGGCACCGACCACGAACGCGTGCTGGGCGCGCTCCGCCGCAGAGGCGCCGGCCGGGGAAACCGCCGAGCGGCTCGCGCTGCCGAAGACGGTGACCAGCACTGCAAGGCCGAGTGCGCCACCAACCTGCTGCATGACGTTGACCATTCCGGACGCAGCGCCGGCATCAGCCGGAGCGACACCGGAGAGCGACGTCGCCGTCAGCGGCACGAAGGCCAGACCGTTGCCGAGTCCGAACAGCACCAAAGGGCCGAATAGATCGAAATAGCCGCTGGTGGCGTGCAGCTGGGTCATCCAGAGCAGACCGATGGTGGAGGAGACCAGTCCGGTCGCCATGACGAACTTGGCCGGAACACGTCCCGTCAGCACGCGGGCGGAGAACTGCGACGCGGCGAACAGCACGATGGTGAGCGGCAGGAAGGCAACGCCCGACACGACGGCCGAGTAGTGCAGCACGTTCTGCAGGAACTGGGTGAGGAAGAAGAACATACCCATCATTCCGGCCACCAACAGCAGCCGCGCGACGTACGACGTCGCCCGGTCCCGGTCGGCAAAAAGGCGCAGCGGAACGATCGGAGCCTCCGCACGGAGCTCGACGCCGACGAAGGTCGCCAGCATGACGATTCCTACGACGAAGGCGCCGATCGTGGTCGGGTCGGTCCAGCTGGAAGAGGCAGCCCGGACGAAACCGTAGACCAGCCCGGCCATCCCGACCGTCGAGGTAATCGCCCCGGCCAGGTCGAAATGACCCTTGCCGCGCATCGTTTCGGGCAGCACGCGCAATGCGACGGCGATGACGGCCAGCCCGATCGGAACGTTCACGAAAAGGACCCAGCGCCAGGAAACCCATTGGGTGAGCACGCCACCCGCGATCAGGCCGACGGCACTGCCACCGATCGACACTGCGGTGTAGTAGCCGATCGCCCTCGTCCGCTCCCTGGCGTCAGGGAACATCGTCATCAGCAGCGCCAACGCCGACGGAGCAGCGAGCGCAGCGCCAACGCCCTGAACCGCGCGTGCGGCGAGCAGCAGACCGGACGAGGTGGCGAAGCCGCCGAGCAGCGACGCAACGGTGAACAGCGCGATGCCGGAAAGGAAAACACGGCGCCGACCGAGGATGTCGCCGGCTCGCGCGCCCAGCAGCAGGAGTCCGCCGAAGACCAATGTGTAGGCGTTGATCACCCACGACAATCCGGTGGGGGTGAAGTTCAGGGCAGCGGAGATGTCCGGCAACGCGATGTTCACGATGGTGGCGTCGAGCACGACCATCAGTTGGACGGTCAGTACGACGGCGAGGACGATCTGGCGGCGCCGGTGTGCGCCCCTCTCGCCGACGGGGGCGGGTGACTCAAGCATGTCGGCCTTTCCTTTCACGCCCGAAGCGGGCGTAGTATCGAAGCGGATGAACCCTCCGGATGATGCGGAGGTTGCCTCCGCTTTGAACTATACGGAGGTATCCTCCGGTTGTGCAAGTGAATTTTCAGGGTTTTCTCGCAAAGGAGCGTGAACCAGTGACCGGGCCAACTTCATCGACAGTCGCCCCCCGTCCGCTCCGGGCTGACGCCCAGCGCAATCGCGACAAGCTGATCGACGTCGCGACCAACGCCTTCACCGAAGCCGGCGTGGACGTTCCACTCGAAGAGATCGCCCGCCGGGCCGACGTCGGCATCGGAACGCTCTATCGGAACTTCCCCACCCGGGAGGCGGTGGTTCTTGCCGTCTACCGCAAGCAGATCGATGGACTGGAGACCGCCGCCAGGACGTTGCCCCTCACCCATCCGCCCGCCGAGGCGCTGCGGCTGTGGATGCGCGGTTTCGTCGAGTACGGGGCAGTCAAAAGAGGTCTCGTCGCGTTGCTGAAGTCGATGATGGACACCGAATCCAGCCTCTTCGATGACGCGAGGGCAACGTTGCTGGAATCGGCGGGCACGCTGATGACGGCGGCCGTCGACGCCGGAGTGATCCGCCCCGGTTTCGCTCCGGCCGACGTCATCCGGGCGCTGGGCGGAATCTGCATGGCCACCGACAGGCCGGACGCAGAGGCGTCCGCGATCTCTCTGGTCGACCTGGTTTTCGATGGTCTGCGGTTCGGCGCGGTTCGCGCCGAACCGGTTGCCTGACAGTCGGTCGCCGGCCTTCTTCCGGCGCACTAACCTTTCGGTATGAATTCTGTTCTCACTGCGGTTGCCTGGCCGTACGCCAACGGCCCCCGGCACATCGGCCATGTCTCCGGCTTCGGGGTGCCGTCCGACGTCTTCTCCCGCTACCAGCGAATGGTCGGCAACGATGTGCTGATGGTTTCCGGCACCGACGAGCACGGCACGCCGATCCTGGTCCAGGCCGATGCAGAGGGTGTTCCGGCCGGGGTTCTGGCCGACCGGTACAACAAGGTCATCGTGGACGACCTGCAGAAGTTGGGCCTGTCCTACGACCTGTTCACCAGGACCACGACCCGGAATCATTACGCAGTCGTGCAGGAGATGTTCCGCACCGTTTACCGCAATGGATACATGGTTCCGAAGACGACGATGAGCGCAATTTCACCGTCGACCGGACGCACCCTTCCGGATCGGTACATCGAGGGCACTTGTCCGATCTGTGGCTACGACGGGGCCCGCGGGGACCAGTGCGACAACTGCGGCAACCAGCTGGATCCGATCGATCTCATCAATCCGGGATCCCGGATCAACGGCGAGGCGCCGGCTTTCGTCGAATCGGAGCATCTGTTCCTCGATCTGCCGGCGCTGGCCCAAGCGCTGGGCGAATGGCTCGGCACCCGCAACGACTGGCGACCCAATGTGCTCAAGTTCTCGATGAACCTGCTGGCCGACCTCAAACCGCGGGCGATGACGCGTGACATCGACTGGGGTATACCGGTTCCGCTGGACGGATGGCGCGATCGGGGTGACAAGAAGTTGTACGTCTGGTTCGACGCGGTGATCGGCTATCTGTCCGCATCGATCGAATGGGCGCGTCGTTTCGGGACCGATCCACAAGCCTGGCGCCGATTCTGGTCGGATGAGAATGCGCGGCAGTATTACTTCATGGGAAAGGACAACATCACCTTCCACTCCCAGATCTGGCCGGCGGAACTGTTGGGCTACAACGGGCTCGGTTCGCGCGGCGGATCGCCGGGGTCGCTGGGCACGTTGAACCTGCCGACCGAGGTGGTGTCCAGCGAATTCCTGACGATGAGCGGGTCGAAGTTCTCGACCTCCCGACGCACCGTCATCTACGTCGGCGATTTCATCAAGGAGTTCGGCCCCGATTCACTGCGATATTTCATCGTCGCGGCCGGCCCGGAGAACCAGGATTCCGACTTCACCTGGGAGGAATTCGTGCGTCGTAACAATACCGAGTTGGCCAACGAGTGGGGGAATTTGGTCAATCGAACCATTTCCATGGCCCACAAGAATTTCGGCTCGATCCCCACTCCCGGTACCAGAACCGAACTCGACGCGACCTTGCTGCAGGCATCGCAGAGCGCCTTCGGCACGGTCGGAGAGTTGTTGAACCGCAGTAGGTTCAAGCAGTCGATGGGCGAGGCCATGCGGGTGGTCGGCCTGGCGAACAAGTACATCTCCGACGCCCAACCCTGGAAATTGGCAGACGACCCAGCGCGGCAGGCGACGGTTCTGCACACGGCGCTGCAGGTGATCGACGATGCGAAAACGATGTTGACGCCGTTTCTGCCACATTCTTCGCAGAGCGTTTTCGATGCGTTGGGCGGCGTCGGAGTGTGGGCAGCCCAACCGGAGATCAAGCAGGTCACCGACTTCGATGACGACGTCGAAGGTGTCGGCGCACCCGAGGTGCGGGACTATCCCGTTCTCACCGGGGACTACGACGCGCAGCTGGCGGTGTGGGCGCGTCGGGAGATAGCGGTCGGCACCACGTTGGCCAAGCCGGCCCCGTTGTTCGGCAAGCTGGAGCCGAGCCTGGGGGAGACCGGTCCCTCCTGGGCTCCGATCGGCTGAAGCGAATGCCCCTGCACGAATCTGTGGCGCAGCGCCCGCTGGTACCGCCCCCGCTACCGCTGTCGGTACCGGTGGCCGACGCCCACACCCATCTGGATGCCTGCGGTTGCCGGACGACCGAAGACGTGTCGGCGGCGATGGCCAGGGCGCGTGCGGTGGGGGTGACGAAGGTGGTCACGGTCGCCGACGACCTCGAGTCGGCGCGGTGGGCGGTGCGCGCGGCCGGTTGGCATCCCGATCTCTACGCAGCGGTGGCCCTGCATCCGACCCGAGCCGATCAGCTGGACGAGAAGGTCAAGGCGGAACTCGAGCAATTGGCGGTGGACCCGCGGGTGGTGGCCATCGGCGAGACCGGCCTCGATCACTACTGGGAGGCGGCTCCGCATCGCGCTCAGGCCGAGGCGTTCGCCTGGCACATCGATCTGGCCAAGCGGACGGGCAAGGCCCTGATGATCCACGACCGCAACGCCCACCAAGCCGTCTTCGACGTGCTCGAGGCGGAGGGCGCCCCGGATCGGGTGATCTTCCACTGCTTCTCCGGGGACGCGGCCATGGCCAAGCGGTGCGCAGAGGCCGGATACGTGATGTCGTTCGCCGGCCCGGTGAGTTTCCGCAATGCCGCCGAACTCGCTGGCGCCGCGGTGGTGGCGCCGGCCGATCTGCTCCTGGTGGAGACCGACGCGCCCTTTCTCACCCCGCACCCCCATCGGGGAAAACGCAACGAACCGTTCGCGTTGCCGTACACCCTTCGAGCGCTGGCCGGAGTTCGTGACGAGAATGTCGAGTCGCTCAGCCAGGAAGTGAATCGCACCACAGCTCGCATGTACGGGATCGTCACAGACCGTCCGGCGTAGTGCCGAATTCTCGGCAGACGGGTGAAATACCGACTCGATCTGATGCCTTCCGGCGAGCAACGCAACCGGTGGCCGTCCTGCGCGGTCCCTGGAGGTTGCCCCACCTGTGTTCCGACCGTTACTGTCCCGTGACAACAGCCGGGATGGGGAAGTTCCGGGTGCAACAGGGGCAGGTGCTGTTCGTGGGTTTGAGATCCGCTGTTCGTGGGTCTGGGATCTGCAGCCAACGCCTGCCCTTCGTCTGTCCGCATTCTGCCGGCGCGTGCGCCGGCTTTGATTGCCGGGACGACGATGCACCCCGCCCCTGCCCGAAATGGCACAAGGGACGGACGGTGACTTGGCTTCCAGCAACGAAGCGTTCGACTCACACCGGGAGTCGTCGCAGGCCGTTCACGATCAGGCTGCGGTCGACGAACACGACCAGGCTCCTCCGACTGTCGAATCGACGACATCGGTCTCACCTGTCCCGTTTGTCGAAGCGCCAGTTACGGCCGTTGTCCCGGCGGCCGCTGCGACCTCCAGAACGCACCGCTTCCGCAAACCGGCCCTGATCGGCGCGGCCGCGCTCGTCTGCGCTCTCACCGTAGGCGGTGGCACGGTCGCAGCCCTGGCCAAGACCGTCACCATTTCTGTCGACGGCCGGACCCAGCAGGTCACGACTTTGGCAGGCTCGGTCGAAGGGGCGCTGGCCGCCGCCGGACTGCGCGTCGACTCGCACGACACGCTGGCGCCGGCAGGAGCAGTGGGAATCTCGGACGGCTCCCGGATCGCTCTGAACCGCGGACGTGAATTCACCGTGCGCATCGACGGCAAACAACAGACCATCTGGACGACAGCGCGCACGGTGGACGATGCGCTGACCGAGATCGGCCGAAGGGCCGAGGACTTCCAGCTGTCCGCCGATCGTTCCCGCGCCATCCCGCTGGACGGGTTGCAGGTCACCGCGGCTTCCCTGCATACCGTGTCGGTGTTGGGGTCGCAGGGGAAGATCACCAGGGTCACGTCACCGGCACGCACCGTCGGAGATCTGCTGCAGCAGCAGGGCGTCATCCTCGGTCGCAACGATCGGGTGTCACCGGCGCTGCGCTCCATGCTTACCGACGGCACTGTCGTCACGGTCCGCACGTTGCCCACGGTCGTTGTCGCGGACGGCTCGGGCAAGGCCGCGCAGAAGGTCTCCGATCTCAAGACCGTCGGTGATCTGCTGAAGGCCCAGAACATCAAGGTGGGCAAGGACGACGTCGTCACACCGTCGGTCGGCACCATGCTTCGCCAGGGACTTCGTATCACCATCACCAGGGTCGGATATCGGCTCGTCACCAAGACGCAACTGGTGGTGCAACCAGCCGACCAGTCGGTGCAGGATGCCTCGATGGACCAGGGAACGTCATCGGTGGCCCAGCAGGGTCAGGCCGGCGCAATCCAGGTCACCTACCGGATGAAGATCGTCAACGGTAAGCCGGGTGCACCGGTGGAACTCGGTCGTAGGACGGTCAAGCCTGCGGTGGCCACCATCAACCATGTCGGTACCTATGTGGCGCCCGTCGTCGTGCACACGAGCACACCGACCGCCGTCCGGACGAGCGCACCGACCATCATCGGAACCAGCACGGCAACCAGCAACGGAACGACCTCCGACCCGACGTCCACCCAGCAGACGACCGCAGCCGCTCCGACGACCTCGACCCGCGTGGCCAGTCGCAGCCGGACGTCCAGTGCTTCGGACGCGCCGACCAGCAGTTCCGCGCCGAAGTCAGCGCCGGCCGCTGGGGGCGCCGGCTACTACGACGATTCCAGCCACTGGAGCGTCAATTGGGATGCGATTGCGCATTGTGAGTCGACCAACAACTGGTCCATCAATACCGGCAATGGTTATTACGGTGGGTTGCAGTTCGATTACACAACCTGGCTGGGGGCCGGCGGTGGCGCCTACGCCGACCGTGCGGATCATGCCAGCAAAAGCCAGCAGATCGCTATTGCAGAGAAGGTCTACGCCGCTCGCGGTCTGGGGCCGTGGGCTTGCGGATACGCGGCCGGCTGACCGGGCAGGCGCGGTGTCGGTCTTCGCTGCTGAAAGGCGTTGCAACCAATGACGCACGCAGTTCGACCGGTCAACGGCGCAGCGGCCGCTGACCTGGTGGATGTCGCATTCGAGGCTTTCGCGAACATTGGCCGCTTTCCCTCGTTCGGAACTTCCGGGAAAGCGAGCAGCTCTCCCTGTCCCACGTTGCTGTTGCGCATCAGGATGATTGCCGTTATTGTTCTGTGATACCGCAGGGACGACAAATCTTGGACTTATTGTCGGACGTGCCGCCACCGATGAAATGAATTCGGATGCCTGCACGAATGCGTCGGAACGGTCCGCAAATTGTACGTTCAGTGCGCTCGAACGTAGCGACGAAATCTGGGATGTGACTTGAGCAAGCATCACGC
>JBPCPG010000034.1:0-7446 GCA_050999445.1 Nakamurella sp. | reverse complement strand
GTCGCGGCGACGGCCGTGGCGCTGGCGATGGTCAGCCGCGCCGGTGGCGTCTCGCGCCCACCCATCCCATGTCCCACTTGGCCATCGTAGTACCCGAGTGACGATGACTACTGATAGATGAATACGTGTTCATTCTTGTGTAGCCTCGCCAGGGGCAGTTCCCCGTCGGGCACTGCAGCGCTCGCGGAGAGGCCTACCGATGTCATCAACGTTGTCGAGCCCGGCAACCAGAACCGCAACGCCTGCTGGGGCGGTTCGTGCCCGTCGCCTGGGCGGCATGCTGACGTTGCCGGAGGTGCGGTGGGCGGCCCTGGCCACTGCTCTGTTCGCCGTCGGCGGGACGTCGCAGCTGCTGGACGCACCGGCCGCGGTGTATTGGGCGTTGTACCTGGCGTGTTATGCCGCCGGTGGCTGGGAGCCGGCGCTGGCCGGGCTGAAGGCGCTGCGGAACAGGACGCTCGATGTCGACCTGTTGATGATCGTGGCCGCGATCGTGGCCGCCGCGATCGGGCAGGTGCTGGACGGCGCCTTGCTCATCGTCATCTTCTCGACCTCCGGCGCGCTGGAGGCCTTCGCCACCAAGCGCACCCAGGACTCGGTGAAGGCACTGCTGGATCTGGCACCGGAGCGGGCCACCCGGCTGCTCGACGGCGGGGCCGAGGAACTGGCGGATGCCGCGGATCTCGAGGTCGGTGACCTCGTCCTGGTGCGGCCCGGTGAGCGGATCGGGGCCGATGGGCACGTCGTCGACGGGGCCTCGGATGTCGATCAGGCCACCATCACCGGCGAAGGGCTCCCGGTCGTGAAGGAACCAGGCGACGAAGTGTTCGCCGGCACCCTGAACGGGACCGGCGCGCTGCAGGTCCGCGTGGGCCGCCCGGCCGAAGAGTCGGTCGTGGCCAGGATCGTCGCCATGGTCGACGAGGCGTCGGCCACCAAGGCCAGGACGCAGCTGTTCATCGAGAAGGTTGAGCAGCGGTACTCGCTGCTGATGGTGACGGCGACGCTGGCGTTGTTCTTCATCCCGCTCGCCCTGCACGGGGCGCTACAGCCAACCTTGTTGCGGGCCATCACTTTCATGATCGTCGCCTCGCCGTGCGCTGTCGTCCTGGCGACCATGCCTCCGCTGCTGTCGGCGATCGCCAACGCGGGGCGGCACGGGGTGCTGGTGAAGTCGGCGGTGGTGATGGAGCAACTCGGCCTCTCCGACATCGTGGCGTTCGACAAGACCGGCACCCTGACCGAGGGCACCCCTCGGGTCACCGAAGTGCACGTCCTGCCCGAGGTGTCCATCAGCCAGGATCAGCTGCTGCGACTGGCGGCCGGAGCCGAACGGCCCAGCGAACATCCACTGGCGGCGGCGATCGTCCGCGCCGCCCACGATCGCGGCCTCACAATCCCCGCAGCGCAGGACTTCTCGTCCGCTCCGGGACGTGGTGTCAGCGCCACCGTGGAGGGCCTGGGCGTGCATGTCAGTTCGCCGACAGTGCTCGCCGACCTGTCGCTGGGGGGTGGCGCGATCGCCGCGCGGGCAGCGACCGTGGTGGCAGCGGCGCAGGATCAGGGCCGCACCGCCGTGGTGGTGGTGGTGGATCATCGACCGGTCGGTGTGCTGGCACTGGCCGATCGGCTTCGTACCGACGCCACCGACACCGTCGCGCAGCTGCGCCAGTTGACCGGCACCGCCCCGGTACTGCTGACCGGCGACAACGCCTCCGCCGCCCGGCGACTGGGCTCCGAGGTGGGAATCATCGACGTACGGGCCGAACTGCTACCAGCCGACAAGGTGACCGCCGTGCGAGCCATGCAACAGCAGGGCTCCCGGGTGCTGCTGGTCGGCGACGGTGTCAACGACGCACCTGCCATGGCCGCCGCCCACCTCGGCGTGGCGATGGGCCGCCACGGATCGGACCTCGCGTTGGAAACCGCGGACGCGGTGATCGTCAGGGACGAGTTGTCCACCGTTCCGAAGGTGATCGACCTCGCGCGCCGAGCCCGAAAAGTGGTGGTGGCCAACCTCATCATCGCCGGCGTCGTCATCACCGGGCTGGTCATCTGGGACCTGGTCGGCACCCTCCCACTGCCATTGGGCGTGGCGGCCACGAAGGATCCACCGTCATCGTCGGACTCAACGGTCTGCGGTTGCTCCGCAAGGCCGCCTGGCGTCGCGCCGGTTCTTCCACCGCGCCGGTCATCTCGCCGGTCATCTCGACGGCGAGGACGAACGAGTGAGTGGCCGCCGCGCCTCGGATCCTCGGTCGATCCGGTCGGCGTTCACCCTGGATTCCTCTGGACCGACGGTCACCGTGTGCCGCGATTGCTGCTGCGGCACTACCAGTAAGCACCCGGATGTCGATCATGACGGTCAGCTGCGAGCTCTGCCGACCGGTATCGAAGGGGCCGGCCAGGTAAAGGTCAGCAAGTGCCTCGACGCCTGTGAACGGTCCAACGTGGTCGTGGTGACTCCGTCGCCGGCCGGTCGTCGGGCCGGGGCCCGGCCGGTGTGGCTCGAGGGTGTGCTCGACGAGGAAGCTACGGCTCAGGTAGTGCAATGGGCGACCGCCGGCGGTCCAGGGGTCAGTGATCCGCCCGGACTGCTGGATCTGCAGGCCTTCACACCCTCCCGGCGCGCCAGACAAGCCGTACGACGATGAATGATCTGGGTCAGCCGGCTCGGTCAGCGACGCTCACCCTTCGTCGCAGGGGTGCAGACAACGTCGAACCGGCACTTCATTCGTATTGGTGAGAATGCTCAGTTCTGGGGCGCATTGCCCGAATGTTCCACTCGCGGCCACCGCGTCATCAGGTGAATTTTCACAGTGACAGGCGCGGTTCTTTTCGAGTCGGTGCGTCCGTGAACAGGCCGTGCTCGATCGCAGCCAGAATCACTTGGGTGTGCGCGACGATGGATTTCTGGCAGTTGACGAACGAGGGCTGCACCAGGATCGAGGCCACGAAGAACACACCCGCCATGATCCACCACGAACCCGAATGTCGGAGCTCCTGACCACCAGGGCCAGGCGTACACATTCGGCCACTCACCGCCCGCTCCGTTGCCCGGCCGGCCCGGCTGGACCGCGCGGCGACGCTCGTGAATCGAGGTAGGTGAGGCTTCTACGGCGCGCTGGTGCCGCGTCCGGTCTCCTGCTCCACCAACGCCTCCAGATCGGTGAGCCGATCCATTCCGCGCACGGCCTGCTGCATCCGGTGGTTTGTGGCGAATTCAGCAAGGTTCCGTTGCAGAAAGGCCCAATAGCCGGCGGTGAAAGGGCAGGCGTTATCGCCGACCCGAACTTTCGGGTTGTATCGGCAGCCGCCACAGAAGTCACTCATCCGGTCGATGTACGCACCGCCACCGGCATAGGGCTTCGTTGCCATGATTCCGCCGTCCGCGTATTGGGACATGCCGACCACATTCGGCACCATGACCCAGTCGTATCCGTCGACGAAGGCGCGATGAAACCAATCCGTCAGAGCCGATGGGTCCCAGCCGCGCTGCAGTGCGTAGTTTCCGAGCACCATCAACCTGGGGATGTGATGAACCCACCCGTGATCGGCGAGATTGCCCAGAACGGTGGACAGACATCGAGCCTGCACCGCGTCGGATTTTAGTTCGGCGAACCAATTTGGCAGCGGAGTTGTTGCCTGCAACTGGTTGCGACGCCGGTAGCTGTCGTCCTGGTGCCAGTAGAGATTCCAGACGTAGTCCCGCCAGCCGATGAGCTGCCGGATGAAACCTTCGGCCGAGGAAATGCGTACCAGCCCTTGTCGATATGCCTGCTCGACCTCGGTGACGAGTTCCAGCGGATGTACCAATCCCAGATTCTGCGCAGCGGACATCAGCGAATGCGCCATCCACGGATCACCGGAAAGCATCGCATCTTCGTAGGGGCCGAAGGTGTCAAGGCGCTCGGCCAGAAAGTGCTCGAACGCGGCGAGCGCTTCCGGGCGGGTGGCCGCAAATCGACGGGGGCCGTCGTTTCCGATGAAGCGGACGTCGCCGTCGCGCTCCCACTTGTCCAGATCGCGGCGAACCTCCTCGTCGATCTCGTCCTCGACGGGCCACAACGGCTCGGGGATGCCGAGAGATCCGGATCGAGGCGCCCGTTCCCGATTGTCGGCGTCGAAGTTCCACCGTCCGGTCGTCGGCTCGTCACCATCCATCAGCACGCCGAGCCGCCGTCTGTTCTCACGGTAGAAATCCTCCATGAGCAGGCGGCGTGAGCCGCGCGAATCCACCCAGCTACCGAACTCGTCCATGCTGGTGGCGAAACCACGCGCCGGCAGCACCTCGACCTCAGGCATGCTCCGCACCAACGCAAGCGCAGCGCGGCTGGTGGGGTGGCAGACGGTCAGTGGTCCCCGCGCAGCGGGTCGATATCTGTCGGAGACCACGTATTCGCAGCGATCGCCGAGTTCTGCCGCTCGGTGCCGCATCGCCGAAAGAACCAGGTGGGCCTTCTGCCGGTGGAATCGCCGTCGCCGGAAGACACCGCGAGATTCGATGATCAGCGCCGATTGGTTCTGGTCATCGAGAAAGTGAGGTCCGAGCTGGTCACCGAACAGCCACCTGCGGCTGGTGCGATCTCCGGGCTCGGCCCACTGTTGAAGTTCCACCAGCGGTGAATACCCCCTGTGCCGGTGGGTATTCGGTGCGGCCTACGCATTCGCTACCGAAGTCCGGGGCGCAGGTTGTGAATTCGCACGGGTACCGGCATGGTTCGGGCTGAGCAATTTGGCACGATCGGGGCGCTTGGGTTCCAGCGAATCGGCGTGCAAACCTCCACAACCAGAACCGGTTCGCCGAACCGCTGGTCACTCAGGGATCGACCTGCTCATGACGTAGTCCAGCGATGAGCAGACGCGCCATGCGATGGGCGTCGTAGCCGGAGTCGCCGTCGATGCTGACGCAGAGATTACCGACGGCCCGCATGAGTTCCAGGGCGTCGATGTCCGCGTGGATCTCGCCGTTTCGTGCAGCGGCGTCGAGTAACTCTGCACAGACGGGTACGAGGCGGTCGAGGAAGTAGGTGTGCAGGGCTTCGAAGCCGCTCTGGTCGGAGCGCATCACCGCGGCAAGTCCGTGTTTGGTGGCCAGGAATGCGACGAACAGGTCGATCCACTGGGAGAGCGCCTGGTAGGGAGATTCGGTGCTCCCGAGCAGCGTCGGGCCGGCCGCGGCGCAGGTGTCGACCTGGCGGCGGTAGACGGCGATGATCAGCTCGGCCCGGGTGGGAAAGTGGCGGTAGATCGTGCCCATACCCACTCCGGCCTTGGCCGCGATATCGCGAACTGGTGCTTGGACGCCCAAGGTGCGGAAGACCTCGGCGGCCGCGTCGAGCAGCGTCTGTTCATTGCGTCGAGCATCGGCCCGCTTTCGCGGTGACGCCGGCTCGGCTGGATCGCCCCCTACCGTCATCTCGCACCGCCCTTCCAGACGCTCTTGCTAATCGGAGCCGTGCTCCGTATGTTGAAGAGGAGCGTTGCTCCGGTACTCATGATGTCAGAGTCGGTAACCGCGCGAGTCCCCACCCACCAGCAACAGGAGGCAACTTCATGCAATACCGCACCTTGGGTCGCACTGGCGTGCAGGTCAGCTCGCTCGTGCTCGGCGCAATGAACTTCGGTGCGATCGGGCGCACCACCCAGGACGAGGTGGCCGCGATCGTCGATGCCGCGCTCGAGGGCGGCATCAACATGATCGACACCGCCGACTTCTATGGGAAAGGCGAGTCGGAGGAGATGGTCGGCAAGGCCGTCGCCGGGCGCCGTGACGACATCGTGCTGGCGACAAAGGCGGTCTTGCCAATGAGTGCGGAGCGCAACCACCGGGGTAGTTCGCGCCGCTGGCTGGTGACCGGGTTGGACAACAGCCTGCGCCGCTTGGGGGTCGACCACATCGACCTCTTTCAGGTTCATCGGTGGGACCCGACGACCAGTGATGAGGAGACACTGTCGGCGCTGACAGATCTGCAGCGCGCCGGCAAGATCCAGTATTTCGGCTCATCGACGTTCCCGGCGTATCGCATTGTGCAGGCCCAATGGGCCGCGAGGGAACACCATCTGAGCCGCTACGTCACCGAGCAGCCCAGCTATTCGATCCTGCAGCGTGGCATCGAGACCCACGTCCTGCCCGTCACACAGGAGTACGGAATGGGTGTGCTGGTGTGGAGTCCGCTGGCCTCGGGCTGGCTGTCGGGGGCGATCCGCGAAGGCCGCGAAATCAGCACCAGCCGCGCGAGGACGATGCCGCAGCGCTTCGACCTGTCCGTACCGGCCAACCGTATGCGGCTCGACGCCGTCGAGCAGCTCGCGACGATTGCCGACGACGCCGGCCTGAGCATGATTCAACTCGCGCTCGCTTTCGTGACGGCACACCCGGCCGTGACCAGCGCGATCATCGGCCCGCGGACGATGGACCATCTGCGCTCGCAGCTGGCCGCCGCGGACACCGTACTTCCGCAGGACATCCTCGATGCGGTCGATGATGTCGTCGCACCAGGGGTCGACCTTGCGCCCGAGGAAAAGATCGACACACCACCGTCCCTTCTCGACTCGTCACTGCGACGCCGTCGATGAACGGATCGACCGGCGTCAGCTTCGGGATCATGACAGCGCCCTCACAGGTCGAGTACCGCGACGTTCTGGAGGTCTGGCAGCAGGCGGACAAGATCGAGCAGATCGAACACGCGTGGCTGTTCGACCACCTGATGCCGATCTTCGGTGATCCGAACGGACCGACCTTCGAAGGCTGGTCGTTGCTGACCGCCCTGGCCGCGCAGACCCAGCGGCTGCGCGTCGGGCTGCTGGTGACGAGCAACCGCATCCGACCGCCGGCGTTGCTCGCCAAAATCGCCGCCACCGTCGACATCGTTTCCGACGGGCGACTCGACTTCGGTATCGGCGCGGGCTCTCGACCCAGCGTGCCGATCGCCCGGCGCGAATACGACGCGCACGGCCTGCCCTACCCCGACGCGGCGCACGCGGTGGGCAGCCTCGCCGAGGCATGCACGATCATCACCCGGCTGTGGACCTCGGACGAACCGTTCGACTTCCACGGCACGTACCACCAGCTCACCGGCGCGCTGTGCAACCCCAAACCGGTCCAGCGACCACACCCACCCATCGTGATCGGCGGCCGGTCCACCGCAACACTGCGCGTGGTCGCCGAGCACGCCGACATCTGGAACATCCCAGGCGGCGACATCGCCGACATGATCAGCCGCAGCGCCCTGCTCGACCGCTTCTGCGCCGAGATCGGGCGCGACCCCAGCGCGATCACCCGGTCGGTCGCCCTTCCTGTTTCCTACGACCATCCCGGCGACACCCTGCAAGCGATCGCAGCAGCGGTCGACGCCGGCTTCAAGCACGTCATTCTGATGCTGCCGGCGCCCTATCCCGACAACGTCGCCCGCTGGGTCACCGACGAGCTCATCACGCCGTCGA
>JBPCPG010000021.1:0-11372 GCA_050999445.1 Nakamurella sp. | reverse complement strand
GTGATGACCCT
This sequence comes from Nakamurella sp., assembly GCA_050999445.1. Classification (GTDB taxonomy): domain Bacteria; phylum Actinomycetota; class Actinomycetes; order Mycobacteriales; family Nakamurellaceae; genus Nakamurella. The sequence continues at coordinate 11,361 of JBPCPG010000021.1, read as the reverse complement.
TTCCGCGCGGAGACGGTCGACCCGCCGTTTGACGGCGGGCGCCGACAGCCCTAACGATTCTCCGACCTCGCGGAACGCAGAGCGTGCATCCTGGATCAGGCCCGAGATGATGTGGTGGTCGATGGAGTCGAGCTGCACAAATGCTCCTTAGGCACGTTTGCCCCAGCGTAGTGCGGGCGGCCTCGGCTGCGAAGCAGCGCCGATGCTGACTCCGCTGCGTGTAAACCCCAGACATGTAAACCCCAGACGCGAAAACCCCAGACGCGCAAACCCCGGGCGCTTGAACGCCGGAGGCACGCAAACCCTGGGCGCGCAGAACCTGGGGCGCAAACTCCGGGCGCGCAAACCCCGGGGGCGTTGGAAAGCCGGAGCGTCAACCCCCGGGAGCGGAAGCACCTGGGGGAAAGGCGTTTCTGCTCAGCGATAGTTGGTGAACTGCAGTGCCACCTCGAGGTCCGCAGCCTTGAGCAGTGCTATCACGGCCTGGAGATCGTCGCGCTTCTTGCCCGACACTCGGAGTTGGTCTCCCTGGATCTGCGCCTGCACACCCTTGGGCCCCTCGTCGCGAATCCTTTTGGAGATCAGCTTCGCCTGCTCCGACGTGATGCCCTGTACCAACGTGCCGTTCGCTTTGTACACCTTGCCCGACTGTGCCGGCTCGTCCATGTCCAGCGATCGCATGGAGATGCTCCGCTTGATCAGCTTCTCCTTGAACACGTCGATGGCGGCCAAACAGCGCTCTTCGGTCGACGACGTGATCGTGACGCCCTCCTCTCCGGACCACGCGATGGTTGAATCGGTGCCGCGGAAGTCGAACCGTTGGCTCAGCTCCTTGGCTGCCTGGTTCAGCGCGTTGTCCGCTTCCTGGCGGTCGACTTTGCTCACGATGTCGAATGATGGGTCAGCCATTTCGGCGCCTTCCTCCCAGCGACCCGGTGCGGGTCGCGACTCGAGCCCGACGCTACCGGCAGTCGGCAGGCATCACCGGCACCGATTGGGCTGCGGGCGCATTGGCTAGTAAGGTTCACGCGGCGGCAGGGACCAATTGGTTCTGCTGCACGGCAGGTTGCCCGAGTGGCCAAAGGGAGCTGACTGTAAATCAGCCGCGCAAGCTACGGGAGTTCGAATCTCTCACCTGCCACCACGGTGTCTGATGCGTGCGGAAGCACGATGCACGAATGCGCAGGGCCATGGTGTCGAATGGGTTTTGTGCGTGAAATCACAGTGGCGAATGTGCGCGGGGCCACGGTGTCATATGTAGCCGGGCCACGGTGTCGTATGTAGCGGGGCCACTGGGTCCGACGTACTCGAGCCGACATGGTCCAAAAGGCCTACCACTACAGGCATTTCGGGAACCTGTGAAACATTCGCGCGATGGCGTCGTTAGACATCGGTGCCCCGCACTGAGCGCCGTCGGACGGCCCTGGTCGCTTACGGGCCACACTCGCTGGGGAAATCGGCGGAACGGCGGAGTGAACAGGTGCTGCCACCGGGAATTTTTCTGCCTCCAGTAGCCTGTGAACGGGTCAACTCGGTTACTCTCTGCATACACGTTCTACCATATCCTTGACCTCACCAGATCTACCGCGGGTCGGACGGTATGACGACCGACGCGCGGTACCGGGCCGCCGCTTCATGTTCGACCGTGAGAGGCGCCGCAGTGCCTGACCGCACACATCCGACCTACTCGAGCTCGCGGGTGTACGGGATCATGGGTGCCCTGACGGCGGCTGCGGCGGTTCTCCTCTGGGTTCCAGCGGCCAGACTCAATCACATCGAAGTATCCCGATCCGCTGTGGTGTTCGGCGGCTTACTGCTCGTGCTGATGTTCATCGGCAGCGAAACGCTGCCATTGCGGGTCGAGTGGAAGCGCGAGACCTTCCTCGTCATTCTGTCCGAGTTGCCCGCTGTCTACGGACTTCTGGTCCTGCCCGGCTGGGTGGTCGGCGTTGCGCACGTGGTGGCGGCATTGGGTGTTTATCTGAGCCGGCGGGACAAATGGAGCTCCATCCGCCTCAACCTGGCCATCGTCGCGATGGAGGCCGGCATAGCCGCGCTGATCGCGGCCGCGGTGCCCTTCGGATGGGACGGCGCCCACCGACACCCCATCCTCGGAGCGGCCCTCGGTGGAATCGTCGCTGCAGTCGCGTCGTCCTCCGTGGTCTGGCGCACGTACTCGCTGTTCGGACCTGCCGAGCCGCTCCGGCGGGTGGTGTCCCGAAGTGTGGTGACATCGTCGGCCTGCGCGATCTTCGCGGTGGTTGCGTTCACCGTGATCCACCAGGACACCGGACCCAGCGGTTACCTGCTCTGTGGAGCCCTGGCTGTTGTCATCGGCGTGCTCTACCGGACGTATGCGGGCTTTCTTCGCCAGCACACCGACCTGTCCCGGATGTACTCTTTCGGCCGCCGACTGACCGCCATCAACTCGGAGCCGTCGGACTGGCAGGAGCTTGTCGAACAGGTGCGGGATCAGCTCAATGCCAAGGTCGCGCTGATTCATCTGAATGAACCGGGAAAGGGATTCCGGACGATCGCCGTGGACGCCGACGGCTCCGTCCAACTGCCGCCGCTCGACCCGAAGGACCCGTTGCTCGTCCAAGCGGTCGCCATGGGCCGCGCCAAGGCGTCCAACGACAAGACCACCGATCCGCAGATCCTCGGCGCGCTTGCCAACCGCGGGGCCTGGGATGTGTTGGTGGTGCCGCTCCGGTCCGGCGACCGGGACCGCGGCTATCTCGAGGTTCGAGATCGGCTGACCCGCTGGGGCCGCTTTCGCGACGACGACCTCACCCTGCTGGAAACCCTGTCAAGTCACGTGTCGACGGCTCTTGACAACCTTCGGCTGCTCGAAACGCTGCGACACGAGGCCTACCACGACGACATCACCGGCCTGCTGAACTGGCGCGGTCTGACGGTCGAGATCGATGCGTCGATGGCGTCCGACTCGATCGGAGCGGTCATGTTGGTGCAGCTCGACATCCTGCCTGAGGTGAACAACGCCATCGGGCACGATCGGGGAGAGCAGCTGTTGGTGGCCGCGGGCGCGCGTCTGGTGGCTGCAGTCGGCGAGGATCGGATGGTGGCGCACATCGAGTCCGATCGTTTCGCTGTCCTGCTGCGCAATTCAAGAACGGGATCGTTCGCCGAGGATGCGGCGATGCTGTTGGAGATCGTCGGCCGCTCCTACGCGCTCGACGGCATCGAGATCGAGCCGCACGCTCATGCCGGGCTCGCTGAGATGGACGTCCCGTCCGACGGCTCCGCCGCAGGCGAGGACGTCAGTACCCTGTTGCAACGTGCGGAGATGGCGCTGATGGCCGCGCAATCCTCGGACACGCCTGTACGCATCTACGGGGCCACCATGGGCCAGGTGTTCCGGCGGAGATTTCAGCTGGTCACCCAGTTTCGCAGGGCCGTCGAGGACGGCCTCATCACCGTGCACTACCAGCCCAAACTGAGCCTGCAACATCGGGATCTGGTTGGTGTGGAAGCGTTGGTCCGCTGGACGCATCCGGAGTTCGGCCCGGTCTCACCGGTCGAGTTCGTGGAGGCGATCGAGGCGACCGGTTCCATCGACACCCTGCTGCGTCACGTTCTGGAAATCGTGCTCGAGCAGGTCGGCCAATGGCGAAGTCGGAACCTCAAGATCGGAGCCGCGGTAAATCTCTCGGTCCGCAATCTGTCCGGTCCACACTTCCCGCAGTATGTGCAAGCTGCGTTGGACCGGTTCGGTGTGCCTCCCGAGCTCCTCACCTTCGAGATCACCGAGTCCAGCGTGATGGCCGACCCCGAGCGTTCGCTACCGATCCTGCGGGAGTTGCACGCGATGGGCATTCGGTTGTCGGTCGATGACTTCGGAACCGGATACTCCTCACTCGCGTACCTGCGCCGGCTGCCGATCGACGAGATCAAGATCGACAAATCGTTCGTCCAGGGCATGGTGACCGATCTTGGCGACCATGCGATCGTCCGAGCCATCATCGACCTCGGGCATTCCCTGGGGCTACGGGTGGTCGCTGAAGGGGTGGAGGAGGAAGCGGCGCGCGACGCACTGTTGTCGCTGTCCTGCGACGAGCTCCAGGGTTTCCTGCTGGCTCGACCGATGCCGATCGAGAAGCTGGAAGCCTGGCTGGCGACCCGCACCGTCAAGACGGTTCCAGTCTCGAACCAGCCACAGGCGCTGCGGCTCGGCGGTTGAGCGGCCACCGGTGGGTTTTCCTTGCTGGCAGGACCTGAGGTACAGTTGCCGAGGCTCTCAGGCGGTCGGTTCGTCCTCCTGGGAGCAGCACCTTGTGGTGACAAGCCTGCTCCGTGTGGAGGGGAAAGAACCCAGTTCGGCAGTACCGACGTTGTGATGCAGTATCAGGCCCCTTTAGCTCAGTCGGTAGAGCGTCTCCATGGTAAGGAGAAGGTCTACGGTTCGATTCCGTAAAGGGGCTCGGAGATGTAACCGGGCCGTTGCACGACCGGTACCGCACGCCGAACACGCCGATGCGCCGTCTACGACGGCGTCGGGCGTCGCTGGGAAGAAGTGAGGGTCCGGTTTTGTTCTCCTTGGCGGTGTAGCTCAGCTGGTTAGAGCGAGCGACTCATAATCGCTAGGTCGCCGGTTCGAGTCCGGCCATCGCTACCAGGTCGTCTTTTCGACCATTGCCCGAGAGTTCGCGGCCGTCCGGCGCGCGCTCGTCACGCACCGCAAGTACAAGAAAGAGGCAGCTACCGTGGCCGCCACCGACGTTCGCCCGAAGATCACGCTCGCTTGCGAAGAGTGCAAGCACCGCAACTACATCACCCGTAAGAACCGTCGGAATGATCCGGATCGTCTCGAGATCAAGAAGTTCTGCCCGAACTGCGGGATCCACCGTAACCACAAGGAAACGCGCTAACTTCCGTGGCCCTGGATCACTCGTTCGTCGGCCGCAGCTCCTCCCCGTCGGAGTCGTATGTCGTGGGCATCGAGAAGATCCGGGAGTTCGCAACGGCGATCGGTGACGACAACCCGATCAGCCATTCCACCCGGGCAGCGCAAGTTGCCGGACACGACGACCTGGTCGCGCCGCCGACGTTCGCAATCGCAGCACTGACGCGCGCCCAGGACGCGGTTGTCTTCGATCCCGCGCTTGGGCTGGACTTCTCCCGAGTGGTGCACGGTGACCAGCGGTTCATCCATCACCGGCCGATCGTTGCCGGTGATGTCCTCACCTGCACTGTCTTCGTCGAAGCCATCCGTGCACTGGGATCCAATGATGTGCTAACCCTTCGCTCGGAGCTGACCCTGTCGGATGGCACCGCCGTGACCACTGCATTCTCGAGTCTCGTCGCGCGAGGTTCCCCCGCATGACCGCACATTCGTCGCACGACGCCGGCCTGGCATTGCCGAGCTTCGATTCGTTGACGGTGGGTGATCGCATTCCCGACGCCACCTATCAACTCACCCGTGAGCGACTGGTCCGTTATGCCGGTGCCGCCGGGGATTTCAATCCGATCCACTGGAATGCCCGGGTGGCAACCGGCGTAGGACTACCGGATGTCATCGCGCACGGCATGCTGACCATGGCAACGACCGTGCGCAGCGTCACCGACTGGGTGGGGGATCCGGGCGCGGTCGTCGAGTACTCCGTGCGTTTCACCAGGCCTGTGGTCGTGCCTGATGACGGCGTTGGGGCGAGCATCGAAGTGTCTGGTGTGATCGGCGCCTTGGACCTCCAGTCCCGCACAGCCAGGGTCGATCTGACCGTCCGCGCTGCCGGCGTCACCGTTCTCGGGAAGGCCAGGGCGTTCGTTCGCCTCGCTTGAATCGAGCTTCGTTCGAGGACGTCACTTCCCGAACCGCCGGCGGGCGCGAAGATCGGCTGTTCGGGTCAGTCCTTGGCGGTTCGGAGGAATTCGCCCATCCGGCGGACGCCGGTTTCCAGGTCGTCGTCGCCCAGCGCATACGAGAGCCTGAAGTAACCCGGCGTTCCGAACGCTTCACCGGGAACGACCGCGACCTCGGCATGCTCGAGCACGAGGGCGGCCAATTCAGCGGAAGAGGACGGTCGAACGCCGCCGAAATCCTTGCCGATCAACGCTGCGACGCTCGGGTAGCAGTAGAAGGCACCTTTGGGTTCGGGGCAGGTCACTCCGGGAATCTCGGAGAGCAGCCGCACCATGGTGCGGCGCCGTCGATCGAAGGCGGTTCGCATCATGTCGACCGCGTCCAGCGGCCCGCTCACCGCCTCGAGTGCTGCCCGCTGGGACACGTTCGCGACGTTGGACGACAGGTGGGACTGCAGGTTGGTGGCGGCGGTGATGACATCCTGCGGGCCGATCATCCAACCCACCCGCCAACCCGTCATCGCATATGTCTTGGCAACGCCATTGAGCACTACGCAGCGATCCGCAAGTTCAGGGACGACCACGGGCATGGAGACGTGCTCTGCGCCGTCGTAGACGAGATGCTCGTAGATCTCGTCCGTGACGACCCAGATGCCCTTGTCGAAGGCCCACCGCCCAATCGCGGCGACCTGGTCGGGTGGGTACACCGAGCCGGTCGGGTTGGACGGCGAGCAGAACAGCAGCAATTTCGTCCGGTCGGTGAGCGCCGCGTCCAGCTGGGCGACCGACAACAGGTAGTCGGTCGACTCGTCCGCGACCACAGGAACCGGAACCCCGCCGGCCAGGGCGATCGCTTCCGGGTAGGTGGTCCAGTACGGCGCCGGCAGCAGCACCTCGTCACCGGGATCGAGCAGGGTGGCAAAGGTCTGATAAACGGCTTGCTTGCCGCCGTTGGTGACCAACACCTGTGACGCCGTGACACAGAAGTTCGAGTCGCGCGCGGTCTTGTCGGCGATCGCCTGGCGGAGTTCGGGAAGGCCGGCCGCCGGTGTGTACTTGTGGTTCGCGGGATCGGCGGCGGCGTCCGCGGCCACCTTGACGATGGGTTCGGGCGTGGCGAAATCTGGTTCTCCCGCACCAAAGCCGATGACCGGCCGGCCCGCTGCCTTGAGCGCCTTGGCTTTCGCGTCAACGGCGAGAGTCGCCGACTCGGCAATCGAGGAAATTCGGGTGGAGATGCGGGATCCGGTGCGCTGGCTCACGAGGGCTGATTCTTTCACACTGGGCGCAAGCACAATTCGCTCGGGTGCAAACGGCTCGGCAGGCATCGGCCACGCCTCGGCCGATGCAGCGGGCGCACCATGGGTCGGCTTGGTCATTCAGTCTGACTCGACCGGAGCCGACGTCCAGCGGTGGACGTCGGCTCCGATGTCGATCCGTGCGGACACTACGCGCGTCTCCGCTGGGCAGATCAGCCCAGACTCTGCGCCTTGACCCACTCCTGGGCAACCTTCTCGGGGTCTGTCCCCGCTGCGACCTTGGTATTCAGCGCGATCAACGTGGCGGTGTCCAACTTGGCGGAGACGGCGTCCAGCGCAGCTGTCACCTTCGGCGAAGCCTTCTTGGCGCTGATGAGAGGAAGTACGTTCTGGGCGGTGTACAGATTCTTCGGGTCCTGGAGCACCACGAATTTGTTGGCCGTGATCGCCGGATCGGTGGTGAACAGGTCAACCGCGTCCACCTGACCGTTCTTCAGGCCGGCGACGCTCAATGCGCCGCCCGCGTCGAGCGTCTTGAAGGTGCCGAAGACCACGCCGTATTTGCTCTTGAGCCCCGGAACCCCGTCCGCCCGGGTCTTGAACTCGGGAGGACCGCCCATAGTCAGGTCGCCGGCCTTGCCCTTCAGATCTGCGATCGTCTTCAGGTTGTACTTCGACGCAGTCGCAGCAGTGACTGAGATCGAGTCCTTGTCCTGCGCTTTGGACTGCGCGAGAACTTTCAGGTCACTTCCGATCGCGGCCGGCAGCGCCTTGAAGATCTCGTCGGAGCTCGCAGCGGTGGAGGACTTGTCGAAGTGGGCGAGCAGCGTTCCGGAGTACTCGGGAATCAGGTCGATGGAGCCATCCTTCAGCGCGGTGATGTAAACCTCGCGGCTGCCGATCTTCGGCTTCTGGGTGACCGTGATGCCCTTGGCCGTCAGCGCCGCGCCGTAGACGTCGGCGAGCAGCACGGATTCGCCGAAGTTCGCCGAGCCGATGATGATGGAGTTCGAACCCCCACTCGGTGCTGCGCCGGCGGAGCCGGAAGCAGTCGGCGCCGCACTTCCTGATGCGGACGGCGCCGCAGCACCGGACGAAGCGGCGCCCGCCGTCGTCGTTGCTCCAGCGCTGGTGCTGGATGTGCTCGTGGTCCCACCGGAACCGGCGTTGCTGGAGCTGGAGCAGCCGGACAGGGCCAGGGCTCCAGCCGCAAAGCCGGCGATCAGGGCGGTGGCGCGAGTGCTTTTCATGTTCATTCTCCTTCGGCGGAGCCGACTTGGTGCCGGTCCAATCGGGGACGTCGTGCGGGTGCAGCGTTGGCTAACCAGCTGGTACTTCGCGTGGAACGACAGCATTTCGAGTCGGCCGGTGATCGCCGCCGTCGGGCTCGGAAACCTCGACGGCGGCATTCGCGGGGCCAGGTATGTGCGACTTGCGGTAGCGGCCAGTTATTCCACGTGACGTCGAATACCGCTGAATAGTTGCCAGAACGAGATCGAGCCCCAGCGCCAGCAATGCCACCAGTACGGCACCGCACAGCAGTTCCCCGGTAGCGACGTGACTATCCGGAGTGTCTTGGAAGGGGCCTTGCTGAGTGGCGTCGTAGATCGGCGCGCCGAGCCCGCCCAAGCCGATGTAGGCGCCGATGGTGGCTGTTGCGACGACCTGGAGCGTCGCTGCCCGGAGACCGGACATCATCAGCGGCAGCGCATTAGGCAGCTCGACCCTGGTGAGAACCTGCCAATCGGTCATGCCCATACCCTGCGCCGCATCTCGCATGGCCGGCTCGACCGATTGCACCCCGGCGTACGAGTTCGACAGCAACGGCGGTATCGCCAACAACAGAAGCACGAACTCGACCGGGAGGATGTACGGCAGGTTGGTCTTGCCGGTGAACTGAGGGGCGATCCAGATGTACAGCAGCACCATCAGACCGAAGGTGGGCAGTGCTCGACTGGCGTTCACCGAACCGACAACCAGGGTGGATCCCTTCCCGGTGTGACCGATCCAGAGTCCGAGTGGCACCGCGATCAGAATTGCGATGCCGACGGCGACGAACGTATAGGTCAGGTGGTCGAACAAGTTGGCCCGCAGGCCCTGTTTTCCCGTCCAGTGCTCGCTGTTGCTCAGGTACGTCCAGAAGTCCGAGATCACGACCTGCCCACCGCCCGGCGCCAGGGGGTCAGGACCCGAGTCGCGAGTTGCACCACCACGTCAAGGACCAGGGCCAGCAGGACGGCCAGGATGATGCCGATGAACAGCGGGCTCTGCCAAGGGCCGCCGGATTGGCTGGCCGCCAGCCCGTCGGTGATGAGCGTACCCAGCTGTTGCGTCCCGATCAGGGTGGCCACGGCCACCAGGCTCACGTTGGACACCACCGCTACTCGAACACCGGCTGCGATCACCGGCACGGCCAACGGTAGTTCCACCGCGAAGAACCGGCCGGCCGGTCTGTACCCCATGGCGGTGGCCGCCTGCTTCGTGTCCAGCGGCACCGAGCGCAACCCGTCCGCGACCACTCGCACCAGGAGCGCAACGGCGTACACCGTCAGCGCGATGACGACATTGACGGTGTCCAGGATCTTGGTGTGCAGCAGCCCGGGCAGAACGACGAAGAGCACCAGCGACGGAATCGTGTACAGCAAGCCGGCAATCGAGACGATGGGTGGATAGCTCCACCTGTACCGAGCAGCCACCCACCCCAATGGGAGGGACAGAGCCAGTCCGACGATCACCGGAATGACCGAGAGCTGGGTGTGGGACCACAGCAGCGCCCAGATCTGGGCCGAATGATCCGAGAAGTAGGCGAACATCAGCGGCTCATCGCCGGCAATGCGTCCCGGGCGGTTTTGGCTTTGATCTCGATCCGAGCGATCACGTCGGCGCTGGTCACCGTGCCGAGGAGTCGGGAGTCGGCGTCGACGACCACCCCACGGCCAGAGGGTGAGGACAGCGCCGCATCCAGAGTGCTTCGCAGGGGACCGCCTTCGGTCGCCAGCGTCCCGCCGAGATTGAGCAGGACGGACGTCACCTGGATCCCACCGTCGTACTCCCCATGATTGACGTTGAGCCAGCCCTGCGGCCTGTTCGAGCCGTCGACGACCAGCACCCAGCCGTCCTGAGCCACTCGCACGGCGTCCGCGACGGTGTCACCGAGAGCAACCGTTCCCTCCTGGGTGACCGGGACGGTGTCATTCTCGAATCCGAGAGCGCGGTAGCCGCGATCCCGGCCGACGAAACCGGCCACGAAGGCGTTGGCGGGACGGGAGAGCAATTCCGCCGGCGTCGCGAGTTGCGCCAGCACGCCGCCGACGTCGAGTACGGCGACCTGGTCGCCGAGCTTGATCGCCTCGTCGATGTCGTGGGTGACGAAGACGATCGTCTTGCCGAGTTCCGACTGCAGTCGAAGGAATTCTTGCTGCAACTGCTCGCGAACCACCGGATCGACCGCGGAGAACGGCTCGTCCATCAACATCACCGGCGGGTCCGCAGCCAACGCTCTGGCCACCCCCACCCGCTGCTGCTGGCCGCCGGAGAGCTGAGCCGGATACCGTTGCGCAAAGCGCGCCTCCAGACCGACCCGCTCCATCAACTCCATGCCCCTCGCCCTGGCCTGCGTCTTGTTGTGGCCCAGCAGGCTCGGAACGGTAGTGATGTTGTCCAGGATGGTGCGGTGTGGAAACAGCCCCGCGTGCTGGATCACGTAACCGATGCCGCGCCGAAGGGTTGCGGGCGTCACCTTGGCGGTGTTCTGATCGTCGAGCCAGATCGCGCCGCTGGTGGGTTCGATCATTCGGTTGATCATCCGGAGCGACGTCGTTTTACCGCATCCCGACGGGCCCACCAGAACGGTGATCTGCCCTGACGGAGCAACCAGGCTGAGCTTGTCCACCGCAATCGTGCCGTCGGGATATTGCTTGCTCACCTGGTCGAACCGGATCATGTTCGCACCGCCATGCTCGCTCCTGTTGGTCGATGTTCGGGGTCGGACTTCGCCGGGCATCCACGAGACACCAGAGTCGAAAGGCGAACCTGGGAGCCTCGTCGTCGTCGTGGTGGCCGGTCAAGGGCTACCGCTGTTCGTAACACTCGCGTTATCTGCCGTTCGCGGACGATCGGTCCGGACGATCGGCAACGCGAGTTCTCCCATCGGGATGGAACTCCACACATGAAGACCACCGCGCCAACGTCCTCACCGCTTCCGGTCATCTCGGTCGACGGAGCCCGACTCGACCATCGGCAGATCGCCGCTGCTCGGTCCGGGGTCCAAGTTGTGATCACC
>JBPCPG010000016.1:0-7784 GCA_050999445.1 Nakamurella sp. | reverse complement strand
CCTGGTAGACGGCTGCGGCCTTGTCCGCATCCCCGCGCATCCGCTTGACCGCGAATTCGTCGGTCCGGACCATGCCCGGCGCGATCTCGATGATTCGCACCGGATCGGCGAACAGTTCCAACCGGAGGGTGGCCGCGATGGCATGGGTTCCGTGCTTCGCGGCGACGTAACCCCCGCCGCCTTCGTACGCGGCGAAGGCTGCGGTGGACGACAGGAACACGATGGTTCCCGCGCCACTTGCGATCAGCTTCGGCAGCAGCGCCTGGGTGACGTGCAAACCGCCCATCACGTTGACGTCGAACATGGCCTGCCAGTCAGCCGGATTGCCGGTCGCGACGGGGTCGGCTCCGAACGCGGCGCCGGCGTTGTTGACCAGAACGTCCACGGTTGGCAACGAGGCCGCGAAAGCGTTCACGGCGGTCCGGTCGGTGACGTCCAGTTGGTACGCCGTGGCGCCGATCTCCCGCGCCAACGCGCCGATCCGATCGGCCCGGCGGGCTGCCAGCACGACCGAGTAGCCGGCGGCCGCAAGGCGCCTGGCCGTTTCGGCTCCGATGCCGCTGCTCGCGCCGGTGACCACTGCAACCGCCGCGCTGCCGGCGGAAGTCGCCTCGGGCGGGGGCGACGCGGCCAACTGGTCCATCTGTCCTCCTGATACTCGGAATCACCCGCTCACACATCCGTGAGCGCACCTCGATCTTTCCCTGTCGGTGGACCAGACCGAACCGCGCTGTCGGGGGGATGGGTCACACTGGACCGACCATGAGCGACAAGTATCTGACCAAGATCGCCGGCCTGCTGCGCAAGGCCGAGACAACCGACAACGAGCACGAAGCCGACGCGTTCCTCCAGGCTGCGCAGCGGCTGGCCACCCAGTCCTCCATCGATCTGGCCGTCGCCAGAGCGCACACCGCGGTGCGCGAAAGGCGCGCGGCGCCGGTCCAGCGCACCATCACGATCGGCGAGCCGGGCAAGCGCGGCCTGCGGACCTTTGTCCAGTTGTTCCTCGAAATCGGCCGAGCGAACAATCTGACGTGCGACATCGCTCGTGATTCCACCAAGGTGTTCGCCTACGGCTTCGACTCCGACATCGACGGGACGCAGGCGCTGTACTCGTCGCTGGTCGTGCAGATGGTCCGGGCCTCCGACGAGTACATCAAGTCCAGGCGCTACGCCAAGGAGATGGTCGGCAGGTGGGTTCGGGTGGAGCGGAACGCGGGCTTCGGGCGCCGGACGTTTGCGCAGGAGTGGCAGCACCGCCCGGTTCACGCCAGTACGGCCAGGGTCAACTTCCAGCAGGCCTTCGCCGCCCGGATCGGCGACCGACTCAAGGAGGCGGGCCGGCAGGTGTCGGCGGCGGCAGTCGAGCGGGATCGCACCGCGAGCACCGGAGTGGAGATCGTCCTGCGGCAACGAGCGGTCGAGCTACGCGATCACTATCTCGCCCATTCCACCGCGCGCGGGCATTGGCGGGGCAGCTCCGCTACGGCAAGTTTCTCAGAGCTGGCCAGTGGGGCGGGTGAGAGAGCCGGCAGTTTCGCACGACTGGGCGGGGAGACGGCGATCGGCGGCAGCAGGCCGGCCATCAACGGGTGACCGCACCGGATCTGTTGCGCGCCAAGGTGTACGAGGCCGAGGCCTTGGTTCGGCGCATCTTCGACCGGGCCGTCGACTTTCCTGTTGTGGATATCGCCGGGTCGCACCTCGCCTTGCCGCCGGAGCGCAAATTCGCTTCGTTGGAATCGGTACAGGCCTACGTGGATGCGGTGTTGGCGTTGCCCTGGGTGCGGACCAGCTGGTCTCGGGCCGCGTTGTCGGCGACAGTGCGTTCCAGGGGTGGACAGAGCCGAGCGCACTACGAGCGCTCGACCGCCGGAATCGCCGTGCCGCTCCACCGCGGCGGTCAAGCCTGGGCACTTCGAGAGTTGGTGATCCTGCATGAGATTGCCCATCACCTCGCCCCGGAGGACGAACCGGCGCATGGTCCGGCCTTTCTCGGCAGGCACGTCGCGCTGGTGACCCGCATTGTGGGCGACGAGGCGGGCTTCCTGCTGCGGGTCACCCTGCTCGACGGCGGCCTGCGAATCGACTGATTCGGTGTCCATCGGTCCCGAACTGGTGGTCACCGCCCGGCGAGGCCGGTCACCGCCCCGACGATGCCTGTCACCGCCCGACGATGCCTGTCGTCAACGACGCTGCTGTCTACCGCACAACTGGTCTTCGCCGTCAGTTGCTCCTGCTGAAGGAGGTTCCGGCTGCGCCAGTCCCGATCGCGCCGGCCAACCGCCGGTACAGGGCGGCGTAGAGCGCAACCGCCAGCACGAATCCCACTTCGAACGTCAGGTCGCCGACACCCGGGAGCTGCTTCGGCACCAGACCGACGTATTTCGTCTGGTTGGAGAACAGCCAGATGGAGACGACAGCGGCGACCAACATCGCAATCGGACCAGCCCAGTTCCGATACTTCTCGTCGATGTACACCATCTCGTGGTCCTCGGACCGCCGGAGCAGCCTGTCGGCGAACACGACGCCCAACCACGGGCCGATCCAGTAGGCGATGACGAGCAGGAAGTTCTCGTAGCTCGCGATGTTGCGCAGGCCTATCAGGGCGATGACAAAACCCGCCGCGCCCATCACCAGGGCGACCACCGCCCTGGACCGCCGGGTGGGCAGCTTGATTCCCATAGCGGTGAACGAGAGTGCGCTGGAATAGACGTTCAGGGCGTTGGCCGCGATCGCACCGAGGCAGATGCCGAGCAGGGTCAACTTCGCCAGCCAGGTGGGCAGCAACGACGTGTACGACGCCACCGGATTGTCGTAGTTCCAGGCCGCGCCGCCGATCGCGGTGACGGCACCGGCCCCGACAGCCTCGAGCAGCACGCAGGACACGAAGACTCCCAGTCCAGCGAACACACCCGCGGCCCTCCCGGTGCCGGGCGAGAGGTATCGGGTGTAGTCCGAGGCGTACGGGTTCCAACCGGCGGCGTAACCGAACGTCGCGCCGAGGGCGATCCAGAATCCTCCGGGCGTGGGCGACGCGCCGGGCTTGGCCACGAGCGGACCCAGGCCGGGATGCGACTTCGCCAGGATGACGACGGCTCCGATGAGGAAGACGACCGTCAGCACGGGGAATGCGTAGCGCTCGAAGGCGTGGATGAGGTTGTGACCGAAGTAGGCGATGGCCAGCATGAAGACGACAACGATCACCAGAGCGAGCCAACCCGGGATCGTCGTCAACGCGCTCAGCGCCAAGGCGCCGCTCACGCTGTTCACCGCGAACCAGCCGATGCCGGCGGTCAATGAATTCAAACCCGCCGGCAGCACATTTCCGAGGAAGCCGAAAGCACGACGGGACAACACCATCTGACAGAAACCGGTGCTCGGTCCCCAACTCGAGAGCACGGCGTGTGACACCGACCCGAGCGCCGACCCGAGCACGATCGCGGCCATCGCCTGCCAGAAGGTGAGGCCGAAGAACAACACGCTGATCACGCCGACGAAAATGGTCGCGAACTCCATGTTCGGCGATGTCCAGGTCCACAACAGCTGCACCGGCTTGCCGTGGCGCTCCGCGAGCGGGATGCCCTCGGCACCACCGGGTTCCACCGCCGTGATCTGGGCGCCGTAGTGGCGGTCGGCGGGCGTGTGCTGGAGCGAGGAAGCCATGCGGGGAATCATCCGGGTGGCAGCCCGGTAGGACAAGTCCGGACGTGTCAAGCTTGTGTTTCCGACAGATGTCGACCGTGATGCGCGACCTGGCGGTGCAGCCGAATGTTCTCACCCGCTCCGGGAACAGATGGCTCGGCCGGAGTAGCCCTGCGACGACGCCCGTCGACCACCGTTCGGCTCGACCGGCATGGCCTCTCCTCGAGCTGGATCGCGGGTCTCGTCGCACGGGACGGCTGACCACCCGGTGAGCGGTCCGGGCGACGACTGCGCCAGGATGGACCCAACCGACCACCAGTATCTGCAGGGAAAGCGACGACAATGACCGAGGGCACCGCATCGCTCGACATCACCACCACCGATGCGTGGGCGGCGCTGACCGCCCACCAGCAAAAGATCGAACCGTTGCACCTGCGGCAAATCTTCTCCGACGACCCCGATCGTGGCCGTGAGCTCACCGCTACGGCCGGTGATCTGTACCTGGACTTCTCCAAACATCGGATCACCCGGGAAACGCTTCCTCTGCTCGTCGATCTGGCGGTTGCCGCGGGGTTGGAAGGTCGGCGCGATGCGATGTTCCGTGGTGACCACATCAACACCAGCGAAAACCGTGCCGTTCTGCACACCGCATTGCGGCTGCCGTCCGATGCCACCTTGACGGTCGATGGACAGGACGTGGTCGCCGACGTCCACGAGGTGCTCGACCGGATGGGCGATTTCGCCGACCGGGTTCGCTCCGGCGAGTGGGTCGGTGCCACCGGAAAGAGGATCAGCACTGTCGTCAACATCGGCATCGGCGGTTCGGATCTCGGTCCGGTGATGGTCTATCAGGCCTTGCGCGCTTATGCCGATGCCGGGATCAGCTGCCGATTCGTCTCGAACGTCGACCCCTCCGATCTGGTCGGCAAGACAGCCGATCTCGATCCGGACACCACCCTGTTCGTCGTCGCTTCGAAGACGTTCTCGACGTTGGAGACTCTGACCAACGCCACCGCCGCGCGGCGCTGGTTGCTGGACCGGCTCGGCCATGCCGACGACTCGGAAGAGGCCCGCGACGCGGTCGCCCGGCATTTCGTCGCTGTTTCGACCAATGCGGAACGTGTCTCGGCCTTCGGCATCGATACGGTCAACATGTTCGGGTTCTGGGACTGGGTCGGTGGCCGGTACTCGGTCGACTCTGCGATCGGGCTGTCGGTTCTGTGCGCGATCGGCCGAGAGAATTTCGCTCAGCTGCTGGCCGGTTTCCACGCCGTGGACGAGCATTTCGCCACCGCGCCGTTCGCGGAGAATGCGCCGGTGATGATGGGGCTGCTCGGAGTCTGGTATTCCAATTTCTTCGATGCGGCGTCACGCGTCGTACTCCCCTACTGCAACGACCTGAACCGCTTTCCGGCGTATTTGCAGCAGCTCACGATGGAGAGCAACGGTAAATCGGTTCGGGCGGACGGGTCTCCCGTCACGACGTCCACCGGAGAGATCTTCTGGGGCGAACCGGGAACCAATGGGCAGCATGCGTTCTACCAATTGCTGCACCAGGGCACCAGACTGGTTCCGGCAGATTTCATCGGTTTCTCCGAGCCGTTGGACGATCTGCCCACGATGGACGGCACCGGCAGCATGCACGACCTCCTGATGAGCAACTACTTCGCGCAGACCTCGGTGCTGGCCTTCGGGAAAACGGCGGCGGAAATCGCGGCCGAAGGTACGCCGGAGGAAGTGGTGCCGCACAAGGTGATGCCGGGAAACCGGCCGTCCACCAGCATTCTGGCCCAAAAATTGACGCCGTCGGTGGTGGGGCAGCTCGTCGCCCTGTACGAGCACGCCACCTTCGTGGAAGGCGTGATCTGGGGTATCGACTCGTTCGACCAATGGGGCGTCGAACTGGGCAAGACGCAGGCGCAGCAGTTGACTCCGGTGCTCACCGAACAGGGGGCGCCGGAGCCACAGCCCGACTCGTCCACCGACGCGCTGGTGCGCCGGTACCGCAGCCAGCGCGGCCGCGCCGTCTGACCGGGCACCGTCCGACCGGGGCGCCGTCCGACCCGGCCGCCATCCCACCGGGGCGCCGATCGGATGAACCGCTCTCGCCAGTCGCCCGAGTGAAAGAACCGCTACAGATGACAGACC
The DNA here is from genome assembly GCA_050999445.1 of Nakamurella sp. Lineage (GTDB taxonomy): Bacteria > Actinomycetota > Actinomycetes > Mycobacteriales > Nakamurellaceae > Nakamurella. The sequence goes on along the minus strand of JBPCPG010000016.1, from coordinate 1,991 downwards.
CGAATCGCGCAGCCGACGGACACGTGGTGCTGGCCGACGTCGAAGGCGAGTCCTACGGTTCGCTGCGGCGGCGCCCGACATCACGGGCCGAGCGGTATCAGCTAGGCCGGGCACTGCGGACGAAGGTGCCAAGGGCAGTGCTGGGGAACTGGCGACCGCCTCGTGACCGGCCGGATCCGGTCGCTCAGCTCAAAGAATCGCACGAGGGACGTCTGAGCTGGCTCGTTCCGGTGCGGGTCGGTCGAATGGCCGCGTCGCCCTATGGATTCCTGCGCGGCACGGCGATCGTCATGGCCGAGGATGTTGCGCACCTGCCGGCCACCGGTATCACCCCGGTGATCTGCGGTGATGCCCACTTCGGCAACTTCGGCCTGTACGCCTCGCCGGAACGCGACCTCGTCATCGATCTCAATGATTTCGACGAGGCGCATCCGGGCGGCTGGGAGTGGGACCTCCGGCGGCTGGTCGCGAGCATCTGGGTGGCCGGCCGGCAGAACAGTCACACCGAACAGACCTGCGCCGCCGCCACAACATCCTGCGTCGCCGCGTACCGGAGGGAGGTGTCTTTCCTGGCAGAACAACCGTTGCTGTCCCGGTCCTATCAACGGTTGGACGTGGACGCGTTGATCGCCAGCACGCCGCACAGCTCGCTCAAGGAGGAATTCGATCGTGCCGCGAAGCGGGCCAGGGCCCGCACGAGCGACCGGGCGCTGCCCAGGTTCATCGAGGAGCGGCAGGGCCGCCGCCGCATCGTGGAAGAACCGCCGCTGATCACCCGTGTCTCCGAAGCAGAAGCCGACCTGATCGGTAGGGCGCTCGATGAGTATCTCCGAACACTGGCACCGCACTGGCGGCGCGCGCTGGCCGGCTACACGCTGGTGGACATCGCCCACAAGGTGGTCGGCGTCGGAAGCGTCGGACTCCGCGCCTACGTGGCGCTGCTCGAAGGAAGCAGCCCGGACGACGTGGTCTTCCTCCAGCTCAAACAGGCCCGGCGGTCGGTGCTGGCGAAATATGTGCACGGCCAGTCGGCCCTGCATGCCCACCAGGGGCAACGCGTGGTCGAGTATCAACAGGCTCTGCAAACGGTCAGCGACCCGTTGCTCGGGTGGACCACCGTCGCCGATCGGCAGTACTACGTCCGCCAGTTCCGGAATATGAAGGGCACGTTGGCGCTGGACGCGGTCGATGCCCGGGCAATGACCGACTACGCGGGCATCGTCGGTCAGCTGCTGGCCAAGGGCCATGCCAGAACCAGTGGCGCATCGATGATCTCCGGCTACGTGGGTTCCTCCGACAAACTCGACGTCGCGATGGCCCGGTTCGCCCGGCTCTACGCCGATCAGACCGAAGCCGACCACGCAGCCCTGCTCAAGGCGATCGCGTGCGGCTCGCTGCCGGTCGAGTACGGCGTCTGACCCGCGCCCGAGTCGATCAGCTGCTGGTCAGCCCGCCGATCAGCTGCCGGTTGCGCCGAAGCGTTCGACGCGGATGGCGTCCGCGCGGAGCCCGGCCTGCACCAGCAGGGTGCTCGCGCCGTCGGCGAATGCGGCCGACCCGCAGACGAAGCCGGTGGTGTCGCTGGTGATCAACGACAACACATCGGCCGCGGCCAACCTGCCTGCGGCCCGGGTCACCGCCGGATGGACGCCCCGGGTGAGGGCGACGATCGCCCCTCCGGCCAGCAGGTCTTTCGCGTAGGGCAGTTCCTGGTAGGTGCGGGCCGAGACCGCCATCCGCAGCAACTCCGGCCGGCCGATGTGCACCGCGTGCCGCAACATCGCCACCAGCGGGACGACGCCGGTCCCGCCGCCGACGGCGAGTGCCTGGCTGTTCCCCCGCCACACGAACCAGCCGCCGATCGGACCACGGACCTCGAGTTGGTCGCCGACCTGCACCACATCGGCCAGGAATCCCGAAACCTCCCCGTCCGCCAGCCGTTCGACGAACAACTCGACCCCCGCTTCATGGGGAGCCGACGCCACCGAGTA
>JBPCPG010000394.1:0-8571 GCA_050999445.1 Nakamurella sp. | reverse complement strand
TGGCGGAGCAACAACGGTTGGCCGATGAGCGTCGCCGCGGAACGGAGCAGGGCTATCTGCAACCTTCGGTATCCCCGACTGCGGCCGCGGCCTTCCGCCGCGCGGAGCTGCACGTGCAGGCAGAGCGCCAGTGGCACCTGGAATGCGACCAGTGGCTCACCACCGCGCACACCGTTACCGCCGGTCCGGACGCACCCGCAGCACCGGGGCGATAGGTGAAGGAGAAGGGAACTGATCCGCGTGCCCGGCTCCCGCTCGCATTTCACTACCCGTTCTTCGTTCGCCTGTGGACCGGATCGATCGTGTCGAGCGTCGGTACACAGATGAATAACGTGGCCAAGGCGTGGGTTCTGTACCAACTCACCGATTCCGCCGCCGCGCTCGGGCTGGAGGGGCTGTGCTTCGCGCTCCCCATCGCGGTACTGCCGCTGCTCGCCGGACCGGCGGTCGACCGCTTCGACAGGCTCACAGCGGTGAAGATCGCAATGGTTGTCGAGGCAGCCGAAGCTGCTGCCCTGGCCGCCGCGGCCGCCACCGGAACTCTGAGCCCCTGGATGATCTACAGCGCCGCAGGTGTCGCCGCCGCCCGTCTGTCCTTCGCCATACCCGCCGGCTCCGCGCTGGTGCCCGGCCTGGTGGGCGGTAAAGCGCTGTTGAGCGCCCAGTCACTATCGGCGGTCGTGTGGAGCTCGTCGGCGCTGATCGGCCCAGCTCTCGGCGGTCTGCTCCTGGCCCACGCCGGAGCCACAGCAGTGTTCGCGGTGAACGGGTTCTGCACACTGGGCGCGCTGGCCATGCTGCGACCTGTTCACGGGACGGCGCTGCGCCGAACACCTGGGCAACCAGCCGGGCCCCAACAACAGCCGCACAGCCGGCTGGTGCACGGGCTCCACTTCCTCCGCCGAAATCCGCAGATCCTGGCCCTGCAGGTACTCGTGTTCCTCACCAGCACACTGTTGGTAGGAACGGAAACGCTGCTCCCGGTTCTGGACAACCAGATGTGGCATGCAGGAACCACCGGCTACGGGCTGCTCCGCACTGCTCCCGGTGTCGCAGCCGTCATCGCCGGGCTGTGGCTGTCCCTGCGGCGCACGATGACCAAGCCCTTCCGCGGCGTCGGTCTGGGAATCGTCGCCGCCTGCGCGGGCCTGACCGCATTCGTTCATGCTCCGACCCTGACGGTCGGTCTGCCCCTGCTGACCACGGCGACCCTGGGACTGATCAGCGCCCAGATTCTTTGCGCGACCGAAATCCAACGCAGAACCCCAGATGAGTTGCGCGGCGCCGTCGGCGGCATCACCGCGATCAGCCAGAGCGGACTCGCCGGAATCGCCGCCGCCGGCATGGCGGTCGCAGCGTCGAGCATCGGATCGGGCGCGGTCGAAGCAATCATGGCCGTCGGCTCCGGCCCACTGGGCATCGCCTGCGCGACCTACGCCCACCGCCACGAAAACACCCCGCCCACCAAAACCCCACCGAACTGAGGTGAGAATGGCTACCGACCGTCGCGCTGCGGTGGGGCGGAACTACCTATGGCTGGGCGCGGAAGACGATCGAAGCCGGGTCGGCCGGTCCGTAGTCGGCCGCAAAGGTCCACGGCAACCCAACCCAACCGTCTGAGATCCCGCCGCTGCCATCAGCTTCCAGACGCAGGGACCGGCGGGCAAGTTCGAGCGAAGGGCCCGGCTCCGGGTCGCCGAGAGGGACGATCTGGACCGCCGACCCGCCGGCGTGTTCGGCCAGATACCGCAGCAGATGATGGTCTTCGGCTGCGAAACCGATCGGTACGTCCGTCAGCACCAGCAGAGCCGGGTTGTCGACCTGAGCCAGGGCGTCCTCGGCACCGGCCGAACGCGCCATCTCCAGCAGATCGACCCGCTCGGCCATCGCCCGGAGAGCTCGCGAACGCTGCTCGGCGGTCACGCCCAGCGGGGCGCCCAGTACACCGCCCGTCGGTGTCGCCAGCACGCCGAGCGCACCGGTCAGGACGGCTCCCGGGTCGCACAGATGCAGGCGCAGCGATTCGTCGGCAGCGAGTAACCGGATGATCAGGGCCAGGGCCATGCCTACCCCACCGGCGCTAGCATCGGCCGAGAATCCTTTCGCAGCACGCGAAGTAGCTTCGATCGGTCCATTCCGAAGCCATACCGGGCGCCGGAGCGGAAGGCCAAGTGCCAGCGGAATCTGCAGGTCCGGAGCTTCGGGCAGGGACAGCTCACCGACCCGGACACCGGCCGACCGGCCGAACCGGCCACTGCGCCAGACAGGTGCTGCCCAGGACGAAAGGGCGGCTGGCAGCTTCGGCCCCAACTCCCGCAATTCCTGCGCCAACACGTCGACATCTCGCCGATGGTCCGACGTCGCCCTCATCACCAGGTCGGCGTGTCGCTCGTCGGCATCGGACCAACCCGGACTGGCCATTTCCCGCAGCCGCGGGTCTTCGAAGAATACGGACCTCTCTCGCTCCCGGCGCTGCTCGGCAAATGCTATTGCCGAGCGATAACCTGCGGCAGAACGCGCCGCGTCCTCGAAGATCGACGTCAATACCTGCAACTGGCGTTCGGCATCCGAGGTTCCCGGCGGCAAGAACTGGCTTGTCCCTTGCGATACCGGCGCGTCGGTTGTCTGTCCATCAGGCTGCCGCGTAGGTGGCGTGATCCGGTCCGTTCCGTCGATCTCGATTCCGTGCGCCGTCGCGAGTGCACCCAGGCCCCCGTCGAATCCCTGACCGACGGCGCGGAGTTTCCAGGAGCCCTGACGCCGGTAGATCTCGAACATCACCACCGCGCGCTCCGTCGTCAGGCCACTTGCGGTGAATTCGAACCGCGGATCGTCCGTTCCGTCGGCCACCGAGCCGTGCGGAGGGGCCCCGCTCCCGAGCGCCGGTTGGTGCGCCGCGATACTGATGGCGCAAATGATTCGCTCCGTTCGATCTGGCAACGCGACCAGATCCAGCAGAACATCGGATTCGCTCAATGCGGCCCCCGATGTGCGGGGCTGGTTGTAGAAGACGAAGTCCTTCTCGACGGCGACCTTGCCATTCGCGCCGAGCAGCAACGCACAGACGTCGCATCCTGTCGGGCCGGACATTCGTACTCGAAGGTGCTGACCGGCCAGAGCGGCGTTCTCCCCCTTGGCGAGTGGCCGCGTCAAAGGAAGGGGATCAGTTGCGGCACAGCGTCGATCGGTGTCCGTGCCTGCATTCCCTCGCCGATCGCCTGCAACTTCCAGTTGCCGGATTCACGGAAGACCTTGGCCATCACCATTCCGGTGAAAGCCCCGCCGCCACCGAGGGTGTACCGAACCTGCTCGCCGTTGTTGGTGTGATCGACCAAGCGGCAGAACGCATTCGCCACCTGTTCGAACGTCTGCCCCTCGTAGGACGTCACGATGAAGACGATCGCGGTGATATGCGCCGGGACCCGATTGAGGTCAACGATGATCGATTCGTCATCGCCGTCACCGGCGCCGGTACGGTTGTCGCCGAGGTGCTGGACGGAGCCGTCCTTGGCCATCAAATTGTTGAAGAACACGATTTCGACTGGTTGTTGATCGGCGAACATCACGGCAGAGGCGTCCAGGTCGATCTCCACCTCCCGACTGCCGAACATGCTGCGCTTCTTGATCGGATCCCAGCCGAGTCCCATTCGCACCATGCTCAGCGCGATGCCGTCCTCCTTGCGGAGCGATACTCGTTGGCCCTTCTGCAGATTCACCGAACGGCCTTTGACCAGCGAGACTTCGCCGCCGCCGCCGGCGCTGCGGCCGGGAGGGATCGGCTGGCCTGCCGGAGGTGGAAAGCTCTGCGGCGCAGCGGATCCCATCGGAGGCGTCGACGTCGTTCCCGCCGGCGGCGGATAATTGGGGGGCGGAGAATAGCTCGCGGGCGCGGAAGTGGGTGGCGGGTAGTTCGTCGGCGGCCCGACCGGCGGGTAGTTTGCGGATGGAGCAGCAGACGGAGGCGACGCAACGGGGCGACGCGGTACAGCCGGCGCGACCGGTTGCGCTGCAACAGAAGGCGGCGCACTCGGAGTCGGGGCCGACGTGCTCGCATCGTCGACCGAGACACCGTGGTCGGTGATCAGGTCGGCCAGGCCACCCGCGTACCCCTGTCCGACGGCCCGGATCTTCCAGTCGGTCCCTCGCCGGTAGACCTCGACGACGATGACGATGCTCTCGTTCGACAGGCCGACCGCCTCGTACCGCACCAGCTCCGCCCCGGATGAGTCCAGCACGGTCGCGACAGGCGGGGCGAACGCTCCGAAACGAGCGGTCGGGTTCTCCAGGTTCGCCACCACCCGCACCTGATCGATCCCGGGGGGAATCTGGGACAACTCCAGCACAATCCGCCACGGTTGACCTGGTTGCGCCTGCTGGCAGTGCACGCCTGGCCCGTCCGGCTGATTGAAGAAGATGAAATCGGCGTCGGATCGGACCTTGCCGTTCGGCATCACCATCAACGCAGACAGGTCCGAGGGGGCGGCCACGGCGACCGTCACCACGATCGACGATGCGGCCAGGGACGCGTTCTGACCTTTGACCAGGAGGGCTGGCGCGGACATGGAAGGCTCCTGATCTCGTGGAGGTGCGCGGAAGCGGAAAAGCAGTACGTCCGTCGAATCTAGCGGGTGCAGCTGCGCCCGGTGCCTGATCCGCCCACGCGGCACCACCAGTGCAGGGGACTACTTGCCGAACAATCCCTGGCGCGCATGTCGGATCGTGACCGCCCCACCCTTCTTCGTCCCGGTCAGCAGCAGATCCAGCACGCCTACCCCACCCGGTGCAATCTTGTTGTTGACGCTGCCCCCCCGCATCGACAGTCCGTCCAACCGAACGCTTGCGCCGCGCGGCAGAATCAGCTGGGTCGAACCGCCGAAGTTGGCACGAAACTCGACGGTGACAGCCGTACTGCTCAACGTGGCCTGGCTGAAATCCAGCGTCGTGCTGGCCCCGAATCCGCCGATGACGATGTGCGCCGGCGCCAACCAACGCCCCCTGAACGAGCGCGATCCCCACCCGGTCAGCTCGAGAATTTCGGATCCGGATCCGGATCCGGATCCAGCAACGGCCGCGGGAGCTCCGGAGTATCCGGGCGACGTTACGCCCCGCCCGCTTGTGGCCTGAGCGGCCGCTTCCACAGATCGACCCGCGACCTGCAGCCCCGGCAGATCGAGTAGGACCGCATTCAGATCAGCCCTGGTCCTCGCTGCGATCACCGAAGAACTGCGCCGGCTGTATTCGTCGAGATCGATCAGGCCGCGACCGGTGGCCCTTTCCAGCAGCGTCAGCACGTGCGAGCGCTCATCGTCGGAGACCCGCAAGGTCTTGGGATCGACGGTCGGACCGGTCATCGAGCCAGAATATCCGGGAGGAGGGATCTGGGCGGTCCGCGCGCGTTTCGTCCTTCTCGCGCTGGTTGCAGTCCGCGCGATTTGCCCCCGACCCGCGCGGCTGCGGTTGATCGGCCCTCAGGGCTGACCCGGTACCGGGATCTTCTCGTCGAAGGGATCTTCGTCGGCCGGGCCGGCAGGCCACGCGGGCCGGGGCGGCGTGTCCGGTGCACGCGCTCCGCGATGCGTCCCGGCTGCCGTGGCGTTGGCAGCAGAGGCGTCGGTAGCAGTGTTGGTAGCGGCAGTGGTGTCGGCAGCCGTGGCGGTAGCGGCAGTGGTGTCGGCAGCCGTGGCCGCGGCACCGCCGGCGCCGGTCGGCTCGGCACCGCCCAGGCCAGCGCCGGTCCACGACCGCGCCGTCCAACCGCTGGCGAGATCGCCGTCGAGGATTACCACGCCGGTGTTGCGAAGGGGGTGAGTGGCACCGTATTCGTCGTCCAGGTTGTCGGCGCGCACGGACGCCCAGAACCGGTTGATCGCACCGTGCGCCACCAACGCAGCCGCCTCGACGCCGGACGCCAGCACCTCGGCGACTACGTCATCGAAGCGCTGCAGAACTTCTCGCCCGCTTTCTCCGGCGGGTCCGGGGGTGCGCTCGTCGAGGCTCCCCTGGAGCCAGCGACCGATGACGCCGAGAAACCCCTGAACAGAATTTTCGTCACCGAGCATCTCCCAGTTCCCTGCCGGAACTTCCCGGAGCCCCGACCTGACCTGGATCTCCAGGCCCGATCGACCGGCCAGCGGCGCCGCCGTCTGCTGGGCCCGCGTCGCGGTCGAGGCGTAGACCGCCGCGATCGGTTCGTTCGCCAGCGTGCCGAGCAAGGCTTCGGCCTGTTCCCGGCCCAAGTCGGTCAAGCCCGGGCCGGGCGGTTGGGTGTCCAGCAAGCCGAGCACATTCGACGGCGTCTGACCGTGCCGAACAAGTACCAACCGCATTACTGCACCTCTCGGTGATGACCGGCAGCGGAATTTCGCGGACCACCGGGACCACCGGGACCAACCGGACCACCGGCCAGCAGATCTGAAACCGCCTGCGCAGCGGTGCTGTACGCGACGGCAGTGGCGAATTCGGGTGCCGGGTCATTGCTGCCCGACATTCGCGGGTACGAGCCGAGCCACCGCATCAACACCGATCGCCGCACCAGCGCGGCCAACATGTCAGCCATCGCCGGGTCGGCGATGTGACCGTCCGCGTCGATCAGGAAGACATACTCGCCCAGCCGGTTGCGGGTCGGCCGGGATTCCAGCCTGGTCATGTTGATGCCACGGCCGGCGATCTCCGTCAGCACACCGAGCAGCGCGCCCGGCTGATTGCTGACGGACGCGATGAATGACGTCCGATCGTTGCCGGTCGGTGCCGGCGGCGGCCCGGGTGGCCGCAGCAGGACGAACCGAGTGGTGGCGTCCTTGCCGATTCCGATGTCTTCGGCCACCGGTACCAGTCCGTGCCGAAGGCCGGCCAAGGGCGCCGCCGCGGCCGCGTCGATCTCGCCCGCCGCCACCGCCGCTGCTGCCGCAGCCGTCGATGTGTTGGCGACCGGATCCGCCGACGGCAGGTGAACGGCCAGCCAATTGCGAACCTGAGCGTGACCATGGGGGTGTGATCCAACCGTCCGGATGTCGGCCGGCACGGTCCCGGGCCGGACGAGTAGATGGAAGGTCACCGGAACGAACGCCTCGGCCGTCACCATCAGAGGCAGACCGTGCGTCAGTTCGTCCTGCGTCAGTGGAACGGCCCCCTCGACAGAATTCTCGAGCGGGACGCAGGCTGCGTCCACCCGTCCCCCCCTCAGTTCCTCCAGGGTCGTCGAGACACCATCTGTCGGAACGAGTTCCACCTCGAGCTCAGGTGTCCGAGCAAGGATGGACCGGACGGCCTGTTCGGTGAAGGTGCCTTCCGGTCCCAGATAAGCCCATCGCTGTGTCACGTTCGCCACCCTAGCGGGGCGCTTCGGCGGCTCTCGGTCGTGGACAGAGCCCGATCCTCCGGCAGGTTTCGACGGACGCGCCGGCCACCGGATGCCGGGACCACGCTGACCGAACTCGGGTGCACGGCAGCCGGCGCCGGTCCACCGACCCACCCGGACCACGCGGCGTCGTCGGAGTACCCGGCGGTGAACGGCGCAACCTCACGACGTCCCGATCGAGCGGGCTGTTTGCAACCGCTGTTTTCAACGCCACGGCTGAGTCTGGACCTTCACTCCCCAGAGGACGGCGCACCCGGCCCGGTTATCGAACCGTGATCCAGTGGCGCCGGTCGGCCATTGACAACGCTGTCACCGGCGCGCATCGTGATGAGGTACTCCGTTGTCAGTGATAGCGATCACAACCGGAGTCCGGGGTTGACTGGCAAAAATGACAACGCTGTCAGGCGTGTTGAAGCTCTCGAGAACGAGGAGTGAGGCTCACATGTTGGTCGCCACACCCAACCTCTGCCTCGACATCACCGTCCGACTGCACCGCCTCGTTCCAGGATCGGTCGGTCGGGCGAAGGGCACCGACACCTCGGCCGGTGGCAAAGGCGTGAACGTGGCTCGCGCCGCCGCCATCCTGGGCGCGGAGCCTGTTCTGTGCGGATTCCTGGCTGCGGAGGACGGCGCCCGGCTGACCGATCTGTTGGCTCGTGAGCGCCTCGCCCTCCAGCCCATTCACGTCGCCGGGGTCACCAGGGTCTCCACCATTCTTCTCGAGGACGACGGGCGGGTCACGGTTGTCAACGGGCGCGGGCCGGAAATCGCGACCGATCTCTGGCAGGCCTATCGGGCGTTGATCGCCCGAGCCGCTCCCGCCGCCGAGGTGCTGGTCTGTTCCGGGTCCCTGCCTCCTGGGCTGCCTGTCGAGGCCTACCGCGACCTCGGCGAGATCGGCCATCGCGCCGGCCTGCCGGTCGTGGTCGATGCGGCACCCGCGGTACTCGCCGCTACCCTGCGCGGGGCGCCGGACCTGGTGTCGCCCAACCTCTCCGAAGTCGAGAGCCTGCTGTTCGGGCGGACCGACGAACTGGTCGACGAGTATGGCGATGACATCGCCGAACGAGCGCTGCTCGCCGCAACCGCACTGCACCGGATGGGAGCCGTTCGGGCCGTTGTGACGGCCGGCGCCTCGGGTGCGGCGTTGTGCAGCCAGCAGGGCTCCTGGTGGCTGCCCGCCCCGCGAGTCCAGGTGGTGAACCCGATCGGAG
>JBPCPG010000321.1:0-2580 GCA_050999445.1 Nakamurella sp. | reverse complement strand
GTGGTCCAGGAGGGCGACGCCGTCTACGCCGCCGCCCTGTCCCACCAGACCACCGAGATCGCCGAGATCGCCGCCCGAGTGCCGGAAGGAATCTAGATGCGCGTCGCCATAGCCGGAGCCGGTTCGGTCGGCCGTTCGATCGCCGGCGAACTGGTCGAGAACGGTCATCACGTGATGCTGATCGACCGGGACCCCGGCGCCATCAAGCCCGAGCGAATCGAGGCTGTCGAATGGGTGCAGGCCGATGCGTGCGAGGTGGCATCGCTGGAGGAAGCGGGACTCCAGACGTGCGACGTCGTCATCGCCTGCACCGGCGACGACAAGGTCAACCTGGTCGTCTCGCTGCTGGCCAAGACCGAGTTCGCGGTGGCGCGCGTGGTCGGCCGCGTCAACGACCCCCGCAACGAGTGGCTGTTCACCGATGCCTGGGGCGTCGACGTCGCCGTCTCCACTCCGCGCATCCTGGCCGCTCTGGTCGAGGAGGCGGTGACCGTCGGCGATCTCGTTCGGTTGTTCACCCTGCGGCAGGGCCAGGTCAACCTGGTGGAAGTGACCCTGCCGCCGACGACGAGGCTGGCCGGCAGGCCGGTTCGCGACCTCCGACTGCCGCGAGACTCCGCGCTGGTCACCATTCTTCGTGGTGGCCGGGTCATCGTGCCGCAGCCGGACGAGCCGTTGGAGCCGGGCGACGAACTGCTGTTCGTGGCCTCGACCGAGGTGGAGAACGAGGTTCGCGACGCACTTCGCTGAGTCGGCGGTCGCCGGAATCAGTGGCCCGCGAGCAAATGTGCTGTCAGGGCGGATGTGCCTACTCGGCAGGGCTGATGAGCTGCTCGGCCAGGGAAAATGCGCTACTTGGGCGCAGTAGATGCGCTACTCAGGCGTGGCCTCGGTGGTGCTGCTGCGTTCTTCGGCAGACTTCTTACCTCTGATCGACGGCAGCGACATGCCGTTGGTCGAACCGACGATCAACACCGTCGCGACGATCGCCAGCAAGTACAGCGGATAACCCATCAGCAGCCGGGCAGTCGCCAACCAGCCGACCCTGCCCGTCTCGTACAACTGGTTCTGCACGCCGAACCGCAGCGCGAACACCAGAACCCAGACTGCGGTGGCGTAGTCGTACCGGCGCACCAGCTTTCGGTCCGACCGCCAGCGACTCCCCCGTCCGTTCAAACTTTCCCACAGCACACCGATCAACGGCCGGCGCACCAGGATCGACAGCAACAGAACACTGCCGTAGACGATGAACGACCAGATACCGAAAAGAAAATAACCCTTGGCCGAGCCTGTTCGATAGGCGATGAACGCGGCGATTCCCACGCCGAACAAGCCGGCGATCGCCTGCGTCACCGGCTTGTGCCGAACCATTCTGAGGATGGCGATCAGGGCGCCGGCACCCAGCGCCGCGGCGACGGCCCAGCCGAGTGAGCCGATCGCATTCACGACGACGAACACCACTACCGGCAGGCCGGAATCGACCATGCCCGCAGGACCGCCCATCTGCTCCCAGACGGTCGGGGGCTGCCTTTGGGCGACCGGTGCGACTTCAGAGGACTCGGTTCTCGTGGGCAACTCTGCCGAACCGCCATCCGGATCAGCGGTGTCTTCCCACGGAACCGGACCCGTCACCGGCGAGCTCACGCGTGGGCCGGCATCAGTTCGTAGTCCGGGTTATAGATCACCTTGTGGCCCTCTTTCATCGCCAACCGTCCGGTGGCCTTGACGGTGCGCCCGGTCTCCACTCCCGGTATCGACCTGCGCCCGAGCCAGATGAGCAGCACCGCATCGGTTCCGTCGTAGAGCTCGGCCACCAAGGTGGCCAACGCATCGGTCGGACGCAGGTCGACGGTGCGCAGTCGGCCGAGAACGGTGACGCGCTGCCCCTGCCAGCAACCCGCCGCGTGTTGGCAGCCGGACGCATCGACTTCTGAACTCAGGTTGCCCGCGTCCACGGTTTCGTCGTCGGTGGTGAACCGCTTCATCCATGAACCGATCTTGGAGCTCATGATCCCAGCCTAGCTCGCCGCTGGGGCGACGCCGGTGGAACCGACAACGCCCGCTGCTTCGACAGAGCCGTGGTCCACCTGCATTGTCAGGCGCAGTCCACGCATTTTCAGGCGCAGTCCACGCAGACCAGTTTGCCGCCGTTGTCGGCGGACAGCCGGCTACGGTGCTGGACCAGGAAACAGACCGAGCAGGTGAACTCGTCCGCCTGCTTCGGAATGACCTTGACGACGAGTTCCTCACCGGACAGGTCTGCTCCGGGAAGTTCGAACGACTCCGCGGTATCGCTCTCGTCGATGTCGACGACAGCGGACTGCGCCTCGTTGCGGCGCGCCTTCAACTCCTCGAGAGAGTCCTCGCTGGTCTCGTCGGACTCGTTGCGGCGTGGGGCGTCATAATCGGTTGCCATCTGGTGACCTCATTCGTTCTCACTGGGTGCTTCGATGCTGATGTCGATCGAAGCTCTGATGCCCTGCCAACAACGCCGGAAGCGGCGGTTTTGTGCCCGGATCCGAGCTCTCGGACACCGGACTGCTGACAGGTTGGTCACACATGTTCCGACGGTTGTCACCG
>JBPCPG010000297.1:0-7491 GCA_050999445.1 Nakamurella sp. | reverse complement strand
CGAGGCGGGCACGACATCCCATCAGCAGTCCAGTCGCCGGCGAACCGACGGGCGCACGGTCTGTCAATAGGCCTCCCCCGAAGAGGGAGCCAGATAGCGTGAGTGCTGACCCGACGATTGCTGCCACCCAGAGCTTAGATCCTGTGCTCTGGGCTGGTTCCATTAGATAGCGGTGCAACGAATCATGGACGAAGGCGAAGCACCCTTTCTCATCGGCGAAAAGGCGTTGATACTTCGTCGCCTTTTCTTCGTGGACGTACGCGCCACTGATTTACAAGCACAGATCCGGCAGCTACGCCGAGCCCTGATGGTGATGCATTCCCCCACCGACAGCACGGTCGGCATCATCAACGCCAGTCAAATCTTCCGCGCCGCACGTCACCCGTGCGGCTTCGTATCCCTTAAAGGCGCCGACCACCTGCTCACCGGACCCGGCCAAGCCAAGCGCGCAGCCCGAATCATCAGCGCGTGGTCCGACCCGTATTTGTCGTGACCAGACCGAAAGCCAGCAAGGATTCCGCCGCTCCGTTCGCGGCCAGGTTTGAGGCGGCGGTTTCTAGCTGGCGTACCAACACTGCGGTTATTCGCTTACATTTAGCAGCATATCCAAGCATTGCGGCGGAGTGTCCCAATTGAGGGTTTTTCGGGGCCTGCTGTTGAGCTGCGCAGCCGCGGGGAGCAGGTCCTCAGGAGTGTGAACCCGCAGGTAAGTACCCTTGGGAAAGTACTGCCGGTGCCCTGAACCCGCACATCCAGCGCCTCGACGCCGTCGTGCGGAGAACGTGCAGCCCCTATGCCGCACGACCACAACTCAGCCAGGATCACGAAACTCGAGCCAGAACCAAACAATTTGGCAATTTACAGGCTTTCCTCAGCCAGGAGCCGAGCGTTCAGAGTGGATTGGAGGGCGTCCGCATTGCGGCCAGTACTCGTTGATGGGTAAGCCATCCCACCAGATGGGTGCGGTCGTCATCGAGTACGGGCAGTGCGGTCTCAGCAGAATCGAGGCGGTCCAGTGCGGTGTGGAGAACTTGGGACGCGGTGACCGAGTCGGGGTTTTCCAGGAGGGTCGTGACGGATGCGTTGTCATGCTGACCGTCGGCCATCGTGTCGGTCATCATGCGGGCGGTGACTATGCCCAGATAGCACCCGGCGTCGTCGACCACTGGCAGTTGCCCGTCTCGCGCGGTCGCCAATACGTCGACGATGGAGCCGAGGGTGGCTGTGCTGGAAACGCTGTCCCCGATGGGTTCCATCACTTGCGCCACGGTCATCGAGGTGAGCGCCGCAGCGTGCGTTGGCTGGTCCAGGTCAACGCCGCGGCGGCGGAGTTTGAGTGTGTAGACCGTGTCTTTCGACAGCAGGTGGCTGACGCCGGTGGCCAGCACTATCGCCAGCATCAGCGGGAGGATGATCGTGTACTCGCCGGTCAGTTCAAACATGATGACGACCGCGGTGATCGGGGCCCGCGCCGCACCGGCGAACACCGCACCCATGCCGATCAGCGCGTATGCACCGGCGGGCCCCGAGGTTCCCGGCATTATCAGGTGAGCCAGTTGCCCGAAGGCTGCGCCGAGCATCGCACCGATGAACAGGCTGGGTGCGAAAACGCCTCCGGAGCCGCCGATCCCGATGGTCAGGCTGGTGGCCACTATCTTGCCTATCAACAGAACACCGAGAAACGCGACGGTGTACTTGCCGGCGATCCCATTGCCCAGTACCGGATATCCGACTCCGTACATCTCCGGTAGGAGCAGCAGCAAGCCGCCGAGAAGGATGCCGCCGACCGCGGGGCGCAGCCACTCCGGGCCCCGCCACGCCCAGTCGCAGGCATCTTCGATCCAGTACAGGACCCTGGTGAACACCACGCCGGCGGCACCCGCGATCAGGCCCAGCAGGGCGAACAGCAGGTACTGAGAGAAATGATGGACGGTGAAGGCCGGCAAGGTCAGGAATGGCGCGTCACCCAGCGCGGCGCGGCCGATGACGCTGGCAGTCACGGAGGAGAGCACGACCATTCCGAAGGCTTGAGCGGCAATGTCCCGCAGCAGTAGTTCCAGGGCGAAGAACACGCCGGCCAATGGTGCGTTGAAGGTCGCGGCGATTCCGCCGGCCGCCCCGCAGGCCACGAGCACACGCATGCGCGGCTCCGGTACCCGCAGCATCCGGCCGAGGGTGGAGCCGAGCGCGGATCCGATCTGGACGATCGGACCTTCCCGGCCCACCGATCCGCCGCCGCCGATCGTCAGCGCGGACGCCAGGGCTTTGACGGCGGCGACCTGTGGTGGGATCCGTCCTCCACGCCGCGCGACGGCGAACATCACCTCCGGTACGCCGTGGCCGCGGGCTTCTCTGGCGAAGTAGTGCACCAACGGTCCGTACAGCAGCCCGGCGACCACTGGGGTCATCAGCACGAACCACCGACCCAGGGCCGGAAACTGCGGATTACTCACAGGTCCCAGGCCGGCGTAGTCGGGATGTCCGGTGAACAGCAGGGTGAACGTCTTGATCAGCCAGCGGAAGACGATCGCGCCACCGCCTGCTCCGGCTCCCACGACGACTGCCAAGGCCAACAACCCGGTGTTGGACGATCGGAAAGCCGTCAGAGCACCCTGACGACCGAGCCGGATCGGCACCATCAGCGGGTGGGTCGGGCTGCGGGACACTGCGGGCCGCTGATCCGATGAATTCATTCATGCATTATGCAATAATTGCTTCAAGCTGCAATGGGAGGTGGAAATGACTGGAACAGCACGGGTAGGCCTGGAGACACGATCCGCAAGCGGATCAGCGGATGTCGAAGAATTTGTCACCGCACTGTTGACTGCCTCACGGGTGCTGGTCGGCGTGTCGGCCCGCTCGCTCGCCGAGATCGAAGACGCCGTCACCCTCCCGCAGTTCCGTGCCCTGGTGGTCTTGGACGGGTACGGCGAGGTGAACCTTCACCGGCTGGCCGAACTTCTATCGGTCAACTCCTCGACCGCCATGCGGATGATCGACCGGTTACTGGCCGCCGAACTTGTGACCCGAGCCGAGAATCCGGCGAATCGTCGGGAGGTGCTGCTGGGGTTGACCGCCCGCGGGTCCCGCGTGGTCGGCGAAGCGACCAACCGCCGGCGGGCAGAGATCACCCGCATCGTCAACGCGATGCCCACCGGACCACGCGACGGCCTCATCGAGGCGCTAAGAACCTTCGCGGACGCCGCCGGTGAGCCCCGGCCCAAGCCCGGCGACACGGTCACCACCGCCGCCTGGTGACAACCCGTCCAGGAGACACCATGATACTGACTGATCGTCAACCGACGGGGTTGCGCAAGGGTCTGCTGCGAGCACCGATCTGGCTGTATCGGATGCATCCGGGCGCTGTGCTTGGATATCGGCTCGTCTCCCTCGCGCATCGAGGACGGCGCAGCGGACAACGCGGCGAGGTGATGCTGGAAGTCGTCAAATACATCCCGCATCCGGAGGAGATCATCGTCGCCGCCGGCTGGGCAGACCGTGCTGACTGGTACCGCAACCTCCGCGTGGCTCCACCGGTCCACATCGTCAGCGGCAGCCGACGCTGGGCCGATCCGGACCAGCGGTTCCTGGACGCCGCCGAGACGAGCGCGCTGCACATGAATTACCAACAAGCACATCCCCGGGCCTGGAGAAGGCTCGCCTGGACGGTAGGACTACCGATCGTCCCGAACGACCAGGACTGGACGGCGGTCGCCAGTAGGGTCCCCGCGGTTGCCTTCACCCCCCAGCAGTTGATCGGATGACACTCATCGGATTCGCCGCTCGGGCGGTTGCTGAAAACGCGAGCGTCATGCCGGGCATCGGAGGTGAGCCGGCGCCGAACCTGCACCGGGTGTTCACCGACTGGACGTTCAGCGCG
Organism: Nakamurella sp.; assembly: GCA_050999445.1. Classification (GTDB taxonomy): domain Bacteria; phylum Actinomycetota; class Actinomycetes; order Mycobacteriales; family Nakamurellaceae; genus Nakamurella. The sequence goes on along the minus strand of JBPCPG010000297.1, from coordinate 3,611 downwards.
ACCGGCGGCAGCGTGATCCTTCTCGCCTCGCTCCTTTATGTGGTCCTGGCACGGCGGGTGCGAATCTGCGGAGGCCGGTGGCCGCTGTCACGGAGCGTCGCGTGGTGGTGCGCCGTGGCGAGTCTGACCGTCGCGATCGACAGCAGCGTGGCGGTGTACTCCGGTGCTCTGTTCTGGGTGCACATGCTGCAGCACTTGCTGCTGATCATGGTGGTCCCGGTGCTTCTTGTCTGCGCACAACCGATTCGGCTCCTTCAAACTCTGCGCAACCAACCGGCGTCACCGAGCGGCCAGTTACGGCTTGTCCTGCGATGGGTGACCTCGCCGGTGTTGGCGACGGTGCTGTACGCCGCGGTGCTGATCACCACCCATCTCACCGGTTTCCAGCAGTTGATGCAGACCCACATGTGGGTGCACGCCGGTGAAACCGTGCTCTACCTGCTCAGCGGCTACCTACTGTTCGGACCGTTGGTCGGCAACGAGGCCTGGCCATGGCGGCTGCCCTACCTGCTGCGGTTCGTCCTCCTCGCAGTGACCATGGGAGTGGACACCCTGGTTGGAGTCGTGCTGATGCTGACCGACCACCCGCTGGCTCCAGGCTTCGCCGCCTCTCACCCCGGGTGGGGACCCGGAGCGCTCGTCGATCAGAGCACCGCAGGTGCTGTGATGTGGTTCGGCGGCGACGGCCTAATGATGATCTTGATGATCGTCACTGCCATCGAGTGGGGACAGAGCAGCCAGCAGGACTCGGGTTTGGGTAGTTGGCTGGAAGGAATTCGACGACGGGAGCTGCTCGGCACGGACTCCGACGAGCAAATCGGCGACGGTGAAGACGTCGACCTCGACGAACGGGCGCTGCATTCTTACAACGCGGCACTGGCTGCGCTGAACGGCGACCGGATCGGCAACACCGGGTTTCCTGGCCGTCGGGATCGGCCGACAGCAAGAGACGGGGAAGCCGAACTGTGACCGACGTTGAAATCGTTCGGTGTGCTGGTGCTGATCACGGGCCGTTGCGGGGCGGCTCGACGTTACTGGCCAACGGGTTCAGCGAACGGCTACATCTTTACCGCGGCCGCATTGCCGCGGCTGCGATATCTCCGGACGGGACTTTCGGCCGGGCCGCCGCCGTGCCCGATCCTGGATTCACAGACCGCTACGCGGCCATCTCAGGCGGCAGCCCGATGATCCCGACCACCGGTGTCCACGCGATCCGATTCCGCGGATCATCCAGAAGAACCGGCAAATGCGGTGGACGTTGGAAGTCGTCGCAGTTTCGGTGTCCAACGTGGACGGGGCCAAGGCGTCTCCGTCGGCCAGCTCAAGTTTGCCGTCGACCACAGCACGGATCAACGACGGCATGCGTCTCGTGCAGCTCACATCTCAGGCCAACGACGACCTCGAGTTCACCCTGCCCTGCAGGCATCACGGAGCCGCACCACTGCTGATCACACAACCCTGATAGCAATGGGCTAGCCGCTCACCCCTCGCGGCCACGTCCGCAGGAACCAGCCAACAACACACGCGCTGTGCTGCCACCGGGCGCCTAACCGAAAGACTGAAGATGACCGAACCGTTCATGCCGCTGCTGCGGGACAAGTTCGACCCGGTAGCCGCGCTCGGCCACGCGCGAAGCCAGGAACCGATCAAGAAACTGGAGTTTCCCTTCGGACTGTCAGCGTGGCTGATCACCCGCTACGCCGACGTCAAACAGGTCCTCACCGAATCCGGCAGTTACAGCAACGACTTCGCCCACCTCGCGGCGGCCACCGCCGGCCAGACACCACCATCTCCCAACCCCGGCGGACTGGGCTTCGCCGATCCGCCCGACCACACCCGGCTACGCCGGCTCCTGACACCCGAATTCACCACGCGGCGGTTAGCCGGGCTGCAACCCCGCATCGACCAGATCGTCACCGAGCAAATCGACCGGATGACCGACGCCGGCGGACCGGCAGATCTGGTGCCGGCGTTCGCCGTTCCCATCCCGTCGCTGGTCATCTCCGAGCTGCTCGGCGTGCCCTACCAGGAGCGAGAACACTTCCAGAAGCTGTCCGAATCCCGATTCGACATCTTCGCGAACCTCACCGAACCGATGGGCGCCGTCACCGAATCCCTGACCTACCTCAAGACCTTGGTCACCCGCGAACGGGCAAATCCCAGCGACGGAATGCTCGGCATGCTGGTCCGCGAACACGGCGATCAGATCAGCGACGACGAACTCGCCGGCCTCGCCGACGGACTGCTCACCGGGGGCCACGAAACGACCGCCAGCATGCTGGCACTGGGCACCCTGGTACTGCTGCAACGCCCCGACCTGGCCGCCCTGCTGCGCGACGGCGACGACCACACCGACGCCATCGTTGAAGAGCTCCTGCGGTACCTCACCGTCGTACAGGTCGCGTTTCCCCGTTTCGCCCGCCACGACATCGACATCGCCGACCACCACATCGCCAAAGGCGAGATGGTGCTGTGCTCGCTCAGCTCCGCCGACCGCGACCACACCCTCGCCGCCCAACCCGACACCGTCGACCCCCGGCAAGCCGGAACCGGCCACCTGGCATTTGGCTACGGCATCCACCGCTGCGTCGGAGCGGAACTGGCCAAGATGGAACTCCGCACCGCCTACCCCGCACTGCTCCGCAGATTCCCCAACCTCCACCTCACCGTCGACCTCGAACAAGTCAGCTTCCGGCAGTACTCCATCGTCCACGGGATCGACGAACTGCCAGTGACCTGGTGACCTCACCGCGCCACTGCGGCGTGCCTGTCACCACTGCGGTTGCAACCCGGTCGCGCGACCTTGCCGTTGAGTCGACCATGTTGCGGCCGTTCCGCCCCCGCATCCCCGTAGCTGGATGCACCCGATCTGCAGGCACGCCCGATGGGCGTTCAGTCCCTGGGCCATCAACCACGGTATTGCTCCCGCTCCGCGGTTAGCGGCGCGCCGGGCCCAGGCTGAGGGCGCTTCTTCGGTACCGACATCGTGCAACTCCAGGAGCTCTGGTGTTGCGACGACCGCTGGAACCCGCCACAAATAATTTGGCAGCCGACACGTCTGTCCCGCCCGGCCTGGTCTCAGTGCCCCACGGTGTAGCTGTAGGGCAGCGCCGCGGTCTCCTCGGTGAGGGTCGTGGCACCCTGCGGGCCGTAGGGCTGGGCGATGTCGACGAACAGGGTGCTGGCCCCGACCGCGATCACGTTCGGGTCGGTGGAGCCGGTGCCCATCGTGTTACCGGCGCCGCTGTCGCCGGTGCTTGCGGTGACTGTGACACCCGCGTCGACCGCGTCCTGGTTGGCGATGCTGACCGGGTCCTGCGCCGTGTCCGGGTAGGGGTTGGAGCCGAAGGACTCGTTGAGTACGTTGACGTGGTCCACGTCCACGGCGTAGTCGATGGCCTGCATCAGCGCCGAGGTCGGCGCGGTGAGCAGCGCGTGCGTGAACACCTTCAGCGCAACGACGCTGACACCGGGCGCCATGCCCTCGACGCGGATGTTGCAGCCTGCGGGCAGCGGGTGCGCCGGGTTGACGAACATCGAGATGTCGTAGGTCATGCGACCCTGGGCGCGACCTTGACGCCGGTGCCGTCATAACCGGCGGAGCGGGCCGT
>JBPCPG010000293.1:0-7980 GCA_050999445.1 Nakamurella sp. | reverse complement strand
GACGATTTCACGTCGTCCGCGCTACCCATGATGTGATTCCGGACCGACGTCACGGAGCCACGCAACCGAGCCTTCTGCCGCATGGCGATTTGCTGTGGGCTCACTTTGTCTCCCAGCTCGTTGACATCCTGGCTCAATCCGGCCCGCGTGGCCTCGATCTGCGCACGGATGACTTCAGGGTCGTTGCTCATCGGTTCTCCTCCTCATTGCCCTTGACAGCGTTCGGAATCTTCTTGACCGTCTCTGCGGTTCGTGGCATCCCGCGCACCGCGGCCATCTCCTTCTTGCCCATTGCAGCCAGCACGGCAGCAACGATGCCCCAGAGGACCGCTACGACCAGAGCGGACCAGGCATGACCCATCCAATCCCCCAGTCCCCACCACAAGCTGATGGACAGGAACAGTAGGACGAAATAGCCTGCGAATCCGGCACCGCCGAACATCCCGGCACCCTTGCCCGCGCGCTTGGCCGACTGGGTGGCCTCCGCCTTTGCCAGTGCGATTTCTTGCTGTACCAGGGTCGACAGATCGGCGGTGATCCCGCTGACGATCTCGCCGAGCGATCGAGTGTCGGTGACGCCTTCGATGGGCGAACTCACCTGTCCTCACCCCGTTGACCGGCGGACTGGCCGGTCCAATCCGAACCCGTCGCAGATCCATAAGGCTGTCCAGCGGCGTATCCCGGCGCGCCGGGAACTCCGACCTGACCCGTGTACCCGTAGGCCGCGTCGCCGGCAGGAGCGCCGTAACCGGTTGCCGGAGCACCGTAGCCGACCGGCTGGGGCGCAGTGCCGTAGGGCTGAGCGGTCTCGTACCCGGCCTGCGGAATGGCGTAGGTCCCCGGCGTCTGATCGTAGGCACCTTGCGGCCGGCCGTCGCTCGAGTCCTTACCCACCTCGTCGGGGTCGGTGGCCATGCCGCGCGCCAGCCGACCGGCCAGGATTCCGGCGCCGAGGGCGATGGCCAAGAATGCTCCGGGACGCTGCCTGGCGAAGGTCCGTGCCTCGTCCAGAATTGCGGCCGGATCACGGTTTTCCAGCCAACTCGCGATGTCGTGGGCCTTCTCGGCAGCCTGGTGGGCGAGGTCGGTAACCATCCCCGACGCAGGGGCTTCGCCGGATGCCATCGCCTTGAGCTGGTCGCCGACGGAGTGCAGTCCACTGGCCGCTCGCTGCTGCTGGGTCTGCGCCTGATCGGAAACTTCGCCACGCGCCTGCCCCAACAGGTTCTTCACCTGGCGTCCGGCCTCGGCCGTGACCTGTCCGGCCTGTTCCTTCGCGACTCCGGCGACATGCTGCGCGGCGTCTGCTGCCCCGCCCGCCACTCCGGCGGCCTGGTCCTTTGCGACGCCCGCTGTCTCCTTGACGCCGCCTCCGGTCTGGTCGTCCTGCGAATGCGTGCCGTAGCCGGCGGTCGGCGCGACGTACTCGCCCGACGAGTAGGCGCCGGTGGTTGGCACGTCCCCCGCTGTGGCGTAGCTGGAGCCGTACTCTTCGCTGCTGGTCATAGCCATTTCCCTTCCCTGAAGGAGTGCGGATGAACTGTGGTGGTGCGGTTGGAGCGTGGGCCGGTCCGCTGCATCGGGCCATGCTCGGTGTTCATGTGCCTACCTTCTGCGCCGGGTTCCAGCACCATCACCCGTGCGATTCCACAACCACGCGGATCAACGCTGCAGCGATTGGTGCCGTGCACTCGGACAGAGCCGTGGGACTCACAGGTTGCAATGCCCGGCACCTTTCGGCGGTAAACCCCGAATTCCACCCGGCGATCCGTCCGGGTCGCGCGGGCGCCGAGCCGTCCCTCCGAGTACCGATCCGTTCCCCCCCCCGGCACCGAGACATTCCGCCGCCGACAGAGATTCCGCTGCCGCCTGTGCGCGCCATCGTAGAACCTCGGACCGACGCTGGTCGTAGGATCGACCGGTCGAAGCCGCTGCGTCGCCTCCTCGCCCGCGGCGGGTCATCCCGAACAAGGGGCAACCATGCAGATCACCAAGCTCGGTCATTCCTGCCTGCACGTCGTCGACGGCGACGCGAAAATTCTGATCGATCCTGGCACCTACTCGGCGGGCTTCGAATCGCTCACCGGTCTGACTGCGGTGCTCATCACTCATCAGCATCCCGATCACCTGGACCTGGATCGGCTTCCGAGTGTGCTCGCGGCGAATCCGGCGGCCCACGTGTACGCCGACGCCGGCTCGACGCCCGCTATCACCGACGCCGGTTTCCCAGTGACGACGGTCAGCGCCGGGAACAAGTTCGACGTCGGCACCAGCGTTGCGGTGTATGGCACCGACCACGCCGTCATCCACGCAGATCTACCGCTCGTTCCGAACGCCGCCTATCTCATCGGTGGCCGGCTGCTGCATCCCGGCGATTCCTTCACGCTGCCGAATCTTCCGATCGAGGTCCTGGCGTTGCCCGCCGCCGCTCCCTGGATGGCTTTGAAGGAGAGCATCGACTATTTCCGTGCCGTCGCACCGAAGGTCGCGTTTCCCATTCACGAGAAGATTCTGGCGAATACCGAAATGGCCTACCTGCTGCTAGGAAAATTGGCGCCCGCAGGCGCCCAGTGGTTGACTCCGAAGCAGGGCGAGCCGTTCGAGCTGTGATCCTGCTGGCCCCGCGGCCGTAGGCTGTTGTCACAGGGTGTCTACATAGTCCTTGGCCTGGCGCAGGTCCCAGGGGGTGCTCGCCCGCACCAGCTTGATCGCCTGGAGCTTCTGACCGGCCGCGATCAGCGATCGCGCCTGTAGTTCGACCTCGAGCGGGACCGACGAGCCGCTGGGCGCCAGATCGGCTGCCGTGACGGACCCAGGCTTCGCCTGGACGGTCGTGGAACTGCTGGTGACAGTGCGACCATCCGCAGGCCCGGATTTCACCATTCGATCCACCATGGCCTTCGCGGCGGCCAGACCGAGCCCCGGTGTCTGCTCGCGGAGCAGCTTGATCGCCGGAATCGGCTGGCCGGCCAGAGCCAGAGCACGGACCCGCCCGATGAGGTCAGGATCGAAGGTCAAGGTCGTCGGGTCTACGCCGCCGACTGCCCGGCGGGCGAACACCGTCGCAAGCAGAATTACCACGAGCACGGCGACAATGGTCCAGACGAGAAAATTCACGGTGCCGATCCTAGCGAGACCGCCGTTCCGAAACCGGGCGAGACGCCCCTGGAAAGAGTTCCGGTGACCACAACCAGCACCGCAGACGTCTATGGCCGGGCAGACCGAACATCTCGGGCGTCGGCAGCCGAACAGCGGAGATCGGGGATTACCCAAGCGAGTACAGCGCGCCGGCGCCGCGCGGGTGGCACCTCGGCGCCGCGGATGCGTCGAGAAATGCTCGCAATCACCCGCCGGATCGGCAGCCTGACCTCACGCGGGTTCCGAGACGTCGCAGTGTCGGTCTACTGTCACTTCCTGTGAACGACAGACTGATCTGGGTGGACTGCGAGATGACCGGTCTCGATCTCGAAAAGGATGCATTGATCGAGATTGCGGCGCTGGTGACCGACGGCGAACTCAACGTCCTCGGCGATGGTGTCGACGTCGTGATCCACGCCTCGGATGAAAAGTTGGCCGCCATACCCGAAGTCGTCGAGCAGATGCACGCCAAGTCGGGCCTGACCGAACAGGTGCGGACGTCAATCGTGAGCGTCGCCGAGGCCGAGCAGCTGGTCCTGGACTACATCAGGCAGTTCGTGCCGGAGCCGCGTACCGCCCCCCTGGCGGGCAACTCCATCGCGACCGATCGCGGTTTTCTCACCAGGGACATGCCGGCACTGGACGCGCACCTGCACTACCGCATGATCGATGTGTCCAGCATCAAAGAGCTGTCCCGTCGCTGGTATCCGCGGACCTACTATGCACAGCCCGCCAAGGGCATGGCGCATCGGGCGCTCGCCGATATCCTCGAGTCCGTCCGCGAATTGGCGTACTACCGGCAGACGATCTTCGTGCCTCCGCCCGGCCCCTCCTCCGACCAGGCGCAGGCCGCCGCGGCCGCGTTGCTGGGTACCTGACCGACCCCGCTGCGCCGGGCCAGACGAGTTCCGATCGGGCCTGCTCTTCGGTTAGACTTCATCCGCTCACCCGCCCTGCGGGTGTGCGTCGGTGCCGCTCGGCGATCCCGAACGGTACCTGTGGTGGGCGTAGCTCAGCTGGTAGAGCACTGGCTTGTGGTGCCGGTGGTCGCGGGTTCGAGTCCCGTCGCTCACCCCATGGGAGGGCCCTGGTGCACGCACCAGGGCCTTTCCAGTTTCGCAGGATCAGGTTCCGGCCCGTCGACCGGCAAGATAGTCCATGTCCATCGCTGCCCGGACCTTTCCGAGAGTGCTGTTGGCCATGGTGTTTGCCTGCCCGATCCCGTCCAGCAGGACGCCGTCCAGGTAGTTGGGTTCGGCGATCAGTTCCCGGCGCCGGGCGCGCAGCGGACGGAGGAACTCATTGACGGCTTCGGCGGCTCTTGCTTTCAGAGCGCCCGCTCCCCGATTGCCGATCTCGTGGGCTATCCCTGCCGGAGTGCCTCCGGTGAATGCGGCAACGATCTCCAACAGTGAAGCGACCTCGGGCCGGGCCTTCGGCCGATATTCGATCTCCCGAATTGAATCGGTCTTTGCCGAGCGGATTCGACTGGCTGTCAGGTCCTCGTTCGCACTCAAAGCAATGCTGTTACCACGAGATTTCGACATTTTCCGACCGTCGGTGCCCAACACCAGCGGTGTATCGGACAGTAATGGCTCCGGGAGCCGGAAGAGGTGTCCGTAGCGATCGTTGAACCTCCGCGCGATCGACCTGGTCAATTCCAGGTGGGGTAATTGGTCCATTCCGACCGGAACGACAGTGCCACCGCAGAAGAGTATGTCGGCGGCCTGATGGACCGGATAGGTCAGAAGAAGCCCGCTCAACGGCCGACCAGCGGCGTTCATTTCTGATTTGATGGTCGGGTTACGGTGCAGTTCGGCGGCGCTCACCAGAGCCAGAAATGGCAGCATCAGCTGGTTGAGCGACGGTATTGCCGAATGCGGGAAGATCACCGTTCTTTCCGGGTCGACGCCGGCGGCAAGGTAATCAGCGACCAGAGCGCGAACGCGGTCGCGAACGGGGCCAGGATCATTTCGATCGACGATCACCTGATAATCGGCGATCACCAGGACCAGCGGAACCCCGAGCTGCTGCAATCGCACTCGATTGGCCAGTGTGCCCAACAAATGGCCGATATGCAGATCTCCGGTTGGACGGTCACCCGAGAGCACCAGGTGATTGCCGGGCTGCAGCCGTAGCCGTTCCTCGACTGCTGCGGATTGCGCTTGCGCCCGGTTGACTGCCTCGTCCAGGGCTGCGTCGTCGCCCTTGCCGTCGTCGTTCTTGCCGACATAGCCCGGACGGTCACCTCGAACTTCTCCGGGCGATGGCACGGGTGTGGCGTCAGCCGGTTCAAACATCGTCACGCGGGAGTGGATCTGCATTTCTGGCTCCTCGAGGATTGGGGCACCCTCTGGGGATCCGCGACCGTAGACGCCTGACGGCGAACGACCACAGGCCGCCCGAGGGCGGCCTGGAATGGGAAATGACGTCGCGGCCGCCGTCAGGCAGGCAGCCACCAGCTCATGAGCAGCAGCTGGCGAGCGGACATCATGCCGGCGAACATACCACCGACCCGCATCGAACCCGGTTGCGCGGTAGCAACGGCAACAGGCCCCATACCGGGCTTGAACTGCCGGTTTCCTGGCCAGGGCCGGGAGCCTGTAGAGTTCTGCTTCGCCCGCCCAGAACGACGGGTACGCGCCATTAGCTCAATTGGCAGAGCAGCTGACTCTTAATCAGCGGGTTCGGGGTTCGAGTCCCTGATGGCGCACCGAACGAAAAGCCCCGCCCATGAAGGTGGGGCTTTTCGCGTCCGACGTCCGTGGTCGACCGGAATCGAACCAGGATCGTCAGGCCCGGCTATCTCACAGGGCCGACATCGAGAGCCACTTCGTCCAGGGGATCGTCCAGTCGTACAGATCGCCGTCGGCACTGGAGAGTTGAACGCTGGTTCCGGTGACCTGGACCGGATCGCCGTAGAGGGCAGACTTGAAGTACGCCTTCGCGTTCTGGGCCGACAGATTGACGCACCCGTGACTCACGTTGACGGTGCCCTGCTGGTCGACTGTCTTCTGGTTCTGGTGGATGAACTCACCGTTGTTGCTGATCCGCACGTCCCAGTACTCGGTGACGTTGACGTAGTGGTAGGCGGGGTTGCTCATCTTGTGGACCGGCAGCAGTTCGTTGACCACATGGATGCCGGACCTGGTCACCCGGTTGGGATCACCGATGTCGTCTCCCGATCCGTAGGACGCCGGATAGTCGGCGACCGTTCTGCCCTCGCGCTTGACAACGATGTGGTGGCTCTTTGCATTGGCGTAGACGACCTGGTCGCGGCCGATCGTGAAATCGCTCGTCACGTCGTCGCCGCCGTATGAACCGCTTCCGAAGTCGACGCCGTAGACGTCCGCTTCGACGTGGACCTTGGTCTTTGCCGGCCAGTATGTCTTGGGACGCCAGTCCATTGCCCACGCCCCGTCGTCGTGTTTGATCCACGCCCAAGCACCTTCGACCGTCGGTGTCGTCGTGACCTTCACGTGCTTCTCCACCACCGCCCGGTCCTGCGGCTCCATGCCGAATCGCACTATCACCGGTGCCGCGACACCGACCACCTCGCCGTCGCCGGGAGAGACGATCACTCGAACCCTGGTGTCGGGCTCCACCGTGCTGAACGTGCCGGTGATCGGGACGCTCAGACCGTCCGTGCCGATCGCGCTGCCGCTGACGGTGTAGGTCTTGCCGTAGCCGAGCACCTCGCCGAGCGCCCACGAAGCACCGTCCTTGGAGATGGCTCCCTTGACGACCTTGCCTGCTGCGTTCCGGAGCGTGACGGTCTTGATGGTGCCTTTGGTGACGGAGACGATCAGCGGCTGGGAAGGCGAGATTTCTGAGCTCCCGAACGCCGGCAGCGCTGTCACCCGCGCCACCGGCGGGAGCACCACACTTCTCGTGCCCTTCGTGGTCTTGGCGATCCCGGTGGTCTTGGTGATTCCGGTGGACTTGGTGATCCCCGTGGCCTTCATTGTCCCGGTGGCCTTGGTCGGAACGGTGGTCGGACTCGCCGGCGAACTTCCCGAGCCAACGGTGGATGGAAGGACGGAAGATGTCGATGGCGCGTCAGCGCTCGTCGCAACGGCGTGCGGCGCAATCGATGCCGCTGTCCCAGGCGTCGAAGTCAGGGCGGAAGTGGAAATCGATGGACTCGACGAAGCTGGCGCGATCCCCGGAGCGGACAGGCTCGTCGATCCGGCACCTCCGGAGCCGAGGCCGACGCTGCTGCCGGAGGTGCAGGCAGCGACCGCCAGCACGAGCGTCAGGACGCCCGCTACTGAGTAAAGGCGACGAGCTGAGTACATGGAGAGGACCGCCTCATCGATCAAAACCGGCACCAGCCGATGTCGACTCGGCCGTCATCGACATCGTCGAAGAACCGAAGGATACCGTTCCAATACCCTCAGTGCTCGCATGACTACGCAGACAGCAACAGGGCTGAGCGGCACTGGACAGCATCCCCGCCCAGATGTTCGTGCGCGGTCAGCGAAAGAGGCGGCGGATGATGAGCGCGCCGACCAGCACCCCCGCGCTGATCAGGGCGTAACGAATTCTGGGATCGGCCAGTGAGGCCCGCACGGTTTGCTTGCCCTGTTCCACGATCCACTTCGGGTTCGCCCTCGTGGTCAACTCGTCGACAGTCACGGCCAGCGCGTCTCTGGCGCGCTCGATATCCGCCTGGATGGTGTCCGCGTCGCGGGCCACGGGGCCTCCCTCTTCTGCAGGGCTGCTCGGAGGGCGGCCCACAGCTGACTACCCTAGCGCCATGACCACCACCTTCCCCGACGTGGGCGACGCCGCACCGGAGTTCACCCTTCCCGATGCCGGCGGCACCCAGGTCAGTCTTGC
>JBPCPG010000144.1:0-4135 GCA_050999445.1 Nakamurella sp. | reverse complement strand
CGCAATCGCGCGGGTGGGTAGACCATCGCGGCTGTGACTGCGGCGCCCACGAGCAGGCCGCCCAGATGCGCCTGCCAGGAGATTCCGCTGAGCTGAAAACTGAGGTACAGGTTGATCGCCAGCACGATGACGAGCTGACGCAAGTCGTACTTGAAACGCCTGAAAACGACGACCAGAGCGCCCATCAGGCCGAAGATCGCACCGGATGCGCCGGCCTCTGTCGACAGTTGATCGGTGAACAGCATGACGGCTATCGAGCCGCCGAGGAGCGACATCAGATAGACGACGCCGAATCGGGCCCGGCCGAGCATCCGTTCCGCGGGAACGCCGAGGAAATACAGGGACAGCATGTTCAGCCCGATATGGATGACCGAAAGATGCAGGAACCCACTGGTGATGAGCCGCCACCATTGTCCGGAGGCCACCAAGGTCGGGGACAACACTGCCTGCTGGAAGATCCTCGACCCGCCCAGTTCGACACCCGACTTCGCCTGCACGGCCGTGACCAGGAAGATCGCCACGTTGACGGCGATCAAGGCGTAGGTGACGACCGGTTGTCCACCGACCCGCGCGCCGGTGACGGTGCGCGGCTCGCGCTGCGCTGCGCGGCCTTCGGCCACACACACCCGGCACTGGAATCCGACGCTGGCGGGCGTCAGGCACTCCGGACACGCGGGTCGACCGCACCGGGTGCAGTGCAACCCGGTCGGCCGATCCGGATGGAATGTGCAGGCCTGGCCGGGCGGCGCTGCATACGGGGAAGGCATCGTCACGGGTTCACCAATCCACCGGGCCGCGCCGTTCCCGACGTGGCCCTCGTGCAGACGAAATCTCTCGGACGGTCAGGCCTGGTCGGCGTTCTCGATGGTGATCGAGTTGATTACCACGTCCTCGGTCGGTCGATCGAATCGGTCGGTGGCGGTGGATCCGATGGCGTCCACCACCGCGCGGGAGTCGGCGTCGGCCACCTCCCCGAAGATGGTGTGCTTGTTGGTCAGGTGCGGGGTCTTGCCGAGGGTGAGGAAGAACTGCGAACCGTTGGTGCCGGGGCCGGCGTTCGCCATGGCCAGCAGATACGGCTTGTTGAAGGCGAGGCCCGAGAAGAACTCGTCACCGAACTCATAGCCGGGGCCGCCGCGACCGGTTCCCGTCGGATCGCCGCCCTGGATCATGAATCCGCTGATGATCCGGTGGAAGACCGCCGAGTCGTAGAAGGGGCCGGTGGTGCCGCCGGAGGCGTTCTTGTCGCTGTACTTGCCGGTGCCGTCGGCGAGGCCGACGAAGTTGGCGACCGTCTTGGGCGCCGCGTCCGGAAGGAGCTGGATGCGGATGTCACCACGGTTGGTGTGCAAAGTTGCGTAGAGGTTACTCACAAGCTCCATCCTGCCACGGCAGCACGACAGTGACCGCTGGACGGCGCCACCACCGACCTACCACCGACCCACCACCGACCCACCTCAGTCCTGCGGCACACACACGCTCGGCGGTTCGCCCTTTTCGAGTTTCAGCTGGTAGATCGCGCAGGTGGCCATCAGGCGCGCCTTGATCGACGGCGACTCGTTCTCTTCGGCGATCACCGCGATGGTGCCCTTCGCAACGCCGTACACCGACTTCGCGTCGGCGTCCTGGGTCGTTCCGCCCTTGGTCGTGGAACCGCCGACCCACCCCGGTGGGCTCGATGCGGGTTGCGAATCTGCGATCGGAACGTGCTGATTCACCGCGGCCGCGGCGGCCTGCGGATTCGCCGCCCGAATCACTCGCACGCTACCCATCCATCCACCGTCGGACCGGTAGAACAGGCACATCGGCTGCGGCACGGGGTCGACGAGCCGGGTATCGCCGTGGTGTTGCCCGGTGATCATCGAGACGACGCTCGCGCCGAGATAGGGGCAGTCTCCGGAGGTGGCAGCCGGCTCCGCAGTGGACTTCGGCGGCCCTGCCGTCACGGTCACATCGGCGTGGGTCCTTGTCACGGTCACCGTGACCCGCGGACGGGAGGGCGCGGTCGTGGACCTCACGGCAACCGTCGACCGTGGTAGCGAGCGGGTCCCGATCGTCGTACCGGTCGTTCGGCTTGTCGTCCGACTGGTCGTCTGACTGGTCGTCCGACTGGTCGGAACGGCGCGCGGGGCGGAGAGCGCGGCGGTGCTGGCCGGCGGACTCGCTGCACTGCTGACCGCGGAGCTCACGAGCGAGGTGACCACCGGGCTGCCGGCCGGATGTTCGGTACTGGATGCGGCGCTGCTGGTCGGGCTGCCCGACGCCGCCGGAAGTGAATCGCTTGGCGCGGCTGCGTTCGAGGTGCAGGCAGCGAGCAGCGCGATCCCGGCAATCGACGCGCCGAGAATCGCCCGCGAGCGAACCGTAATCCCCCGCCTCACCGGCCGAATTTCCACCGCGCCCTCCCCTTGTGTTCCCGCTGCCGTTCAACTTCGAATACCGGGCAGCTTCTCCAACACTGGCCCCTATCCGGCTGACGCTCACCCTAGGACGACGAGCATGAACTCCGGGTGAGGGTCGGGCGCCGCTGCGTCCGTCACCGCATGCCGTCATCGCACGCCGACACCGGCACGCCGTCACCGCGCACCTTCATCACCGATCACCGCATGCGTGGGCACCGCATTCGTCGGCAGTCCACACTCGGCACTCCATGACTCGGCACCGCGCACCTCTGCATCGCGCACCTCTGCACCGCGCACCTCTGCACCGCGTATTTCGGCGCCTCGCCCCCTTTCAGCACCGCACGGCAATCGAGTCGTCAGAACCGGCCGGTAGTCTGGAGCCGAACGAGCGGGCTCGCCGCAGCCCGCTCCCGGCGATCAGAGGTGGACCGTGGTGCCAGCATGGTGGTGACGCAGCGCCGCAACACATCTCAGCGCACCGTCATCGCTGAGTTGCTGGCCGGCACCGACGAATTCGTCTCCGCCCAGGATCTGCATGCTGCGCTGCGCACCTCTGGTTCGTCCATCGGGCTGGCCACCGTCTACCGGGCGTTGCAGGACATGGCCGGAGCCGGTGACCTCGACGCGGTTCGGAACGAGAGCGGCGAAGTGCTGTACCGACAGTGCGCGCAGCCGACACACCATCACCATCTCGTCTGCCGGGCGTGCGGCCTCACCCAGGAAGTCGCCGCCCCCGGCGTGGAGAAATGGGCGCGTGCTGTGGCAGAGGAGTACGGCTACGTCGATCTCGACCACCAGGTCGAGCTGTTCGGGCTCTGTGCCGGCTGCGCGAGCAGACGGCACTGATCGCCTCGCAGCTACCGCTCCGAGGCCACCGAAAAGGCGCACGTATTGCGCCTGCTGCCCAATCGTGTTGCGCCTGCTGCTGAATCGCTGTGGTGAAAAGGGATTCGGGGTCGCGTTCTCGTGGACGAGGCGGGGTGCCGGGGCAATTCGACGATTATTCTCCGGGAACTGTTGGGGCTATCCCTTCAGAAATGCGAAGACGCCCTGCGCCAAAGCCTGGGCGTACCGCCGTTGGCCGGCGCTGGATGACATCAACGCGGCCTCGGTGGCGTTGCGCATGTTTCCGCACTCGATCAGCGTCTTCGGGCGGGTGGAGCGATTGAGACCGGTCAGATCGTCGCGGGTCCAGATACCTCTGCTGCCAAGGGTGTTCGACGGTGGAAAACCTTGGTCGATGGCGGCCTGCGCGATACAGGTGGCCAGCCGGATCGAGGCGGCGGCGATTGTCCTTCCCGCAGGTGGCCGGGCGGCGGTGGTCAGGTAGAACCCGCGTACCTCGGCCGCGGCGCCGTCTCCATGGATGGACACCACTGCATCGGCCTGCGAGTCGTTTTCGAGAGCAGCCCGCTTGTCGGTGCACGGGCCGACACCCTGGTCATTGGAACGGGTCAACAGCACCTGGACGCCGGCCGCCTCGAGCAACGGCCGGAGGTAGGTCGCGACGTTCCAGGCGAAGCGGTGTTCGGTGTATCCGTCGTTGGTCTCGGTACCGGTGGTATTGCAGGCATTTCGCTGGCCGTAACCGCCGTCGACGCGCTGATTGATGATCTCCGGATGCTGTCCGTTGGCTCCGTTGTGGCCCGGGTCGATGACCACGACCTTGCCTGCCAGCCCACCCACGGCAACTCGCCCCCTGGTCGAGGTCGACGTTGGAGTCGGCTTCACCG
>JBPCPG010000128.1:0-8790 GCA_050999445.1 Nakamurella sp. | reverse complement strand
GAGATCGGACCGAAGGTGTCCATCGCGACGATGACGCCGACCGTGGTGAGCAACCCGCAGCCGGCCAGGGCGATGCAGAACAGCGCAACCGTCAGCGAGCCGGAGAGCAGGAACGCACCGTAGACGGCGCCCGCGATGACCAGCGCGGTGTAGACCGCGGATTCGAACCCGACCGAGATACCGGCCAGGATGACGGTGGCCGCACCGGTCAGCGAGTTCTTGGCGACGTCCTTGGTCGGCTTGGTGTTGGTATCGGTGAAGTAGCCGGTGAGCCAGAGGATGACGACGGCAAGAACGATGCCGATGATCACCGCGATGATCGCGATCAGCGCCGGATTCCCGGGCAGGCCGCGGATGGTTTCGTCGGCCACGTTCAGGCCGGCGAAGGTCTTGGGCAGGTATACGAAAGCAGCGACGGCACACAGCACAGCGGAGATGGCAGCCGAGATGTAGAACGAGCGGTTGATGGTGGCCAGACCGCTCTCGGTGGCGTTGGGTTTGGTGATGTAGACGCCGATGATCGCCGTCAGCACCCCGAGGGCGGGCACGATCAGCGGGAAGACCAGGCCCTTGCTGCCGAAGGCGGCACTGCCCAGAATCAGCGAAGCGACCAGGGTCACCGCGTAGGACTCGAACAGGTCTGCCGCCATGCCGGCGCAGTCGCCGACGTTGTCACCGACGTTGTCGGCGATGGTGGCTGCGTTACGCGGATCGTCCTCCGGGATGCCCTGCTCCACCTTTCCGACGAGGTCGGCGCCGACGTCTGCCGCCTTGGTGAAGATGCCGCCGCCGACCCGCATGAACATCGCCAGCATGGCGGCGCCGAAGCCGAAACCCTCCAGCACCTTCGGCGCGTGACCCATGTACGCGAGCACCACCACCGAGGCGCCGAGCAGGCCGAGGCCAGTGGTGGCAAGGCCGACGGACCCGCCGGTGCGGAATGCGATCTGCATCGCCCGTTCCCGGCCTTCGGTATTGGCCGCCGCGGCGACGCGGACATTGGCCCTGGTGGCCAGCCACATACCGGTGTAACCGATGGCGGCAGAGAAGCCCGCACCGAACAAGAAGAAGACGCTTCGCCCGATCCGTTCTCCTGTCGTGTCCGCCGGCAACACGAACAGCAGCAGAAAGACGATGACCACGAAAATGCTGAGAGTCCGGAACTGACGGCCGAGGTAGGCCGCTGCACCCTCCTGGACGGCAGCGGAGATCTCCTGCATCTTGGGAGTGCCAACGCCGGCCGAGAGCACACCTGCTCGCAGGACGAAGGAGATGAGCAACGCGACGACGGCCACGACGCCCACTGCAATGACGATCGTGCGGTCGCTTCCACTCAGTACCAAGTCGTTCATACGGCTCCCGATCCTGTGCGCCAGGCGCAAGTAACGACGAGCGCCGACAGTAGGGGACCACCGGCGCAAGTCGACAAAATGAAGACGCCGGGCGTTGGCCCGGCGTGAGTGTGATCACTGTAGGGCAGGGGGTACGACAGCTTCCGCGACAGGCCAGGAACGGGTCACGCTCTGTTTCGATTCAGGTGACGACAGTCACATTCATTCGCGTTGCGGGCTACTCGTGCGTCCTCGGTCCGGGCATCATCAGCAGCGCCGGCCGTCTGGTCGGCCGGGTGTCAGGCTCGACCGACCCGGGCGTTAGCGCAGATCGACCAGCGGACCGCCCGGGGCGAGCGAGCTGTCCAGAGGCGTCGACCGGGTAGTTTCGAAGGCAACTTCAAGGCAGCTCCGACGGCAACAGCGAGAGGAAAACCGGCCAACCATGCAGATTCCGGGTTACCGCGAACTGTCGGTGCTGGGACGCGGCGGGTTCTCGACCGTCTACCGCGCCCAGCAGGAATCCGTGCAACGGGAGGTCGCCCTCAAGGTGCTGGCGGTCCACCTCGCCGGCGCGGACGCCCAAGCGAGGTTCCGCCGGGAGGCAGCCACCAACGGACGGGTCGGCAACCATCCGAACATCGTGACGATGTTCGATTCCGGGTTCGCCGACGACGGTTCCCCGTATCTGGCGATGCAGCTCTGTTCCGGTGGCTCGCTGTCGGAGCGACTGCGGGCAGCCGGGCCGTTGCCGATCGCGGATGTGCTCCGAATCGGCGTGAAGATCTCGGCCGCCTTGCAGTTCGCGCACAGCGCCGGTGTGCTGCACCGCGACATCAAACCCGAGAACATCCTGATCTCCGATTTCGGTGAGCCAGAACTCGCCGACTTCGGGATCTCCTCCGTCGACGACCAGCGGATGTCGACCGTCACCGCGTCGTCGTTCACCATCAATCACGCTGCACCCGAAGCGCTCGCGGGTCGGCCCTCGTCTGTTGCATCCGATGTCTACGGCCTGTGTTCGACCCTGTTCACGCTGGTGGCGGGCCATACCCCGTTCAACGCTCCCAGCTCCACCGCGATCTATGCGTTGGTCAACAAGGTGATGAACGAGCCTGCGCCCCCTACCGGTCGGCCGGACGTGCCGACGTCACTGGAACGGCTACTGGCTTCGGGTCTGTCCAAAACTCCAGAGGGTCGACCAGCCGATGCGAAGGCGCTGGGGTCCGCCTTGCAGCAGATCCAGCATGAACTCGGACTGCCGACCACGGAGTTTCCCTCAGCGCCACCGCCACTGGCTCATTCGCCGACGCAGTACGTGGCCGGGGCGGGCAACCACGGCGCCGGTGTGGCGGGTGTGGGGGGTGTGGGGATGGGCGCCGTGGGGACGGGTGCTGTGGGGATGGGCGCCCTGGGGATGGACGCTGTGGGGATGGGCGCCGGCGCCGGTGGACCGGACGCCGGAAGCAGCCGAATCGACACCGGAGCACTGCCGCCGACCGGCGCCCTGCCCGCCGGCTACCAACCATTCGTGAACCCGCCCGCCGGTCCCAGTGGTCCGCCTGTCGGCGACTGGGGCGCATGGGCCGGGGACCGTGTCGCCAACCCGTCGGACGCCGGTCAGTACCTGGCCGAACCGGCACGGCCGGCTCCGCTGCCGCTCACCTCCACGCCCCTGCGCGCGACGCCGATCAACAGCGGCCCCGATCGTCGTCTCTGGTGGATCCTCGGCGCCATCCTGCTGGTGCTTCTGCTCGCCGGCGGCGGCTATCTCATCGCCACGAAGAGCAACACCAACTCCTCGAACGCAGGGGGTGGCGCGGCGTCTACCGATTCCCTCACACCGCCGGTCAGCACGGGCACCGCCACCGCACCCACGAAGACCACCGCCGGAAAGACGACGCCGTCCCGGAAAACCACATCCGCGAGCGGCAAGCCCACCACCGCCTCGACCACTGCTCCGACAACGAGCAGGGCGACCACATCCCCAGCGCCGATCACTCCTTCGATCAGCAACTTCGGGGCGAGCTCGGTTCCCGACGGCGGATCGGTCGACTGCGCAAAGCCCGGCGACACCGTCGATCTATCGATGGTGTGGGGTACCGCCGACGCCACCAAGGCGTGGATCGGTCTGGACGTCGGTTCCGACGATGCATCGCAGGGGCCGTATGCATCGGACACACCGCTGAGCTCGTCCGGATACCGGATCCCCTTCGCGTGCTCCTCCCCCCAGCACACCTACACGCTGACCGTGCAAAGTGCCTCCGGACAGAAGCTCAGCCGCCACCAGACCTATCACCGGAACCTGGCGGTGGCCACGACACCGACGACCAGCACCACCCCGACGACGACAACCGCTTCGTCGACGACTCCGACGACTGCCCCGACGACTCCGACGCCTTCCTCGAAGGCGAGTACCAGCGCGCCGACGACCACCGCTTCCTCGGTGAGCACCGCAACGACGGCTACCACCACGTCCTCGGCCGCACCGACCAGCTGATCCGGGCAATTGGCTCGCGCGTCGCCGGATCGGCTGTCGGTTCCACGCGCGACAATGAACCGGTGACATCCTCCGACCGCCGCAGCGACGATCTGCTCGCCGTGCTGCGACGGGGCGCCGATTCGGGCGCGATCACGCATGTCGAACGGCTCCCGAGCCGACTCGGCCGCACGTCCGCCTGGCCGGCCTGGGTCCCCGGGACGGTGCGCAGCGCACTGCGCGAGAAAGGGATCGAGGCGCCGTGGCGACATCAGGCCGATACCGCCGAGCTGGCCCACTCCGGACGTCATGTCGTCGTCTGCACCGGAACCGCATCCGGTAAGTCGCTCGGATACCAGCTGCCGGTACTGTCCGCACTGCTGGCCGATCAACAGGCGTGCGCGCTCTACCTGTCGCCCACCAAGGCGCTGGCGGTCGATCAACTTTCGTCGATCGAATCGCTGGCACTCCCTGGCGTTCGACCGGCACTGTTCGACGGGGATACACCGATCGAGGAGAGGGACTGGGTCAGGTCCCACTCCCGCTGGATCCTCACCAATCCGGACATGCTGCACCGCGGAATCCTGCCCTCGCATTCGCGGTGGGAGCGGGTGCTGCGGCGGTTGAAGTACGTGGTGATCGATGAATGCCATGCCTACCGCGGCGTTTTTGGCTCCCATGTGTCGCTGGTGATCCGGCGACTGCGACGGTTGGCAAGGATGTACGGCGCCGATCCGGTATTCATCCTGGCTTCCGCCACCGTCGCGGAGCCGTCGATCGCGGCGCGCCGGCTCGTTGGGTCCGACGTGGCCGCGGTGACGCTGGACAGCGCGCCACGTTCGGGAGCCGACTTCGTCCTGTGGGAGCCACCGGTGCTGCCCGACGCACAGGGCGAGAACGGCGCTCCGGTGCGGCGATCGGCTCCGAACGAGGTTGCGCGCATGCTGGCGGACCTGGTGTCGGCCGGCGCTCGCACCCTCGCGTTCGTACGGTCCCGTCATGGCGCCGAGCAGACCGCCATCACTGCCCGCCGGCGGCTCGGCGACACCGATCCCGACCTGGTGAACACCGTGGCCGCGTACCGGGGTGGGTATCTTCCCGAGGAGCGACGAGAGCTCGAGAAGGCGCTGGGATCCGGGCAATTGCTCGGCGTCGCGACCACCAACGCCTTGGAGCTCGGGGTCGACATCACCGGCCTGGACGCGGCTCTGCTCGCTGGCTACCCGGGCACCCTGGCCTCCGTCTGGCAGCAGGCGGGACGGGCGGGCCGCGGCGCGAATCGCGCGCTGGTCGTGTTCGTCGCCCGCGACGACCCACTTGACTCGTATCTCGTGCATCATCCGGAGAAGGTGTTCGGCACGCCGATCGAGGCTGCCGTGACAGATCCCGGGAACCCCTACATCCTCGGCCCGCATCTCGCCTGCGCAGCAGCCGAGCACCGCTTGACGACCGAAGATCTAGAGCTGTTCGGAGATCGGGCCGCGCCGGTGATCGACGATCTGGTGCTGCGGAAGGTGCTGCGGGCCAGACCTTCTGGCTGGTTCCATTCCGAGGCCAAGCACCCGGCGGATCAGGTTGATCTGCGCGGTTCCGGTGGTGGGCAGGTCGCGATCGTGGAGCTGGACACCGGCAGGTTGTTGGGAACCGTCGACGAAGCACGCGCTCCGGCCGCAGTCCACCCGGGAGCGGTGCACCTGCACCGGGGCAACACCTATTCCGTGCTGGACCTCGATCTGGAAGCCGGAGTCGCTGTGGTGCAGGCAGACCGGCCGGAATGGTCGACGATTGCCCGATCGATCTCCACTGTCGAGATCACCGATACCGAGTCGCTGCAGGAGTATCCGTACGGTTCGACCGGCCTTCGGGTCGGCCTTGGCAAGGTCTGCGTGACCCAACAGGTGGTCGGCTACCTGCGCCGGCGCCACGGCGGTGAGTTGATCGATCTGGTGCCACTGGACATGCCGGAGCACACCCTGCACACCAGAGCAGTCTGGTACAGCCTGCGCAACGACATGTTGACCCGGGCAGGAGTTCTCGACCGCGACATTCCCGGTGCCCTGCATGCTGCCGAACATGCAGCCATCGGCTTGCTGCCGCTGTTCGCGGGTTGCGATCGGTGGGACATCGGTGGCCTGTCCACCAACCTGCACCCGGATACCGGCGAGCCGACGGTGATCGTCTATGACGGCTACCCGGGCGGTGCCGGTTTCGCCGACCGTGGGCACGAGGTTCTGCTCCCCTGGCTGGCGGCGGTACGAGAGGCGGTTCGTTCGTGTGCGTGCACGGCCGGGTGCCCCTCGTGCGTGCAATCTCCGAAGTGCGGCAACGGAAACCAGCCCCTGGACAAGGCCGGCGCCGTCATCGTGCTGGGTCTCGTCGTGAACGCGATGACGTCGAAGCGGGTCGCGCTCACGGCATGACCGTCGGCGACGGTGCACATGACCGTGGGCGGTTCAGGGCGCCGTCACCGGGCCGGCGCGAGCGTGGGCGGCGGCATCTCCCCAACCCGGCACCGGAACGGCTACTTGCACCAACAGGTTCAATCTCGCGGTCGAACAGGAAGTCATGCTGCCGTGGTTGGCGGTAACGACTCGTCCGGCGCTCGCGCAGGCAACAGCCTGCCCCGCCAGATGTGCGCCGCCCCGGCCAATGCACCGAGGTCCGCCGCGGTCTCCGCCTGTTGACGGGCCAGGACGGCTCCCCCGATTCGAAGGCCGATCCCGGCCACCAAGATCAGCACGCCGATCGCCAGGGCGGTGAAAACAGTTGCCATTCCCGCGTCGCTGGACTGCGAGCCTTTCTGCTGCACCATCATCCGCGCCCCAGCTGAGCGCGTTCTTCGTTGGCCGCACTGGCGGTAGCCGTGATGGTGACCCCTGGCAGCAGCCCGCTCACCGCGCCGACGCTCACCGTGGCGGTGACGAGGTCGCCCTGGTTCTGCAGCGACAGCACCGCACCAGATGGCGCGATGGCCGTGACTGCGGTGGCCGCCGAAGCTGCGTCACCACGACCGGCCAACCGGGCGGCCTCCCGCGCCGCGTCGGCGCATCGCAGCTGGGCGATGACGCACCCGATCCCGGCCAGACAGGACGCGACCACAACCATCAGCACGGCCAGCACGAGCGCCGCCTCGACAGTCACGCTGCCGCGATCGACTCTCGCGCTGCCGTGGTCGGTGGTGATGGTGCGGGCGCGGTCAGCCGACCGGGATCGAGCCACGGTCACAGCGAGGTATGCAGCGCCGAATTGACCAGGCTGGTCAAGCCGGCCACCACCGAATCGCCGGTGACGATCTTGTACAGCACCGCCGCGAAGGCGGCAGCGACCACGGTGCCGACCGCGTACTCCACCGTCGACATTCCTGCGTCGGACGGCACCTCGTCGACTGACACCTCGACGTCATCGTCCCTCGCGGCGGCCAACCGGTTGCCCGATTCCACCGAGTCACCCCCTTGGTCGGCGAACCAGCGCCGAAGTTGTTGCACCACAGCCACTCCTTTCTTCCTTTCACCGGCGATGTGCCGATGCACACCACACTGGCGGAATCGGCGGGCCGTAGCTGTGGAGGAATCGAAGATGTGGATCGCGGGGCGGTATGGGGATAGTTTCGACGGACCAGCGGCTGACTGCGTTGGCATCGGGGTGACACGTCGGGCCTGATCGTCCCCTGCAGCGGCCGCAGATCGATCACCCACCGAATCAACCACCCGGTTACGAACCGCCTGCACACCACCGGAACTTGGGCTGACCGTTGAACGCTCCAACAGATCCACCGCCAGACGGCGGAAGCCACCCGACCTACTGTCCGCCGATAGCAGTTGAGCGATTCCCGGGGCGCCGACGACCAGTCGGCGCAGTCGTCGGCCTTACGGCGGGGGGCGCCCCTGCCTTCGCTGCAGCCGTGGATGCCGCTGACCGGAACGATCTGGTCGGGATGCACACCTGCCTGGGTGCAGGCATGGCCGCTCGATGGCCCCGGGGTGCGGAATGCAAGAGCGGTCGGTCGGTATGAACGGGACGCAGGTCTTTGGCCATGGCATCCCAGTACTTGCAGCTGGCGAACCGGAAGGTATGCGCAGCAGATGAATCACACCGGCCTGGGCCGTCGCCAGCGGCTAGCCAGTGGTAATCGAATCGGGCAGACCTTTGAGCCCGACGTACACCACGATGCAAACGCCCACGGGCGCCGCGGTTCAGGGGGCACCTCCCACGAAGTGGGGAAACCTCACCGCTCGTCGGCGCCGGCGAGAACCTCAGTCTGTCAAGCTTCTCACCATGACCGACCGGGAACTCAAACAGCTTGCCCGGGATGTGGACGCCCGATGCCGCCTGCACGGCGAATTCCTGCTCAGATCCGGAACTGTGGCGGACGAGTACTTCGACAAATACCTGTTCGAGTCCGATCCCGCACTTCTGCGACGCGTCGTCGAACGCATGGTCGCGCTGGTCCCAGCGAACACCGACATACTCGGCGGCCTCGAACTGGGCGGAATACCGATCGTCACCATGCTCAGCTCCGCCACCGGCCTACCCGCGTTGTACATCCGCAAGCACGCCAAGAACTACGGCACCCGACGCCTCGCCGAGGGCGGCGAAGCCCAAGGAAAAACGATCCTGCTGGTGGAGGACGTCATCACCACGGGGGGTGCGGTGCTTGCCGCAGCTCTGGCTCTTCGTCACCTCGGCGCCAGGGTGATCGCCGTCGCCTGTGCGATCGACCGTTCCACTCCCGCAGGCAACCAACTCCCCGCACACGGCATCGCCATCAGGTCAGTACTGACCAAGGGCCTGCTCGACTCGGTAACCTCCGCCGGCTGATCCGGCCAAGCCCGCCGCTCACTCCACCCGTCCCGGGTGGCCGGTCCGCGCCGATCAAGGTCACCATTGCTTCGCGGACCCGCTGTGTGCGAGCTGATGGAACGTCTTGACGCGCGTGGCGTTGCTCCGCTGGGCGCATTCGACTTCTTGGTACGGTGCTTC
>JBPCPG010000112.1:0-6991 GCA_050999445.1 Nakamurella sp. | reverse complement strand
AATTCCGAGCCCACGCGCGGTCAGCCCGCCGGCCAGCGCCTCGATCTGAGCTCGGAGTTCGCCGAAGGTCGTTGCGGCGCCGGTCGAGCCGTCTATCAAGGCCGGGCAGTCCGCCACGTCCGCCAGGGTCCCGAACAAATAGTCGAACAACAGCACATCGGGAATCTCTACGTCCGGAAACGGGCTGGTGAAGCTCATGGGTTCCTCCTGAGGGCGACATCGACCTACCGCGCGCTACTGCTGTGACCCGCTCCACAGTACGTCAGCCGACGATTCTCCAGCCGGGCTTCCGCGGCCCGGGCACACCAGGGCGGCACCCACTCCGAGCACGCCGATGGCTACTTCATTCCTACCGAGGCGAGCCAGTCGTCGGCGACCTCCGGGTAGCTGCCCTCACCCTGCGCGACCCGCTTGCGCAGGCCGCGCAGGGCGTGCACGGTGAGTTTGGCCGATACGGCGTTGAGGAGGGACCGCATCGCCGGGGTGACGGTTCTGGACACCAGGGGGATGAAGTTCTCGGTGGAAAAGAGATGTTCCGGGTCGGCCAACGCCATGAATTCGTTGTCATCGATCTGGAATTGACTGGCCACCATCAGGCCGACGGCCGCGGTCGACCGAATGGCCGCAATGGTCTTCGTGCCGGCGAAATCGGTCCTCTCCGTGACCGGAAAGGTCAGCCCGTAATAGCTCGACAATTGACGGGTGAAAGTGCTTGCCGTGCTGTCGTCAGGCAGCAGTAGCGTCACGTCCTTCAAATGACCGGACAAGTCGGAAATGGAGTGCAAACCGAACTTCGACGCCGTTGCCGCGCTCACCGTGAGTTGCGCATCATCCGTCGCGGGTGACGAATTCAGGGCAGCCAGGCCGGTAGGCGCATTTCTCCCAATAGCGGCGTCCACTTCAGCCCGGCTGACCGCTTTCGATTCTTTGTCGAGGTACCGGAGCAGCCCGCTGTTGTACTGCTGCACGAGGTCCACCTGCCCGTTCTTGAGTGCGGACACCTGGATGGCGGTCGTACCGATCGTTCTGATGCCGACCTTCACCCCTTTGGCGACCAACGCCCGGGCCCAGATGGTGGTGACCCTGACGCTCACCGGGTATCCGTCATCTGCCATCGTGATCGTCGGGCCGGCGCCCGGACTGGTGGGTGTCGGATCAGTGGTGGTGGACGGCAATTCGCTGGTGGAGTGATCTTCGATGGTGCCGGACGTCGCAGCCGTTCCGGTTCTCGGGCTGGGCGCAGTCGCCGACGCGGCGGTCTTTCCGATCGTCGAAACCTGCGCCGGCGATTCGCGACCTGATCCGGTCGCTGGTGTCGAAGACGAGGTGGCCGGCGCGGCGGAAGATGCCGCCATCGATGCGACAGCGGCCGCGTTCGGTTCTGCGGTTCCGGATACTTGGCACGCCGAGACGACCAGGGTCGTCGACGTGACCAGCGCAACTCCCGCGAACAGCTTCCGCCACTTCATCACCGCTCGGTTCCCCGTTTCTGCCCCGAACGACCGCTGGAGAACCCCGGACGGACAGGTTCTCCACGACGGCGCCGTTCTGGAGGAACGGTACGTCAGGGCCACTGCGCAGGGCGCCGACCGGTGGCCCGGTCGCCGGGGAATCGCGGCGGGACGCACCCGGGGAATCGCGGCGGGATGCGACGGGGAATCGTGTCGGGACGAACAGGGAGTTGCGGCGCGGACGCGACGGGGCCCAGCGGAGCAGGATTCTTTCGATCGCCAGGCACGTAACATGAGGTGCTGTGGAACCTCCGCTATCCGGTGCACCCGTGTTTTCTGATCGTCGTCGGTCGGCCTGATGGGCGTCCTGCTGGAAGAGATCGGCCTCGTTGCGCTGTTCATCCTGATCGGCGGATGTTTCAATGCCGCCGAAATCTCCATGATCTCGCTGCGGGAAAGTCAGGTTCGCCAACTGGCGGCCAACCAGGGAGCGCGCGGACGCCGGCTGGAACGTCTCGTCGCCGATCCGAACCGCTTTCTGGCCGCAGTGCAGATCGGTGTCACGGTCGCGACCATGCTCTCGTCCGCGTTCGGTGCCGCGACCGTCTCCGAGCGAGTCGCCGGCTGGCTGGTCGACCGGGGCGTCGACAAGGGTGCCGCCACCCCGCTCGGATTGATCGGGGTCACGCTGATCATCTCGTTCTTCTCCCTGGTGCTCGGCGAACTGACGCCCAAGCGCCTGGCACTGCAGCGGCGGGAGGCGATCGCCCTGTTCGCTGCCGGGCCACTTTCAGTGCTGGCCAGACTCTTTCGTCCGGCGGTCTGGCTGCTCGGCCACTCCACCGATGTGATGGTCCGGCTGCTGGGTGGCGACCCGAAGGCGACCGGGGACGAGATCACCGCGGAGGAGCTGCAATCCTTGGTGGCCGCCCACGAATCACTCACCTCCGTCGAACGCCGGATGATCGCCGACGTCTTCGATGCCGAGGACACCCACGTTCGGGCGGTGATGGTCCCGAGGCCCGAAGTGGATTTTCTGTCGGCCTCGCTCACCGTCTCCCGCGCGGCGCGGCTTGCGCTCTCACACCCGCACTCCCGCTTCCCGGTGATCGGACGGGACGCCGACGAGGTGGTTGGCGTCGTACACCTGCGCGATCTGATCGTTCCCACTCATCCCCTCGGGCGGTCGGCGACGGTGGCGGACATCGCCACGCCGGTGGCTGTCGTTCCCGGAACGAAAGGGGTGCTGGACGCCCTCCACGAGATGCGCAGCGCCGGACAGCACCTTGCGGTGGTGGTCGACGAGTATGGCGGGACGGACGGCATCGTCACGCTGGAGGACCTGGTCGAGGAGATCGTCGGCGAGATGATGTTGCAGGACCGGCCGGGAGCGGCGCCGGCCGCGAAGGCCGGCGAGGTCGACGGAATGCTCAATCTCGATGACTTCCGGGCGGCGTCGGGGCTGGAACTGCCGCCTGGGCCGTACAACACCGCGGCGGGATTCATGATGGCGCAACTCGGTCGACTTGCTCTCGATGGCGACACCGTGACGGTGCACGGCCGCACGTTGACCGTTGCCTCGATGGAGGCGCGGCGGATTGCCAGGATCAAGGTGGGTTCGGCCGTCCGGGCGCAACCGTCCAACGATCCGGTACTCCCCGGTGCCGATCCGCCGACGCAGTCCATCGGTCAGGTTCCGGCCGGTGCCCTCCGGATCGCGCTGGCGCCGACGATGGCAGGGGCTCAGGACCGGAGCGTCGATCTGGGTGCTGAAAAGTCGACGCCCGTGACCCCCCGGCGCTAGCAGCTCGCGTTCGACGCGCTCGTGCTCGGCCGTCCCGTTCGGGGTGGAAGGATCGTCCCCATGGCTCCTTCTCCACGTCGACCTCGCGTCCTTTCCGGCATCCAGCCAACGGCGGATTCCTTCCATGTCGGGAACTATCTCGGCGCGCTCCGCCAGTGGGTCGATCTGCAGGCAACCCACGAAACGTTCTATTCCATCGTCGACCTGCATGCGATCACCATCGAGCACGACCCCTCGCTGCTTCGCCGACGCACCCGGATCGCTGCCGCGCAGTTGCTTGCCCTGGGTATCGATCCCGATCGATCCGCGCTTTTCGTCCAGAGCCAGGTGCCTTCACATACCCAACTGTCGTGGGTGCTCGAATGTCTGACCGGCTTCGGTGAGGCCGGGCGGATGACGCAGTTCAAGGACAAGTCCGCAAAGGGCGGGGTCACCAGCGTGGGGCTCTTCACCTATCCGATCCTGCAGGCCGCCGACATTCTCGCCTACCAGGCCGACGCGGTTCCGGTGGGGGAGGACCAGCGTCAGCACCTGGAGTTGACTCGGAATCTGGCGCAGCGCTTCAACGCCCGCTTCGGTGAAACGCTGACCGTGCCGGAGCCCTTCATCCTCAAGGCGGTCGCGAAAATCTATGATCTGTCCGAGCCCACCGCGAAGATGAGCAAGTCCTCGCCCGGCGGCTCATTGGACCTGCTGGGCGATGTCAGGGCCTCGGTCAAGAAGATCAAGTCAGCGGTGACGGACAACGAGCGCGAGATTCGCTATGACGCGGAGACGAAACCCGGCGTCTCGAACCTGCTGTCATTGTTGTCGGTTTTCACCGGCACGCCCATCGCCGACCTCGAGACGTCGTACCAGGGCAAGGGCTACGGCGATCTGAAGAGCGACCTGGCCACGGTCTGGACGGACTTCGTGACGCCCCTGCAGGTCGCAGTGAACGGGTACCTGACCGATCCTGCCGAACTCGACCGCATTTTGGCTGCGGGCGCCGTACGCGCGTCGGCGGTAGCGTCCCAGACGGTTGCGACGGTGTACGACAGGGTGGGTTTCCTGTCCTGATTCCGGCTGTCCCGCTTGGACCCTGACTATTTCTGCAGCAAGAGCTGAACGGCCCACTGGGAGGCACAGGTTGTGACCGGAGTAGAGCTTCCAAAGGCAGAACCGGCGAGGGCGGCCGCCGACTCGCCGCCGACGTCCGGCGCCCGGCCACCGGTCGGCACGGTGAAAACCCGGATAGCTGCTCTCACGGGGAAGAAGTGGGTGAAGCACGTCATTCGGGCTGTGGGCCGGTTCAACGAACGGCTCGGTACATCGTTCGCCGCTGCCATCACCTACTTCTCTTTTCTTGCCCTGATACCGATCCTGATGTTGTCGTTCTCCGTCGCCGGTTTCGTCCTGTCGTCCCATCCGGATTTGCTGAACGGGCTACGGGAGGGCATCAGCAAGCAGATTCCGGGTGCGTCCGGCGGCCTCTCGGACACCATCGGGAAAGTGTTGGACAAGGCCGTCAGCGCACGGCTTTCCGTGGGTATCGTCGGTTTGGTGGTCGCGCTCTATTCGGGAATCGGCTGGATGGGCAATGTCCGCAGCGCGGTGCAGGCCCAATGGCGGCCCGACTTCGATGCCGACCAGGAGATGGCGAAGGACAGTTTCCTCAAGAATCTGCTGCGAAACCTCGGTTCGCTCGCCGGTCTTGGTCTCGCGATCGTCGTTTCCCTCAGTCTCACCGCCAGCGGGGCGTGGGCGCAGAAGCTGGTCCTGGGCTGGTTGGGCCTGGATGATGTGGCGTTCCTGAAGCCGGTCTTCACCATTGTTCCGATCCTGCTGGCCATGGCCGCCGATGTTCTGATCTTCATGTGGGTCTATACGATTCTGCCGCCGCGGGACATGAAGGGAACCCGAAAAGCACTGGTGCGTGGGTCGATCATCGCTGCGGTGGCTTTCGAGATCCTGAAATTCGCGCTGACCTTTCTCCTGCCGAAATTGGCGACCTCCGCCACGGCCCAGGTCTTCGGCTCGATCATCGGCCTGCTCCTGTTCTTCAATCTCACCGCGACCATGGTGTTGTTCGTCGCTGCCTTGATCTCGACCGCCGACGGCGGCCCGCAGTCGAAGGCGACCGGGCCGGCCGTTTCGCCGGAGAGCGGCGAGTCGGTGGGTGCCGCACCGACCGTTCGCCCGGACGAGGTGATCTGGAAACCGAAGGTCACCGGTCTGCTCGGGGTAGGCGCGCTGCTGGGCTGGGGTTGGGCGCGCCGCCGGCGCTGACCGGTGTTCCTCGATCTGGCGGTTGCGTTGGGGGAGGATGCCCAGGGGCGGCCGAGCGATGCTTTCGCGTTCGCGCCTGGCTGGCCGGGCGATTCGCTCGCGTTCGAGCCGGTCGCGCGCGTTGCAACCCCAGCGTCTTGGCAGCAAAGCGCGCGGGACGCCGTCGCGGGGTGTCCCCATGCCGAAGTGCTGTCCACAAATGGCCGCGCCACCCTCGCCAGAATGCTCTCCTCGGCGGTCAGATGGATCGCATGAGGACCGATTCCGAAGTGTCGCCTACGATCCTGCAGCGCTCGACTCTGTTACAGATGGGCGACGACGATAGGAGAATCCGCCGGCTCAAGGCCGCGGGCATCGTAACGCCCGTCAGACGAGGTGCGTATTCCTGGACGGCTGATCAGGCCTCGATACAGCCATGGGAGCGGCATGCGCTGGTGGTCACCGCGACCGTGCCCAAGCTCGGCTCGGGTGCCGTCGTCAGTCACGTGTCGGCAGCGGCCTTGCACGACCTGGCGCTGTGGCCGACTCATCTTCTTCCGGTCCATATCAGTAGAAGTATCACGGGTGGGGGCCGGCGAACTCGCACGCTGCACCTACATCCCGCATCGTTGGTCGAGGGGGACATCGTCGCGGTGAACGGGCTTTCGGTGACCTCGGTAACCCGCACCGTGATCGATGTGGCTCGGACCGAACCTTTTGAAACCGGTGTCGTCGCTGCCGACGAGGCGCTTCGTCGCGGGCTCACCACGCGAGAGGAGCTTCTGGACGGATTGGCGTCCCAACGCGGGCGGGCCGGGTGCTTCCGCGCCGCGCGAGTTGTTGCCTTTGCCGATGGTCGCAGCGAAAGCGTCGGAGAATCGCGCAGCAGGGTAGCGATCCTTCGGATGGGTCTGGAGCCGCCCGAACTCCAGGTGAACGTGCACGACGTCGATGGCGTGTGGCTGGCGCGAGCTGATTTCGCCTATGTGCAGCGAAAAGTGATCGGGGAGTTCGACGGCCGGATCAAGTATGGCTCCACCCAGGCCCTCAGCCTTGGTGCCACCGACGCTTTGATCGCCGAGAAGAGGCGAGCCGAAGCTCTTGAGCGGACCGGCTGGATCGTCGTTCGTTGGATGTGGAGCGACCTGCAGAGCCCCGCACTGATTCAGCACCGACTTCTCCAAGCTTTCGACCGCAGTGCGCGACTCTCGCCTACTCGATGATCGAACGTCCGCCCAGCCACTCCGCCCGTGTTGTGTTCGGTGCGCGGTGCGCGGTGCGCGGTGCGCGGTGTCGCGATGCGCGCGGTGCGCTGCGGTGCGGGCGGTGCGCGCGGTTGCAGTGGGCTGGTCTGCGCGCTGGGCTGTACCGAACCGTCGGGCGCGCCCGCGCGGGTTGTGTCCGGTCCGCGGTGGTTGCAGTGGGCGCGGGTTGCGCGGCGGTGCGCGCGGTTGCAGTGGGCCGGCCTGCGCGCTGCCGCACGTAGCGG
>JBPCPG010000060.1:0-14242 GCA_050999445.1 Nakamurella sp. | reverse complement strand
CTGGTCGACCTGCGAAACGACGGCGGTGGCGCGGACGGAACTGCCGGTGGGCAGCGGCGCCGGGAACCGGACCTTGTTCAATCCGTAGTTGATCGCCATCGTGACGCCCTCCAACGCGTACAGCCCGCGCATCAGCGCCGGCAGCAGCGACAGTGTCAGGAAGCCGTGAGCCACCCGGGCGCCGAAAGGCCCCGTAGCGGCGCGCGTCTCGTCGAGGTGGATCCATTGGTGATCGTCGGTGGCGTCGGCGAAGGCCTGAATCCGTTCCTGGTCGACCGGAAACGGCTCACCGGGTCCGATGGTTTCGCCGACGGCATCGATCAGTTCCGCTGCACTGGAGAACGTTCTCATGCCAGGTGGCCGCCGATCTTGGTGTAGCCGCGGAGCAGGTCGCGGGAAAGAATCAGCCGCTGCATCTCGTCCGTGCCCTCGTAGATCCGGTACAGCCGCACCTGCCGGTACCAGCGCTCGATCGGCAACTCCCGGGTATAGCCCATGCCGCCGTGAATCTGCATCACCCGGTCGACGACGCGATTGACCATGTTCGCGCCGTACAGCTTCGCCATCGACGATGAATGCCTCGGGTCGGTGCCTTGATCCACCGTCCAAGCCGCGCGCAGCACCAGCCACCTGGCTGCTTCGAGTTCAGTCTCGGAATCGGCGATCATCCAGGCGATGGCCTGGTTCTCACCGATCCGTTTGCCGAAGGTCACCCGCGTATTCGCCTGGTCGATCGCCATCTGCAGCGCCCGCTCGGCGGTGCCGACCGCACCGGCCGGAATTAGATACCGCCCCTTGCCGATCCATTTCATCCCCAACTCGAAGCCCTGGCCGACCTCGCCGAGGATGTTGCGCGAGGGCACCCGCACATTGTCGAAGACCAGTGATGCCGGCCCACCTTCGCCCATGGTCACGATGGGCGTCGACGTCCAACCCATGGCACGGTCGACCAGAAAGGCCGTGGTGCCACCTGCGCGGGTGCCCTTCTCCTTGTCGCTCACCGCCACCACGATGGCGAAGTCAGCTTCGTTTCCACCGGTGATGAAAGTCTTCTCGCCGTTGAGCACCCAGTCGTC
This sequence comes from Nakamurella sp., assembly GCA_050999445.1. Taxonomy (GTDB): domain Bacteria; phylum Actinomycetota; class Actinomycetes; order Mycobacteriales; family Nakamurellaceae; genus Nakamurella. Next base: position 13,166 of record JBPCPG010000060.1, on the reverse strand, counting down.
GCCGTCCCGGACAGCGGACAGCTTGATGTTGGCGGCGTCGGAGCCGGCGCCGGGCTCGGTGATCGCGAAGCACGACAGGCGTTCGCCGGAGATCGTAGGCTCTAGAAATTCCTTTCGCTGCACGGCATTCGCGTAGTACAGGATGTTGTCGGCCTCACCACCGAATCGGAACGGAACGAAAGTACGGCCCAGTTCGCTCGCGATCAGGGCCTGCATGACGGCCGGCAGATTCATGCCGCCGTCCGCCTCTGGAGTCGACAATCCCCAGAATCCGAACGCTTTCGCCTTCTGCTGCAGTTCTACGAGTTCGGTCTGCTCCAGACCCGGATGGTGGTTGCGCTCACGGCGCAGCACCTCCTGCTCGAGCGGCATGACCTCTTTGCGGATGAATTCACGGGCCGTGTCGCGAACAGCGCGTTCTTCGTCGGAAAGAGAAAAGTCCATTGGGATCCTCCAAGGTTTGGGACACGAGTAGCAGCAGCAAGTGTCAAGCGCGGGGCGCCGCAGCAGGAGGTCAGCGATCGCCGCCATTGATGTAGAGCGTCTGACCCGATACGTACGACGCCTCATCGCTGGCCAGGAAGGCGATGACGGAGGCGACTTCTTCGGGCTGGCCGACTCGGCCGAGCGGCGTCTGCTCGCTGGCCAGTTTCTGATATTCCGCCGGCTCGAAACCAACGCGCTGGGCAGTGGCCGCCGTCATTGCAGTAGCGATGAAACCCGGAGCGACGGCGTTGACGTTGATGTTGTACCGACCCAACTCGATCGCCAGCGTGGCAGTGATGCCCTGCACGCCGGCTTTCGCCGCGGCGTAGTTGACCTGCCCACGGTTGCCAAGCGCCGACCGGCTGGACAGGCTGACGATCTTCCCGTACTTGGCGGCGACCATCGGCACCGACGCGGCCTGGCAACACAGAAAAATGCTGGTGAGGTTCGTCGAGATGACCGCGTCCCAATCGGCACGGCCCATCTTGTAGAGCAAATTGTCCCTGGTGATGCCGGCGTTGTTGACCAAGATGTCCACCGATCCGAATCGCTCCACGGTCGCCCCGACCAGGGCCTGCACCGAATCGCCGTCGGACACATCACAGCCCACTGCGGCCGCGGTACCACCGGCCGCGGCGATGGCTTCCACGGTGCCGGCGGCCCGTTCCGCGGTGAGATCCGCCACGATGACCGAAGCCCCTTGCGCAGCAAGAAGAGTGGCCGTGGCAGCCCCGATGCCCTGCGCGGCTCCGGTCACGATGGCGACCCGTCCGGAAAATCTGTTCATCTGTTCGTCCTTGATCTCTCGAGAAAGTGGATCACTGCTGGTACCTCTTCAATTCGCGCCGAGCCAGGGACCGGCGATGAACTTCGTCGGGGCCGTCGGCGAGGCGGATGGTGCGCGCGGCGGCCCACAGCGCGGCGAGCGGAGTGTCCTGGCTCAGGCCGGCCGCGCCGTGCGCCTGGATCGCCTTGTCCAGGATCCACGAGACGGTTTCCGGCGCTGCGATCTTGATGGCCTGGATTTCCGAATGCGCGCCCTGATTGCCGACCGTATCCATCAACCACGCCGTCTTGAGCACCAGAAGCCGCAATTGCTCCACCTTCACCCGGGAATCGGCAATCCATTCGCCGATCACGCCCTGATCGGCCAGCGGGCGACCGAACGCCACCCGGGTGGAAACCCGCCGGCACATCAATTCGATGGCCCGCTCCGCCATACCGATCAACCGCATGCAGTGATGGATTCGACCGGGCCCCAGCCGGGCCTGGGAAATGGCGAAACCTGCGCCCTCGTCGCCGATTCGATTGTGCACCGGCACCCGCACGTCGACGAACTCGATGTCGGCGTGGCCGCCGTGGTCGGCGTCGTCGTAACCCATCACCTGCATACCGCGCAGAATGTTGACGCCCTTGGTCGTGCGGGGCACCAGAACCTGGCTCTGCTGCTGGTGTCTGGGCGCCGACGGATCGGTCTTGCCCATCACGATGAGGATCTCGCAACGGGGATCCATCGCTCCGGAGATGTACCACTTGTGCCCGTTGATCACGTAGTCATCGCCATCGCGTTCGATGCGGGTCGCGATGTTCGTCGCATCGGAGGACGCGACCTCCGGTTCGGTCATGGCGAACGCGGAGCGGATCGTGCCCTCCAGCAACGGGTCGAGCCAACGCTGCTGCTGCTCGGGCGAACCGAATTGGGCCAATACCTCCATGTTCCCGGTGTCCGGCGCGGCGCAGTTCAGAGCGATCGGCGCCAGCGCGGGGCTGCGACCGGTGATCTCGGCCAGTGGTGCGTACTGCAGATTGGTCAGCCCGGCGCCACGTTCGCCGGGTAGGAATAGATTCCACAGCCCAGCCTTCCGCGCCTTGGCCTGCAACTCGGCGACGACGGGCGGGGGGCCCCATTCACCCTTGCGCCCCGCCTGTTGCTCGGTGAAGACCGCCTCTGCCGGGTACACCTGCTCGTCCAGAAAGGTCAGCAGGCGCTGCTGGAAATCCGTGGTCGTCCGGTCGTAACCGAAATCCATCATTGCTCCCGGTTGGTCGAAGGCTGTGTGGTGGAGCCGAAAAGCCGCCGGCCCTGGACGATGAGTGGCTGCACCATCTCGGCGATACCGTTGAAACCTGGGCCGAGCGTGGCGCCGTGCTGGTGCCGATAGTGGACACCTTCCAGTACGACCGCCAGCTTGAACGCGGCAAAGGCGCTGTACCACTGCAGATTTGACACGTCCCGACCGGACCGCTCCGCGTAGCGGGCCACGATGTCCTCGCCGGCGGGATAACCCGGAACGGAACTGATCGGTGTGGACGGTTCGTCGGGTCCGTTGCCGGCCAGCATCGTTTGGTCGGCATACAACAGCAGCAACGCCAGATCCGACAGCGGATCACCGAGGGTGGACATCTCCCAATCGAGGACCGCGGTGATGTGCTCGTTGCCCGGCGCACCGTCGATCAGCACGTTGTCCAGTCGGTAATCACCGTGTACCAGACCACCGTTGCCGGTTTCGGGAATCTGCTGGGCAAGGTCGTCGGCAAGCTCGTCGATGCCCGGCAGTTCGCGACTCCGCAGCCCGTCCAACTGCCGACGCCAGGTTCGCAACTGACGGGCGTTGAAACCGGCCACCTTGCCAAGATCTGCCAACCCGACGGTGACCGGATCAACGGTGTGCAGCACGACGAGAGTATCGACCAGCGCAAAGATCAACCGGTGCAGCGTATCCGGACCCAACGCGACGACGTCGGCGCGGCGACGGAGGGCTCGCCCCGGCACCAGTTCCATCAGATAGAACGGCGCCCCGATCACCTCGGGATCATCACAGAACAATTCGGTGGCCGGCACCGGAACGTCCGTCGGATACAGCGCAGTGATCACCCGATATTCCCGGCTCATGTCGTGCGCCGAAGCCTGGACATGCGAAAGCGGCGGTCTGCGCAACACGAATCGGCGATTGCCCACCGCGAGTGCGTAGGTGAGATTGGATCGACCACCGGCGAACAGGGTCGCTGTCAGTTCTCCCTGCGCCAGGTCGGGCCGGCGCACAGCCAGATGCGCAGCCAGGCTGCAAAGGTCGAGACCGGAGTTCCTCACCGCGGTGCATCTCCGCTGTCGATCTTCAACAAGCCAGCACCTTCGAGCGACTGCTGCAGCCGATTCATCCCCGACAGCCAGCGATCCGGATCCGTGGCTCGGCGCGAAGCATGGTCGGCGACTTCCGGGTGCGGCAGGATCAGGAATCGATCGCCGGCCAGGGCAGCGACGACATTGTCGGCGACCTGATCAGGATCAAGCGCCCCGGCGCCGAGGACCGCCTCGCCGAGATCGCCGGTCGAGTCGAACAGCGGCGTGCGAACCCCTTGCGGACACAGGGCTTGCACCACAATTCCTCGGTGCGAATAGGTGGCGCGCAACCATTCCGCGAATCCGAGGGCGGCGTGTTTGGTCACCGAATACGGCGCGGAGCCCAGCATGGTGAGCAGCCCGGCGGCCGACACCGTGGTGATCAATCGGCCCCGTCCGCGAGACAGCCAGCCCGGTAGCAGTGCGTTGGCAGCGTGCACGTGCGAGAGCACGTTCACCTGCCAGGCCGCATTCCAGTCGGCGGCGGGCGCGGCCTCCGAGCCACCCACCGCGATACCGGCATTCGCGCAGAACAGGTCGACGGGACCGAAGCGGGCAACCGCGGTGGTCACCAACCCGGCGACCTGGCCGGCGTCGGCGACATCCGCGGGATATGCCAGGCCGCCGATCTCGCCGGCAACCGACTGTGCCGCATCGGCGTTCAGATCGTTCACCACAACCCGGGCTCCGGCGGCGGCGAAGCGTCGGGCCAGCGCGGCGCCAATACCTGATCCTGCCCCGGTCACCACGACGTTCGCGCCCGCCAGGTCCAGTGCAGTGCCGCTCATGGAACCGTCACCACGATGCGACCGGTCGACCGGCCGGCACCGAGTGCGGACAGGCCGGCCGGTGCTTGCTCGAACGGAAGGACCGATGACACCTCGGGGGAGAGGGCACCGGCGGCCAGGAGTTCGGAAAGTGCTCGGGTGGCCTGCTCGATCACCTCGGGCGCACGCGAGCGGTACAGCCCCCAGTAGACGCCGAGAATGCCATAGTTCTTGACCAGCGCGTGGTTGACGGCCGCTTTCGGAACGGTTCCGCCGGCGAATCCGACGCTCAGAATGCGGCCCTCGAACGCGATCACCTTGGTCGAGGCGGCGAACGATTCGCCGCCGACCGGGTCGTACACCACATCCGCGCCGCCCCGGCCGCAAGCCTTCCGCAACGCCTCGACCAGGCCGTCGTGGTCGCACCGGGACCGGTCGATCACCTCGTCGGCACCGCAGCGTCGGGCCACTTCGACCTTCTCCGCACTGCCCACCACACCGATCACCCTGGCGCCGGCGGCCTTTCCCAGTTGCACCACAGCACTGCCCACTCCGCCGGCGGCGGCATGCACCAGCAGCGTTTCTCCGGCCTTCAATGCTGCCCGGCGGTGCAACGCCACCCAACCGGTTTGATAGGCGATGGTGAAACCGGCGGCATGGACGTCGTCCAGCGAGTTCGGTGCTTCGCTGACGTCAGCGGCGGCAACGATCGCGTACTCGGCCAGCGCGCCGTGCGGCATCAATCCGGTACCCATCACCCTGACCCCGACGGCAGAATGCACCGGTGCAACGTCCCCCGGGCCGATCCGTTCGACGACCCCGCACAGTTCGATGCCGGGAGTGAAAGGCAGTTCCGGCTTGTCCTGGTACTGCCCGCGCACCATCAGGACATCCGGAAAGTTCAACGCGGCGGCACGCACCCGCACGAGCAGTTGTCCCGCACCGGGTTCGGGGATCTCGACGTCGGTCAGGCGCAGAACGCGCTCGGGTTCGCCCAGCTCCGGCACCTGCCACGCCTTCATTTCAGATACCTCGGTCATTTCTCACAGGCCACCGGTCAATGTCAGGCCGCCATCCAGAACGAAGGTCTGTCCGGTGATCCAGGAGGCTTCGTCAGAGGCGAGAAATGCGACAGCGCCGGCGATGTCGTCCGGCTCGCCCAGTCGGCGCAGCGGGTACTTCGCTGCCACCTCGTCTTCGCGGTCGACGTACAGCGCCTCGGCGAACACCGTCTTCACCACAGCCGGCGCCACCCCGTTCACCCTGATTCCGGGCCCGAGTTCGGCTGCGAGCGCTCCGGTCAGATAGATGACGGCGGCCTTGCTGGCGCCGTAGAACGAGATGCCCGGCGCGGGCTTCAGCCCGGCCACCGAGGCGACATTGATGATGCTGCCGCCGCGCTCTCCCATTCCGGCGGCGTGGACGCGCTGTGCCCAGGACAACGTGCCGAGCACATTCACCTCGAGAATCTTTCTGGCTGCGGAAACCGGCAGATCGATCAACGTGCCGTAGGCGGGGTTGATCCCGGCGTTGTTCACCAGCAGATCGACAGGCCCGAATGCTGCGGCCGCCCCGGCCAGCACGTCGTCCTGGTGGTTTGGGTCGTCGGCCTTACCGGCGAAGGCCAACGCGACATCAGGACCGCCGAGGGCTGCGACGGCCATCGCGAGCGGTTCGGGGTTGCGCGCAGTGATGGCCACCCGTGCGCCCTCGGCGACCAGTCGCTGCGCGATTGCCAGGCCGATGCCGCGGCTGGCACCGGTCACCACGGCCACCCGGCCGGCGAGCCGCCGGGGCACTGCACTTTCAGATCCTGCTTCCTGCGGCATCCAGCGACTCCCTTGTCGTCCAAGCCAGTGCATCACGAACGGGCGACAGTCGGCGCGGCTCCGCCCGGCGGCGACATCAGTTCGCCGGAAGCGTGGCGACCCCTGGAGGGTTGAACCGGCTCCCGGTCACCTGCTCCGAAATACCTTCGCGGTCCAGATACGGGGTGATCCCGCCCAGCCAGAACGGCCATCCCGCACCGGTCAGCATCGCGAGATCGATGTCGGCAGCGGCCGCGACCACCTTTTCGTCCAACATCAGCCGCGCCTCCTGCGCGAGCGCGGCCAAAGCGCGCGCGCGGACCTGTTCGGCGGTCGACGGCTCGGACCCCTGCTGCCACAGCGCGGCAACCTCCGGATCCAGGACCTGCTCCCCGGTCTCCGACCACGACACCACCGTTCGGTGGCCGGCCGCGACGATGCGTCGCAAATTGTCGCTGACGGTGAACCGGTCCGGATAGGCCGTGTGCAGGGTCTCGGTGACGTGCATCGCCACGGCCGGACCGACCAGTTGCAACAACATCAGCGGTGTCATCGGGAGTCCGAGCGGCGCCAGCGCACCGTCGGCGACGGCCGATTCGGTGCCTTCATCGATGGCGGCGATGATCTCGCCCATGAACCGGGTGAGCAGGCGGTTGACGACGAAAGCCGGGGAGTCGGCCGTGAAGATCGGACCCTTCTTCAGGGCTTTCGCCACCGCGAGGGCGGTGGCCGCCGTCGCTTCCGAGGTTTGCTCGGTGCGGACGATCTCGAGCAACGGCATGACGGAGATCGGATTGAAGAAATGGAATCCGATGACCCGCTCGGGATGGTCCAGATCGGCGGCCATTTCGGTGACCGACAGGGACGAGGTATTGGTCGCGAGCACCGTATCCACGCTGATCACTTTCTCCAACCGGGCGAAAACGTCTTTCTTGGCGCCGAGGTCCTCGAAGACCGCTTCGAGAACGAAATCCGCGCCTGCAAAACTCTCATAGTCGAGGGATCCGGTCACCAGCGCGGTCAGTCGGTTCGCCTCGTCGGTGGTGATCTTCCGCTGAGCTGCCCGGTCCGCGATCTTGCGATGCACTCCGGACAGCCCCTTGTCCAGTCGCGCCTGATCGACGTCGGTGAGCACAACCGGGACATGAAGTCGTTGGGCGAGCAGGAGGGCGATCTGCCCGGCCATCAAACCGGCGCCGATGACGCCGACCTTGGTGACCGGGCGTGCCGAGGCAGGATCCGGGGCGCCGACGGGTTTGCGAGCACGCTTCTGCGTCAGGTTGAAGGAGTACAACCCTGCTCGGAACTCCTGCGACACAATGAGATCGGCGAGGCCATCCGCTTCGGCCGCAAGTCCGGCAGCCAGATCCGCGGTCCGCGACAGTTCGATCAGCTCGAGGGCGCGGTAGGGGGCCGGCGAAGCGCCGTGCGTGCGCAGATCGGCGATCACGCGCCCGCGTTCGAGCGCGGAAACCCATTCCGGTTCGAACTCCGCCGACGAATAATCTGTGCGAGAAACGGATTGCGAACCATTGAGCACTCCGGCCATCCAGCCGAACGACTGCTCGAGATAGTCTGCGGCGTCGAACACCACGTCGACCACGCCGAGCGCAGCAGCCTGGGTCGGACGCAGCATGGAATTCTGGTTCAGTGAATTTTCGATGATGACGGTCACTGCGTTTTCCGGGCCGATGATTCGGGGCAGCAATTGAGTACCACCCCAGCCCGGCAGAATCCCGAGGAATACTTCGGGCAGCGCCATCATCGCGGCGTTGGCAGCCAGGGTTCGGTAGTGGCAGGCCAGGGCAATTTCCACCCCGCCGCCGAGAGCGGCGCCATTGACGAAGGCGAACGTAGGAATTTCTGAATCGTGCAACCTGAGAAATGTCGAATGCCCCAGAACACCGGTCTGCCGCGCGGTTTCGCGATCGGTGATCATGCCGATCTGTGACAGGTCGGCACCGACCGCGAAGACGAAAGGTTTGCCGGTGATGGCGATTGCGGCCGGCTGCGCGGCGAAGGCCGCATCCAATGCCTCGTTCAGGCTGGCCAGGCCCGCCGCTCCGAATGTGGTCGGACGATTGTGGTCGAGTCCGTTGTCGAGCGTGATCAGTGCGACTCGACCCGGAATGTCGGGCACCTCGAGAAGTCGCAGGTGCGAGTTCGTGACCACCTCTGGCGTCATTTCGCCTCTCCCGGCCGGTCAGCGGCGTCGGCAGCCCGGAAATTCGGATTCTCCCAGACCACCGTGCCGCCCATTCCGAGCCCGACGCACATCGTGGTGAGACCGTATTGCACGTCCGGTCGTTGCGCGAATTCACGCGCCAGTTGCGTCATCAGGCGAACGCCGGAAGAGGCCAGCGGATGGCCCATGGCGATAGCGCCCCCGTAGGGATTGACGCGAGGATCGTCGTCGGCCAGGCCGAAGTGGTCGGTGAAGGCCAGTACCTGCACGGCGAAGGCCTCGTTGATCTCGATGATGCCGATGTCGTCGATCGTCAAATGCGCCTTGGCCAATGCCTTCTCGGTCGCCGGAATCGGCCCGTCACCCATTGTTTCCGGTGCGACTCCGGCGAACGCGAAGGACACCATCCGCATCCGCACCGGCAGGCCCAGTTCGTGCGCGACCTCGGCGGCGACCAACAGGCAACCGGTTGCGCCGTCCGTCAATCCCGAAGCATTGCCGGCACTGACCCGGCCGTGCGGGCGGAAGGGTGTGCGCAGGCTTTCCAACGCAGCCATGGTGGTTCCCGGCCTCGCGAGTTCGTCGGTATTGGCCAGGCCCCAACCGTTTTCAACGGATCTGGTCGCCACGGACACCAAATCCGGGGTGATGTTCCCGGCGGCGAGTGCGGTCTCGTACTTGCGTTGGCTGTGAACCGCGTAGGCGTCGGCCCGCGACTTGGTCAGATGCGGATACTTGTCGTGCAGGTTCTCCGCGGTATTACCCATGTTGAGAGCCGAAGGGTCGACGAGTCGATCGGCCACGAATCGCGGATTCGGGTCGGCTCCCTCTCCCATCGGGTGGTGGCCCATGTGTTCCACACCGCCGGCGATGGCGACGTCGTAGCCGCCGGCGACGATTCCGGACGCAACAGTCGTCACGGCCGTCATCGCGCCGGCGCACATCCGATCGATCGCGAAGCCGGGCACCGAACGCGGTAGGCCGGCCAGGATCGCGGCGGTCCGGCCGATCGTCAACCCCTGATCTCCGGTCTGCGTTGCGGCCGCAACGGCGACCTCGTCCACTCGTGCCGGCGGAAGTTGGGGGTTGCGGCGCATCAGTTCGCGGATGACCTTGACGATGAGATCATCCGCCCGGGTCTCCGCGAACTGACCCTTGTTTCCGGCCTTGCCGAACGGGGTGCGCACACCCTCGACGAATACGACGTCCCGAAGGGTGCGGGCCGCGGTTGCGTGTCCGCGTTCCGCAGAACCGATCTTCGAGGGTGTTGCCTGCTGACCTGACACGACGGCTCCTTGTTCTGGGACGCGTTGTTCTCGGCCGCGTTGTCCTACTCGACGAAGCAGCGCGCATCCGATGAACTGTTCCCTTGTTACCGGCAGGTGCGACGGCACGAATGCCGGTTCCAGCATGTTACCGGCAATGGCTACTGGCCGGTAACTTGCGCGTCCAGCGCGCTGCGCAGAACCGCCGCAGTCAGCTCGATCTGCCACGGCCGCGCGCCACCGAACTGCAGCGCCTCCGCCAGGTCCGGTCCCTCCGGCGGAGCCCACATGGTGCGCCGCACCAGGTCCGGTGAGAGGAGATTCTCCACGGGGGTGCCGACCGTGACCGACACATCGGCCAGCGCGGCGCGCGCCGCCGCAAGTCGGGCTGCAGCGCGTGGATCCTTGATCGCCCACCTCGCCGGCGGCGGCGGCCCGTCTCCGGGGAGCGCCGCAGGTGGTAGGTCGGGGACGGGCAGCGCCATCGCCCGGCTGATCGCATCCCACCAGGTCGATGCTTGGCGACGCTGGATGCGTCCCGCGAAGACGGGCAATGCCACCAGGGCCGCGGGATTGATCGGCCTTGCGGAAGCGGCCGCGACGAGCGCGGTGTCGGGCAACACCCGATGAGGAGCCAGATCTCGGCGTCGCGCGATGTCGTCCCTGGCCAGCCATAGTTCTCGGATGATGGCCAGCACTCGCGGATCCCGGATGCGATGGATGCCGGAGGTGCGTCGCCATGGATCGATTCTTGGTGGGGCGGAAGGTGCGGCGACAATCGCCGCGAACTCCTGCTCGGCCCACTCGAGCTTGCCCTGCGACTCCAGCAGTTCCGCCATCGCGTGCCGTAACTCGACGAGAACTTCTACGTCCAAAGCCGCATAGGTGAGCCAGGCGGCAGGTAGTGGCCTGGTCGACCAGTCGGCTGCGCCATGCCCTTTTGCCAGACCGAGACCGAGCATCTGCTCGACGAGTCGACCCAGTCCCACCTTCGGCAGCCCCGCCAACCGCCCGGCAAGTTCGGTGTCGAACAGGGTGCGGGGCCGCATCCCGAGTTCGGCCAGACACGGTAGATCTTGGCTGGCAGCATGTAGGACCCACTCCGAATCGGCCAGCGGAGCGTCCAACACCTGTAGATCGCCCAGCGGAACCGGGTCGAACAGAACGGTGCCGACGTCCGCTCGGCGCAGTTGCACCAGGTAGGCGCGGGAACCGTAGCGAAATCCAGACGCGCGCTCGGCGTCCAGCGCGACGGGGCCGGAAGCTCGGCCGAGCCTTCGAGCCCAATGTGCCAGCTGGACCGGATCGACGACAGGCTCCACGTCACCGTCGCGCGGCACCAACAATGGAGTGACGACTGGTGCGCTGCCCGCCGGTCCAGCCCCGGCCGGCTCGTGCGACGAACCCTGGCCCGTCGGTGGCGCCGGAGCGTCGAAGATCTGCACCGAGTCAGTCTGCCCGACGAGCGCGTCGCGCACTTGGTATCGGAGTGTCAGGCCGGCGCGGCGTCGGAATCGTCGCGGCCGAGGTCAGGAGATGACGCCGGCGCGCATCGCCAGCGCCACCATGTGGGCACGATCACCGGTGCCGAGATTGCGGCCAATGCGGGCGAGATGGCTCTTCACCGTCAGCGCGGACAGATTCAACTGGTCGCCGATCCACTTGTTCGACCTTCCGTCGGCGACCAATCGCACCACTTCAATCTCGCGGGAGGACAGTTCGTGGATCGAACTGGGAATGTTGGACGCGGCCGGATGGGCGCGACGCCCGACGAGTACTCCATTGACGCCGGCGCCGACTGCGTCGATCACCGGTCCGATCTCGGCTGTTGGCGCGAGAGCCAGCACCCTGATCCACCCGGCCGAACGCAGCGTGGCGATGATCTTGCCCGCGTCGGGCCCGGTCGACAGACTGATCAGGGCCAGATCACCGACGATGCCGCTCTCGGTGAGGTCCTGCACCGCAGCCAACGACGCCACCGGGATGACATGTCCGATTCCGATCTCGATCAATCCCGCCTGCAGCGCCTCACGAGTCGAGCGATCCGGATCGACCAGTAACACTGCGGCGGACCGGAGCGAAGTGGTCATCGAATCGAGCAACGGTGACCGCTGCGTCGGGAACGAGGTGGTGCCCAGGGGTAGCTCTTCGGCCCTGCGCGTCGAACTCTGATCGACACCGAGCATTGCGGTAGTCATCTGTCTGCCTCCAGCGGCAAGAGGATCGATTCTGTACTGCACATTTCACCCTGTCTCTGTGACCCGAATGGATCGTGGAGGCGGTCCTGTCGGCCTGATCATCAGTCGGTGCGAACGGACCTACTCCAGTCTGTGCCTTTGTAGCCCGACTGGCAAGCACACGATGTGCTCAATGTTGACGATCAGTAATCAAAGCTGGCGTACGTTCGGGGGAGCCGGGCGCCCAATGGCCGCAACCCCCTCCGGCGGAAGGCCGGCAGCGACGGCAAGTAGGTCGGCGAAAGCGACCAGATGACGACCGACGAGTTCGTCGGTCGCCGTCCACGATGCACGTAATTCCAGGTCATCGGTCCTGCTCGGTCCCGCGATGTCGCCGAACCGGGTCGATGAGGTCGATGTGACGGTTCCGCCGAGAGCCGTGAACCCAGCTTCGGTGAAGCCCAGAGAGTCGGTCAACCAGCTCCAGGCGACATCCGGAAGTAGCGAATCCCGGGCGACTTCTTCGTCGATTTCGGCCGTCAGAAAGATTACGATGCGAAGCGTTCCCTCCCAAGCCGCTACGCCGTTCGGGTCGTGTAGGAGGATTAGCCGCCCAGAGGCTGAATCTGGGCGCGCTCCGTCCCAGGCCACTGCGGCGGAGAGGGCATGACTCCACGGAGCCAACCTGGTCGGCGCCGGAAGTTCGCCCAGTTCGATCTCGGGCCGCAGCCGAACCATCGCCAGCTGCTGCAGAGCAGCCTCGAAGACTTCAGGTGCGGCGGCATCGGCCGACATGGTCATGAGCGGACAGTACGACCGGGTACCGACAGTCGGGTGTCTCCCACGCCGTTCCGGCTCGAACCGGAATGTGAACGAGATATGAATGGGCCCTGCGCGCGAACCGGTGAGCCGCTACTCGGGCGCGGGTTCCAACCGCAGCGCCACCGAGTTGATGCAGAAGCGCTCGTCGGTCGGGGTCGGGTAACCCTCACCGCGGAACACATGACCGAGGTGCGAGTCGCAGGTCGCACAGCGGACTTCGGTGCGAACAGACCCGAAGCTCCGGTCGGTCAGCAGCACCACGTTGTCGGTTTCACTGGGCGCGTAGAAGCTCGGCCATCCGCAGTGGGAGGCGAACTTGGCGTCCGACCGGAATAGTTCCGTTCCACACGCGCGGCAGTAGTAGACACCGGTCGTGGTGCTGTCGGTGTACTCGCCGGTGAATGCGCGTTCGGTACCCGATTCGCGGAGCACCCGGTATGCCGCCGGATCCAATTCCGTTCTCCACTGATCTTCGGATTTCACGACTTTCTGGGGCGCGCTCATGCTCTTCACGGTACGCGGCGGCGGCGGCGGG
>JBPCPG010000257.1:0-4425 GCA_050999445.1 Nakamurella sp. | reverse complement strand
GGATATACCTGCCCCCCGCCTACCTCACCCTTCACCGCCCCCTGTTACCAGTGCTGGGGTTGATATCGGGACAACCCGGCAAACCCGTGGACTGGATCAACTCCGGCCACATCGCGTCGATCATGGACACATTCGCTGCCCGCAATCACGGGTTGGCGCCGGTCGTCGTCATGCCCGACCCGCTGGGCGGCGCGCTGGCCAATCCTATGTGCCTAAACTCGCGGCTCGGCAACGATGACTCCTACCTGAACGTCGACGTTCCCGACTGGATCAGGACCCACCTGCAGGTGGAACCCGACACCCGGTACTGGGCGGTCGCCGGATTCTCCTACGGGGGCACCTGCGCGCTTCAGTTCGCCGTCAACCATCCGAAGATCTTTCCCACATTCCTCGACATCGCCGGTCAGCTCGCCCCGACCCTTGGCAGCCGCCAACGCACCATCGACAAGGCATTCGGCGGAGACGCGGCCGCCTACCAAAAGGTCAACCCGCTGGACATCCTCGCCGCCGAGGCGAAGGCACACCGGATGACGCTGACCCCCGGCCCTTTCGTGCACAGCGCCGGGATCGTCGTGGCTGCCGCCCAAGACAAGGTCTACGGCCCAGTCGAACCTCGCGTCGTCGTTGCCTGCAACAAGGCGGGGCTGAAAGCCACCCTGCTGGAGATCCCCGGCGGACATCGATGGTCGCTGGCTACCAGCGCTGTTGAGCGGACGCTCCCATGGCTCACGTCTCGGCTCGGGCTCTCAACGCACCCCCCACAGGGCACGGCGCCGGCAACCCCGCTGCGACATCGACCCTCACGTGCAGGCAAGGTCAGGCAATCGACTTACCAGGAAAGCACCGCGAGTCAAACTGCCCGGCACTCCTGGACCACGACAACTCCTCAACATCAGTCTCCGGGACGTGCGCCTCGGTCCACGCCTCTAACGGGGAGGTATCGGTCAGGTAGCGACGACAGGTTGGCTGCTCGATGAGTTCCCGCGATCGGCGTCGATGAACCACACCGACCCGCAGCTCGGCGACACGGCCGACCGCCACCGACGCAGCTAGTCCACTCTCAAACCTGCCCGGATCGTCTCGAAGAACCGACGCTTTGTCCCCTGGTCTGCCTTGATCCACGGACTTGCGCCTTGGCACCGGTAACGCATCATCGAACTGAGGTCGAAGAACCGCTCCTTACGTTCGGCTGCGCGCCGGAGCGTTAGACGGCCAGGATAGGCTCGTCCGCGCCGTATACGCACACGTTTAGCCGCTTGAAAATGCCCTGGTGCGCTGCATGAACTTCGTAGATGCACCACCTGCGTGTCCCTGTGCTCGAACGGGGCCGGTATTGGTGCGCCAAGCAGGTACGCGGCCCCAGGGGGAATCTGCTTCGGACGGCTGTCAGGGCCAGCCGGCGAGATGGCCGAAAGCTGATCAGTTTGATGCTGCGGTCGAGGCGGCCTCTTGGGCGGGTCCGATCGCCGACCCGAGTACGCCGGCGTTGGGCATCTTGATCAGTCCGTCGGCGGTGTCGATTGTCGTGTACTGATGGCGCTTACCTGAAAATCCCCAGTCCTGCTTACTGAAATTCCCCACCTGCGTGGCTCCCGCACATGAGGCGGGGCCCCTTCAATGCTGGCGGTCTCTGACCACACACCAGCTGACCGAAGGGGCCCCGTTTCATGCTCACACAGGAGGACGACGTGGACATCCATGCACTACGAAAACGGGGCTGGACGATTTCGGCGATCGCCCGGCACCTGGGCCGGGACCGTAAGACGGTCCGGGCCTACCTCAAAGGTGACCGGCAGGTCGGCCAGCGTGCCACAGCAGGCGAGGACCCGTTCGCCCGGTTCGTCGACTACTGCACCGCCCGGCTGACCGAGGACCCGCATCTGTGGGCCACCGCCTTGTTCGACGAGGTTGGCAAGCTTGGCTACGACCGGTCCTACCCCTCGTTCACCCGGGCGCTGCGGCTACGCGGGCTACGGCCGGCGTGTGAGCAGTGCCGGCCGGCGAAGGGCCGCCCAGTCGCGGTCATCGACCACCCGACGGGTGAGGAAACGCAGTGGGACTGGGTCGAACTCCCTGACCCACCACCGGGCTGGGACGGCTACGGCAAGAAGGCCTGCCTGCTGGTCGGGGCGCTTTCGCATTCATCGAAGTGGCGCGGCGAGCTGTGTGAATCGGAGGACCAGGCGCAGCTGGCCGCGGCGCAACACAACATCGCGACCAAACTTGGTGGTATCACCCGTGATTGGCGCTTCGACCGGATGGCCACCGTGGTCCACCCCGGGACCGGGAAGGTGACCGCGACCTATGCGGTGATCGCGAAACACTTCGGGGTACGGGTGCGGCACTGCCCACCGCGGCGCGGTAACCGTAAAGGCGTGGTGGAAAAGGCCAACCACAGTGCGGCGCAACGCTGGTGGCGCAGCCTGCCCGATGATCTGACCGTCGCGCAGGCCCAAGCATCGCTGGATGAGTTCTGTCAGCAGATCACCGACCAACGCGGCCGGATCGATCTCGAGGGGAAGCGGTGCACCGTTGCCGATCTCGCAGCCCGTGAGCCACTCCGCCCGGTTCCAGCCGATCCGCCGGCCGCGGTGACCACCGCGACCCGCAAGGCCTCCGTGCAGGCCTTGGTGTCCTACCGCGGCAACACCTACTCCGTGCCCCCGGCCCACGCCGGGCAGCAGGTGACCGTCACGCATCGCCTCGACGCGGCCACCCTGTCGATCATTACCGGCCCTGGTGTCACCATCGCGGTCCACCACCGGCGGCCCGACGGTGCCGGCGCGACCGTCCGCACCGAAGCGCACGTCACCGCGTTGAACATCACCGCGATGGCCGCGTCCACCCCGGCGGCGCCACACCGATCCAAACAACGGATCCCACCCGGCATGGCCGCCCGCCGCGCCGCCGACACCCTCCGCGACACCACCACGACCGACCCAGCTGCATCAGCTGCGGTGATCGACCTGACCCGCTACGCCCAGGCCGCGACCCGCCGTCGCACCCTGCCGTAACACCGAACACGTTGGAAGGAAACCATTCTCATGACCACTACCAGTGAGGCCAGCAGATACCAGCAGCTCCGCGACCACCTGGGCTACCTGCGCCTGGACCACGCCGCCGAAGCCCTACCCGCCGTCATCGACAAAGCCAAAGCCGACAAGCTATCGGCCACCGCAACGCTGGAACAACTACTGCGGATCGAAGTCGAAGCCACCGAAACCCGGCGCCTCGCCGGCCGGCTCCGCTTCGCGAACCTACCCACCCCAGCGACCCTGGAAGACTTCGACTACGACGCCCAACCGGGCGTGGACCCCGAACTGATCCGCGACCTCGCGTCCAACCGCTACCTCGACACGGCCACGAACATCCTGCTCATCGGACCGCCCGGCGTCGGCAAAACCATGCTCGCCGTCGGTCTGGCCCGCAAAGTCGCCGAAGCCGGCCACCGCGCCTACTTCACAGGCGCCGCCGACCTCGCTGACCGCTGCCACCGCGCCGCCATCGAAGGCCGCTGGGCCACCACCATGCGCTTCTACGCCGGCCCCGCAGCCCTGGTCATCGACGAACTCGGCTACCTACCCCTACCCGCCGAAGCCGCCTCAACACTGTTCCAAGTAGTCAACCAGCGGTACCTGAAGTCCTCCACCATCATGACAACAAACCGGCCGGTCACCGAATGGGGCCAAGTCCTCGGCGATAACACCGTCGCCGCAGCACTTCTGGACCGCCTACTCCACAGATCCGTCGTCATCGACATCACCGGCGACAGCTACCGCCTCCGCGACCACCAAGCCCGCACCGACAACCTCCGTCGCACCGTCCAGCCCGCCCACGCTACGATCCCACGGTCACCAGATGGCCAATTTCGATGAGCAACCCTGGGGACTTTCGGTAAGCGGCATCAACACCATCCAACAACTCGTGGACGGGCACGGACGCGCCCAGCTCACCGCGTGGCTCCGTCAGAACATCGCGACCCACGACCGACTCGACGTCCTCGACATCGTCGATGCCAACTCGCAGGAGCCGATAGGAGTGCTCGGACTGGAGATTAGCCACCGCAGCAGCGATGCCATCGCCCGCGCTGGTCACCCCAACGGCATCACTCCGATGACCGGAACCAAGGTCAAGTTCGACAGTGTCGGACTGATCAAAGAGTTCAACAACGGGCCTAGCGGCGCAGCGACCAACAGCTGCCGGATCAGCTGACCCAAGGCAACTCGCGCGTTATTGGAAAAGCTCGCCCGGAGTAACCAGCTCAGGCATAACGGTAACCGGGCCTGTGGGTGTGCGAGTGGCTAACCGTGTGGGTGCTCCTGCCGCCAGATCCTGCGGGTCGATGCCTTGCTGGTGCAGCCGCGCCCGGAGCTCGTTGACCCCGTTGCTGGGTTGCTGGCACGCTTCAGCCAAGTCCGGCAGGTT
>JBPCPG010000256.1:0-13428 GCA_050999445.1 Nakamurella sp. | reverse complement strand
CATCGATGACGATCCGCGCGGGTTGCCACCCGCGCGGCTGACCCACAGCGCGCGCGGATCTGGCGCTGGCCCGGATTGAGGCGGGGCCAGCCCCGATCAGTCGCGGACCCAGCCCCCACCTTCCCAGCCCAGCCCAGCCTGCAACTACTGAGCGTCGGACACCGAGGACATGTTGAAGCCATCGACCCGCATCGGCGGCATCGCGCTGCGGGTGAACCAGTCGCTCCACTCGCGGGACAGGGCGGGCTCGGTGCGGCCGATCTGCGACGCCTGACGGATCACATCCAGCGGTGACATGTTGAACCGGAAGTTGTTGACCGCGCCCGCCACTTCGCCGTTCTCGATCAGATAGACGCCATCTCTCGTCAGGCCGGTCAGCAGCAGAGTCATCGGATCGACCTCGCGGATGTACCACTGCGATGTGACGAGCAATCCGCGTCCGACGCCGCCCACCAGGTCATCGATCGAGAGCGCCGGATCGCCGCCGTCCGTGATCAGGTTGTCCGCAAGAGTCGTGAATGGGACGCCGTTCTCGGCAGCCGAGGCGCGGGTGTGCACGAGATTGGCAATCCGTCCGCGATCGACCAGATCTACCCGGCCCGTTCGCGCGCCGTTGTCGAAGACCGACAGCTCGTCCGACGATGCGCCGGCGATCACGAAGGGCGCCGTCTCCAGGCCGGGATACATCGGGTCGGCGAACACGGACAGCGGGAGGTCGGTCAGTCGCTCCCCGATCCGGGTACCGCCACCTGGAGCGGTGAACGCCGAGTGGCCCTCCAGCGCAGCGCGGGCACCGGCCGTCCACATCAGGTAGGTCAGAAAGTCGGCGACTGCGGTAGGTGGCAGCACGGTGTCGTAGCGGCCGGGCGGCAGGTCGAGG
Source organism: Nakamurella sp. (assembly GCA_050999445.1). Classification (GTDB taxonomy): domain Bacteria; phylum Actinomycetota; class Actinomycetes; order Mycobacteriales; family Nakamurellaceae; genus Nakamurella. The sequence goes on along the minus strand of JBPCPG010000256.1, from coordinate 12,548 downwards.
CGGCGCTCGGCCCACTGCAGGCGGGTGGTGAGATCGTTCGTCATCGCCAAGATGTCGACGTCCGAGAAGTCGCGACTGGAAGCTCCGCTCCACGCCGACCGGGCCAGGTCTGTGGACTTCGCGTTGATCTCCACCGTGCCGGTCGGCTGCACCCAGCGCCGGCGGATCCCGGTCGAAGTACCGAGGTAGGTGGTGCTCATCTCGTGGCGGGCGAATCCGTAGAGCAATCTGTCGCCGGAACGCGCTCCGTCGAATGCGGCTTCCAGACCGGCCAATAAGTCGGTATAGACATCGAATGACGTTGCTGCCGAGCTTTTCTCGAAGCCGGCGTCGGACCCTCCGGCCTGGTCGAGGCCGACCGGTTCGGCATAGTCCTGCGCCCGACCCGCCGACGCGGAAGCCGCCGCTTCGTGCTCGGACTGCCGCACCACCTCTTCGACGTCCGCCGCGGTGGCAGCCGCGGCGACCGACGCGTTGACCGTTGCCGCAGCTCCTCCGACCACCGAGATCACGATGAAGGAGAATGCATCCGACACACCGCTGGTCGTCACGGTGTTGTTGGCCCAGCGCACATTTGCGGTACTGGTCGCCTCGACGAGAACGATGCAGCCCTCCGAACGCGACGCATTCAACGCTGCTTCGATGATCTGCTGCGGGCTGAGCAACGCCCGTTCCACCGCGGTCATGCTGCCCCCTCTTCCACCGTGTTCAGAATCGAGATACCGCGGAATCGGGCCGACGGACAACCATGTGAAACCGCCGCCACCTGACGGGGTTGGCCCTTGCCGCAGTTGAATGCGCCGACGAGCAGATAAGTCTCCGGGCCGCCGATCCCGTCCATTGCTCCCCAGAAGTCGGTGGTGGTTGCCTGATAAGCGACATCTTTGATCTGGCCGGCGATCTCGCCGCCGCGAATGCGATAGAACCGCTGACCGGTGAACTGGAAGTTGTATCGCTGCATGTCGATCGACCACGACTTGTCGCCGACGACATAGATGCCATCATCGATACCGGCAATCAAATCGCGAGTGGACCCGCCGGCCGGATCGGCTGCCAGGGAGACATTGGCCATCCGCTGAAGGGGTTGGTGCGACGGCGAATCCGCCAACGAGCACCCGTTGGACCGGTCCAACCCCAATCGACGGGCGAACACGCGGTCGAGCTGATAGCCGGTCAGAATTCCGCGCGAGATCAGGTCCCAGGACTGGCCGGCCACCCCGTCGTCGTCATATCCGATGGTCGCCAGCCCGTGTTCGACAACGCGGTCGCCGGTCACATTCATCGCTTCCGACCCGTACCGGAGCGTGCCAAGTTTGTCCGGCGTGGCGAATGACGTGCCGGCATAGGCCGCCTCGTATCCGATTGCCCGGTCGTACTCGGTGGCGTGGCCGACCGATTCATGAATGGTGAGCCAGAGATTCGTCGGGTCGATGACGAGGTCGTAGCGTCCTGCCGATACGGACGGCGCCTTCACCTTCTCCGCCAGGTCGCTGGGCATCGTCGCAATTTCGGCGTCGAAGTCCCAGGTTCCGTCGGTCAGGTATTCATATCCCCGGCCCACCGGAGGAGTTAACGAGCTCATCGATTCGAATCCGCCCGAGGATGCGTCGACGGCCACCGCGGACAGGGTCGGCGACAGCCGGACACGCTGTTGCGTGGTCGTGGTGCCCGCGGTGTCGGCGTAGAACTTGTTCTCCTTGACCGAGAGCAACCCGGCCCTGGTGTGCGACACCCCGTCGGCGGCCAGCAGCCGCTCGGACCGATCCAGCAGCAGCGCAACCTTGTCCTGGGTCGGAACGGAGAACGGGTCGACCTGATAGGAACTGACCCAGGTGGCGTCGGCGTACGTCGGCTCGTCGGCCCGTTCCACCCGTTCGGCGACCACGCCCGACAACGCCTTGGCCACCGCGACTGCCTGCCGAGCGGTCGCGGCCGCAGTGTCCGGAGTCGGCACGACGGAGGCGGCGAAACCCCAGGTACCGTTCACGATCACCCGGACGGCGAAGCCGGTGACGACCGAATCAACGGCCGACTGCACGGCGGTATCCCGCAAACCCAGGTCGCTGGTCATCAGGCGTTCGAATCGGAAGTCGGCGAACGAAGCGCCGGCAGCCGTTGCGGCGCTCAAGGCCGCATCAGCGAGCAATCGCAACGGAAGCGCCAGGAACTCGGAATCGATGGTGCGGGGCGTCGGGCGATCGAACGGACCGGTTCCGGCTGGCTGGTGTGCGGGCACCGACCCACTCTAGAACCTTCTCACCTTGGTGTCCGTGAGGATCAGCGCTCCGAGCCGCGCAGGCGGTTCGATCACCGCGCAGGCGGTTCGATCACAGCGCAGGCGGTTCGATCACAGCGCAGGCGCTGATACGCGAACAAGGGGGTGTGCAGTGGCGACAACGACTGCGCGGTGGCGGTGGCGGCTGCCGGTGCGGTGTGCGGTGGCGCCAACGACTGCGCGGTGGCAAGTGGCAGTGGCAGAGTGCAGTGGCGACAACGACTGCGCGGTAAACGGTGGACGCGCACGCCACGGGAACGCGGCAGGACAGATCAGCCGGTGTGGGCGGGCTCGGGGACGAAGGTGCCGTTGGCGTCGAGCCACCCGGTTGCGACCTGCTCCCAGCCTCCGCGCCCGTCCGAAACGCCGATGACGACCCGACCGTCCGGAGAAATCCGGGTCATCTGGCCGGAGGCACCGTTCCCGTCGGTGTCGGAGTAACCGACCACCGTCCCGTCCGACAGGTGGGCGATCACGGTGTCCGGAGTGCCGTCGCCAGTCAAATCCGTGGTGGGCGGCCCGAGGCCGTGGCTTTTGTCGCCATCGGCAGAAGCGATGTGGGGCTCGGACGCCAACCCAGTTGCACCACCGAGAGCGGAGGCTGTCTCCACCAGGGTTCCGTCGGCGCTCAGGTGCCCGCTGGCAGCTACTCCCCACCCTCCCTGACCGTCCGGAACGGTGATGATCACTTTTCCGTCAGCGTCGATCTGAGTGATCTGATCGGCGCGACCGTCGCCGTCGCGATCGGTGTATCCGGTCACGGAGCCGTCCGAATGGTGCACGACTGCGGTGTCAGGTGCACCGTTCCGGTCCAGATCGATCGTCGGCGCGCCGACCGAGTGCGCCGATCCGTGGTCGCCAGCAACCGTGATGGTCTGGCCGCCGCCTGAACTGGAATCGTCTGAACTGGAATCGGCGAGCGGAGCGCCCGTCTTCGGGTCGAGCTCGTGCCCGTTCACGTCGTAGGCGTGCATCGAGTCGGCATGGCCGTCGTGGTCGGCGTCGGTGACAACGTATTCGTGGTCGTCATCTAGAACGATCACGGAATCAGCCTGACCGTCGTGGTCGGAATCGTAGGTTGCCGCACCGAGATCGACCGACCCGTGCGAGGTGTCCAGTGCGATTGGAGCACCCGGCTGCACGTCCGGCCCGTTGTCGAACTCCACGATCGCTCCTGAGATGTCGGTGGCTCCGGATTGAAGTCATTGCGGTTGAACTGCACTCCTGTGACGAGAAAAACCGACGATCGGTTCCCGGCCAAGGGACGAGCCCGTGGGTCGAAGCGGCCGATAGCCGACCGGTGGTGGCATTCGGTTCACCGCCCCGACGAGCCTGCTATCGGCACTCCCTAACCGCAAGCACCTTCGTCGAAGCTGCCGTCCGACTGCCGGCCGGTGTTCACGACCGCCCACAGGGCCGACAGATCCAAGCCCGAGTACGCGTGCGCGGTCGGGGAGATGATCAAATCTTCGGGTTCCGTCTCGGCGGCGTGACGACCTCGGGCCGCCGGCGGGGCGTTCGCGGCGGCAGCACGCTGCTCGGCGACCAGGCGCAACAGGGCGGCCGGAATCTCCATGGTCCGCGGCCGTCCAGCGGCGCCGGGCACTCCGGCCGGGGCAGGGGTTCCGCTGCTCTCGGCCAGATCGGCTGCGGACGAAGCGATGCCGGCGGGCCCAATTGTTCGACCATTGCCGGACCGCAGCCGCAACAATAGATTTCCACCGTCGACGATGAGTCGGGTGCCGACAGCATGACGCTCGTCCAGCGTCCGCAGCCGCTCCGCCCGTTGGGCCACGTCCAGCTTGAGAGCGCCGTCTACGTCGGTGATCTGGTTGTCCATTGCCGTCACTTGGCGCGTGAGCGCGTCATCAAGGGCCAAGGTCAATTGTTGATCGGCCTCGATGAATTGTTCGGCGATGTTCTGATCGATCTGTGCCTTCACCTCTCCCAAGACCTCTCCCAGCCATTGTTTCAGATACGCTTTCGTCGCCAATCGACGACGGGATTTGACCAGATAGAGCGCCGCCGCTCCCCCGATGACAACCGACACGGGGGCCAAAACCATGCCGAACGCTGCCGGCAATGCCGCAGCCGGCAGCATGGTCGCCAGCCGGGAGAGCGAGAACCCCATGCCCGCACCGGACATGGTCATGATCGTGTCGTCCAGACTCCTGGCCTTGTCGGGCCCGCGGGTGACCAGTGCCGCGTACGGGCGGGTGGCAAGCGCAGAGACCAACGCGGTCATCTCCGATGGGCTGAACAAGTTGGCCAACGCATTGCGGCAGATCTTTGCCATCGCCTCGGTCAACCGGCTGTGGGCGCGGATCGTCATCGCCTGCGCGTAGGCGTCGATGTGGAAGGCCATGTTCTTCAACTCTTCGGTGTCGGCGTGATCGATCGATCCGCGGAACATCTGCGCTGCCTCGCGCACCTCCCTGGCCGTCTCGTGCGTGAGATCAACTCTGGCACGCTGGATCTCGGCTCGAAGCATCACCTGCCAGCCCCTGGTGCCTGCCTTGCGCCGGGCGATCAGTTCCGCACGCCGCACTTTGAGTGCTCCTGCCCGGGCGGCTCCCGCCGTGAGCGCCAACCGTTGTCCTTCCAACCGGACAATTGCTCCGGAGAGCACGGTGATCGTGCTCCGGATGATGTTCGCGTCGGAGGTTCTCGCCGCGGCGGTCGTCACCTGGTCCGCGAGCACACCCCGGAGCGCTGCGACTCCCGACTGGGCCGACAGCATGTCGACGATCTTCGGATCCTCCTGCACTGCCGCGGTTTCGGCCAGCCGACTGGAGACCGGATGAAATTGCGCATCGGCGAATCTGGGCGCATGACTGGCCAGCAGCACCTGGTCCGCGGCCACGATCTCGCGCCAACCACGGTAGGCATCGGTTTTGGTGACGACGAAATGAACCGCCTCCACCCGCTCGGAGACAGCGGCCAGGAAGTCCAGCTCTGCCTTGCTGAACGGAGCGGATGCATCAAGGACGAACAGCAGAGCCGTTGCGGCAGAGGCCGCCTCGACTGCGAGCTCGGCATGCGCGGCAACCAGGCCGCCGACGCCTGGTGTGTCGACCAATGTCATGGATGCGGCCAGCGTCGCCGTGACACCGACCTCGATCCAGCGCGGCGGCGGTATCTCCACATCCGGCTCACCGTCGATGGTCGCCCACGCCCGCAGATCATCCGGCGGAAATCCGATGTCAGCCATTCCACCGGCGAACCTCGCCACCGCATACGGCTCGCTCGCGTGCGTGAACACCAGGTAGGTACTGGTGGCAAGGCCCGCGTCGACGGGCGACAGGCCAGGAAGGCCGAGCAAAGCGTTGATGAGCGACGACTTGCCCCGATTCGCCTCTCCGACGACCACCACCCTCGGCAGGTCCGTCGGCGGCGTTCTGGCGGCGAGGATGGCGGCACCGGCCGGATCGTCGATCTGCAGCCAGCCGGTGGTTGCATCGCGCCAGTGGCGCACTGCTCGTTGCAACGACGGCACCGGACCGCGCAGGTCGCTGACCGGCGGCATGAAGGGTGCGGGCCTGGTCATGACCAAAATCTACCGGGCGCGAGCAGCGGTCACGAGCCTTCTCATACCTGTCCAGGCATCCTCAGGCCCTCTCGGCCGCCCTCGCAGCCTGCCGGGCCCGCATGTTCTCTCGTTGCTCGACGAAGCGGGTCGCCTGGGCATCGAGCCCGGACATGAAGGTGGACAGCTCCTCCCTGGCCTGTTCCCCGGCCGGGCCGAGGTCTTCGCGACCGAAGACGTTCCAGAACTTCAACACCGGCTGGACCACCGCGTCGTGATGCAACCGCAGGTCGTAGATTCCGGCCTTCGCGATGGTGACGGCGTTCCGCGTGTATCCGGGCATCCCGGCGCCCGGCATCTCGAACCCGACCACCTCGTCACGAATGGCTTCCATCGTGGCGTCGGGTGCCATGTCGAAGGCCGCCGCGACCAGATTCCGGTAAAAGATCATGTGCAGGTTCTCATCCTGCGCGATACGCGCCAGCAGTTGCTCCGCCAGCGGGCATCCGGTGGCCCTGCCGGTGTTGCGGTGAGAGACACGGGTCGCCAGTTCCTGGAACGAGACATATGCCACGGTGCGCAGGACCGACTTGTCGCCGGAGTCGTAGCCTGCCGTCATATGGGCGATTCGAAGGTTTTCGAGCTCTACCGGGTCAACTCCCCGGGTGACGACCAGATAGTCGCGAAGCGCGATCGCGTGCCGGCCCTCCTCGGCGGTCCACCGTCCGACCCATTGACCCCAGGCGCCATCGCGGCCGAAGCGGGTCGCGATCTCCCGATGATAGGACGGCAGGTTGTCCTCGGTCAGCAGGTTCACGATCATCGCCGTCCGCGCCACCGGGTCCAACGGTGAGTCCTCCGGCTGCCAGTCCGTGCCACCCAGCATCGCGAAGTCCCGACCCTGGCTCCACGGCACGTAGTCGTGCGGCATCCAATTCTTGAACACGGACAGATGGCGATTCAGGTTGGCCTCGACCACGGGCTCGAGATCGTGCAGCAGCCGCGCCTGCATTCCGGCGGCATCGGTCGGAATGGTTCTCGTGCTGATCCCAGATTGGGTGGTGGTCAATGGATTCTCCGAACGGGTGTGGCCCACCAGGGCGCGGGTTCGACGGCTGGTGGAGGGTGCGAGGCGAAGGTGCGATGGACAGAGCTACTCAAAAGTACCCTCGATCGTCTGCCTTCAACCGGAGGCAAAGTATTTCGAACGCCATCGGGAACCTTCGAAGTCCACCGCTCGTTGTTCACCACCGTCGTTACGGACCGCGTGCACAGATCAGCGGCCCGGCCAGAAATCCGACCGAGCCGCTGGCGTGCGGCAGGCTACCGACCTGTTGCCGCCTGGTACTGAGCGCGGACGTCGGCGGACACCCGACCACGGACCGAGACCGGAACGCCTGATTCGTTCGCCCACCGACGAATGGCAGCTGCATCCGGCCCCGTGGACCTGCCGCGGGAGGCCCGTCCGACTGACGGCGCAGCAGTCGCCTTTGCAGACCGGGCGGCAGCAATGTAGTCGGCCAGTGATTTGCGAAGTCCCTTGGCGTTCTTCGCATTCAGGTCGATCTCGTAACCGATGCCGTCGACGCCGAATCCCACTGTTTCGACAGCTTTGCTCCCATCGAGGTCATCGACGAGTCTGACATTTGTGACCTGAGCCATGAGGTGGCCTTTCTATATGTGGAACGCGTGGCCCTCATCATCGCCTATCGAAGAAGGAAATGAAGAACCGACCCACCGTAGGTCTTGGACCATCGGCATACCTTGGATCACCGGCGAAATGTCCTCAACACTCGACGAAATCTTGCGCAACATCGAAAAATCGACCAAACGTCCTAACGGGGATGTGCTCGACTTATTCATCGTGCGCGGCTTCGAGGTGACGCCGGAGTAACGGCGCCGCTGTCAGTTCATGAAAGGACGATATGCAACGACTACATGCGCTCCGATCTGGCATGTACGATCGCGAAAGCCGAACGCCTGGGTTTCAGCAATAGTGTTGTGCAGCATGGAGTCCGTGCGTCGATTGCAGGCCACCGACTTTCCGCTTCGCAAGATCGAACATCTCACCGTCGGGGCGATTCGCCAACATACCGACTTGCGTTAATCCGGCCGTCGGTCGCTCGTGGACCCGGGCCCGGGGATGCGGTCCAAGGATGAATCGGAAGATCAACGTGAATCAGCCGCTCTTGAGATGGGTCCGGTAATTCCTGATTCGACGGCTCGTCGGCCGGCCCGAGTGCATCGTCGGGTCCGGACGGCTGCTCCGAATTGGAGGAACGACTCATCTCCTCGTAGGCCCGTCCCACCGATCTCCCGCAGCCCGACCTGAGGCTGACCCATTCGCCGCCGACCCGGGCAGCAAATCGAATGTGCGGCGCACGCCGGTCGCTTGGTCGCCGAACTCGGGACGCAGGCCGGTGCCCTCTGCCAACTCACCCAATGGGCCGGCCGGCACATCACCCTTCAGGTCCTGCCACAGCAGGAAGTACGCCCGATGCACGACGTGCGCCACCCGGCTCTGAGCCGGCGTCGCGCCGAAAGATGCGAACGAGCGCCACCACCCGGCTCGTTCGAGCGCGGCAGCCTGCAACTGTAGGTGCCCCGCGGTCGGGAGACCCAGCTGATCCTCCGGTCGCGCCGAGGCGCCGACGCGCAGAATTTCCGTCGTCAGATCGTCAGGCATCGTCACCGAGCCGGTACTGAGCAATGTCAACGCTTCCAGCAGCCGCAACTGGTGGGCCTCGGGGCGCTGCAGCAACATCTCGATGGCGTCGTGCACGCGCTGACGTTCGGCCCAATCGCCGGAGTTCGCCGCGAGAGCCGCCATCGAGGCCAGCGCGGCCGAGGCCTTGATGCCGTCTGCCCTCGCCCGGAAAACTTCGCCGAGTCGCTTCCGTAGCTCGGCGAAGCCCGACGCATCCAGCAACCGCCGCCGCAACTCGCCCGCCGAGATGCCGGGCTCCGCGCGCAGCACGCGGACCGCTTCGGCGATTCCGTACAGGTCGAGGATCTGCAGCAATCGCAGCCTGGTCGGCCGATCGATCGGCGCGGCCATTTCGGTGAACAGATCACCGGCCATCGTCATTGCGGCGAACAGGGCCGGGTCGATGTTGCTGAGCGCCCGGAGGTCGGCGGCGTCCGCAGCGGTGAAGGCGCCGGTTTCCGCAGTCTCCGCCAGCAGGCCGATCACGGGCACCACGTCGGCGACGCGCGGCCGCAACACGGCCGCCTGCGCCCTGGCCAGGATGCGCGCCGCTTCTCGAACGTCCCCGCCGGCCCCCTGGACCGTTTCGGCCACGATGGTGTCGACCTTGTTCAGCACGGCCAGAGCATTGACCGGCCCGGCATCCCGGGCGGCCGTCGCAGCCGTGAACGCGGCGAGCACCCGGGTGTCGTCGGCCCGAACCCCCTGGGTGAACACGTAGAGCACCGCCTCCGCACCGCCGACGGCGAACTGGGAGACGGCGTCGAGATTAGAGGTCGGGTGGTCGGCACCCAGGGCAGCGCGGCCGTCGTCGGCCGGTCGCTCCGCCACCCCGAGCAACGCCTCCGTGCGCGAGACCGACGCGGCATCCAGCGACCCGAGACCCGGCGTGTCGATCACCGTGATATCGGCCAGCAACGCACTCGTCAGATACGCCTCCAGATGCGAGACGCCAGCCAGATCGATGCCCAAGTCCGCCGGAATGCCGCCGTCCGTTGCGAACGGAACCGTGGCTCGGCGGCCGTCGCCGAACACCACCTCGATCCGGTCCACCGTGCCGTACTGGAATCGGGTGACCAGCCGGGTGCACTCGCCCACATCCGTGGGCGCCACGCGACGGCCGATCAACGCGTTCACCAGGGTCGACTTGCCCGACTTGATGCGGCCGGCGACCGCAAGCTGCAACGGTGTGTCGAGTCGGCGTAACACCTCGGCGACGCCGGTCGCGGTGCGGGGACAGACCTGGGGCAGCAGCGCAGCGCACATGCCGGCCACGGCCTGCGACAGCGGACCCTGCATCGAAGCTCCCTTTCCGGGCCGGTTCAGCCGCGGGGCTTGTAGTTCTGACTCCAGTAGTTCGTCAGATCGTCCTGCAGACTTCCGGACAGCGATACCACCAGACCGACGTAGGGCTGCCCGGCATATTCCCAGCCCAGGACGGATGCAGCGTGGTCAGGATCAGAACTCAGGGCCGGCAGGTCGTAGGCAGTCATCACCCGACCGGTGACCGAGCCGACGGTGAACCTCTGGTCAGAGTCGTACTTGGAGAGGTCCGACCCGACCTTCTTCCGGTCTTTGACGAGCTGATTCAAAAAGGTGTCAGTGGTCGAGCCGTTCTTGGTCGTCAACAAGTAGACGAGCAGTCGCTCGCCGGCCAACGATCCGACCAGATCGACGTCGGGCACTTGGCACCGGATCGCTCTGGCGACCTGGTACTTCGCTGTGACCGCGCCGTTGAACGCCGAGGTGTAGACACCACAGTTCGTCAGTTTGTTGACGCTCACGCCGAGGAAGCCGACCTCGGCCGTCGAGAACGCCTTTCCAGGGCCGAGGCCGCCGGTCGCACCGGAGCTACGGGTCGCCGACGAGTTCCGCGGCGATGGCCCGCTGCGTGTCGGAGTGCCGCCACTCGCAGTGGTCGTCGCGCCACTCGTGGTAGGAACCCCCGTCGGCGAGGCCACCGGTGAAGAACCGAACGGCTTTCCGACGAGCAGCACCACAGCGACGACGACCATCAGCATCACTGCACCGATGATCGTGGCCTTGCGGCGCCGGCCCGCGGCGCTCGGGCGCGGTACCGACGGCATCCCGCCTGCCGGGGACGCGGTGGGACCTGGCTCTGGCCCCGTCGGGTGCGAGCCGAGCGCTTCGCTGACTCCGAACGGGCTGCTGCCCGGCACGGGTCCACGCTGGTCGCCGGCAAGCGCAGCAGTCCGGTTGCCCTCCATCCGCACCGGCACCAACAGGGCACCGAGGGCAACCGCCGTTTCCGGCTGGTCGAGCGCCACCGGCGTCACGTGCAACCGGTCCTGGATCAGTGCGGCGACAAGCGGTATCCGTGACGATCCGCCGACCAGGAAGATGCCGCTGAGCCGGTCCGGCCGAATTCCCGCCCGCTGGATCACGTCCGACAACAACTCGATCGACCGGGACAGATTGGGTCGGATCAGGCCTTCGAACTCGGTACGGGTCACGTGGGCGTCGACGAACGGTTCCGGAAGCGAGACCTCCGTCTGCGGATACCGCGACAGCGTCTCCTTGGCTGCCCGCACATCGTCGGCCAGCGCCCGGCCCGCACGCCGGGCGGAAGCGTCAGCCGGTCGGAGGAGCTGTTGCCAACGGCCCGGATCGGCGCCGGAGGCCACCCGGCCGACGTGATCGAGAATTGCCTGGTCGAAGTCCAACCCGCCGAGGTCCGGCAGGCCCGCTTCGGCCAGCACGTGGAACTGCCCGGCATCGGTCGAGCCGGAACCCTGGCCAGGCCGTTCGGTCCGGCCCACGATGGCGATGTCGAAAGTTCCGCCGCCCAGGTCGTACACCGCCACCGTGCCCCCGACCGGCAGTGCCCGGCCAGGCAACCTGGTGAACTGTGCCGCCGCCGCGACCGGCTCCGGAATCAACACCAGGTTGGCCCCGAGTCCGGCCGCCCTGGCCGCGCTGACCAGCACATTCTGCCGTGTCGCACCCCATTGCGCAGGGTGGGTGAGCCGGACTTCGTCGGGTAACGCACCGCCGAGCTGACGGCGTACCTCGATGGCCACAGCGCGAAGCACTGCCGCAAGGGCGTCGACCACCGGGAGAACGCGGTCGCCCAGCAGCATCTCGCCGTCGTCCACCCGACGCTTCGGGTTCGGCTCGAAGCGGGTGGGATCCAGCCGCGCCAGTCGCTGAGCCTCGCGGCCCACAGTCAGCCGGCCGTCCACCGAGTAATAGACGGCCGACGGCAGCATCGGTGAGGTGTCGAAATTGACGGTCCGTGGCGCTTGACCGTCGATCAGCAGGGCCGCGACGGTGTTCGACGTGCCGAAGTCGATGGCAAGCAGCCGCACGTCCTCGCCTCGTCTCTCTTGTCCGCACTGCACCTCCCGCGCATCCACATGGTGACACGCAGATCTGATTCGTCAGGTTTGGATCACCGGATCACCGGATCGTCAGTGTTGGATCGTCAGGGTTGGATCGTCAGGGTTGGATCGTTCGGGTTGGATCGTTCGGGGTTCATTCGCCAGGGACGGTACGCACGCGGCATCAACTCCACCACCGTTGCACCATCGGGATCACCCGGAACAACAGGACCAGTCCGGGCACCAGAGCCAGCACAGCCACCAGTTCCAGCCGTTCGAGCGCTCGCTGCAGCCGAGCGCCGGCCACCTCTCGCAACGTGCCGAGTCCGGAGCCGGCCACCAGCACGCCGGACGCCAGGAGTACCAGCAGCGTGACAAGCGGGCCGGCGGCGCCGCCGACGGACAGCCAGGTGGGCGCCCGAACGGCGATTCCGACCAGGCCCAGAACCGCGACGCCCAACATCGGTCCGACGTGGGCAGCGCGAGTGAACATCCGGCTGCGCAGCGCGAAGAGCGCACCACCCAGCGCACCGACCGCGGGCGCGACCCACTGTGACGGCGTTCCATCGACCGGGGTGTGCGTGAGCAGTGCCCAGCACGACGCCGCGCCCGCCACCACGGCCGCCCACACCATGCCGCCCGCAAGGCTCAGTCCACGCCGGACAGCCCGCACCACAGCCTGCCGGGGAACCGGTTCGC
>JBPCPG010000402.1:0-5609 GCA_050999445.1 Nakamurella sp. | reverse complement strand
GCCTGCGGGATCATTTCAGCTGCATCACCGCATTCGCCCCGGATGACGTCCCGGTGGCGTTCTGCTATGGCTATCGAGGTCAGGACGGGCAGTGGTGGCACGACGAGGTGCGGCGCGGGATGCCGTCGGTCACCGCCACGGAATGGCTCGTCGACTATGTCGAGCTCACCGAGTTACACGTACATCCTGGCCATCAGGGCCGGCAGCTGGGCGAGCGGGTACTCAGGAGGTTCCTGGCCGGCCGATCCGAGGGACGGGTGCTGCTGTCCACACCCGAGGGTGAGAACCGCGCCTGGAGGCTGTACCGACGGCTGGGCTTCCAGGACATCATCAGGGGGCACCGCTTCACCGGGGATCCGCGCCCGTTCGGAATCCTGGGGCGCGGTCTCCCCCTGCCGCCCTGAAGCCCTGGGCGGCCCTCATCGGGTCGGGAGCCGCGGCTGCTTCCGGTTTTCGGAACGTGATCGGTGCCCCTCACAGTCGGGCGAGCAGACCGGCCAGCGAATCCAGTCCCATCTCCCCGCCCTGCAACGCTGCCGTGTGGAAGGCCCGCGGGTCGAACGAGTCACCGTGACGGGAACGGGCAGCATCCCGGCCCTGCAGCCACATCCGCTCCCCGACCTTGTAGGCGGGTGCCTGGCCCGGCCAGCCGAGGTAACGGTCGATCTCGTCCTTGGCGTGGGCGGGGTCGCTGATGGTTCTGGTGAGCAGGAACTCCAGTCCCAGCTCCGGCGTCCACCGCTCCCCTTCGTGGAATCCGGTGCCTGTGGGTATTTCCAGTTCCAGGTGCATTCCGATGTCGACCACCACCCTGGCCGCTCGGAAGAGCTGGGCGTCGAGCATCCCGAGTAGGTCACCGTCGTCGTCCAGGTAACCCAGCTCGCGGACCAGACGTTCGGCGTAGAGCGCCCATCCCTCGGCGTGACCGGAGGTGCCGGCCAGCAGCCGCTGGAAGTCGTTGAGATGGTCCCGGGAGCTGACGGCAGTGGCGATCTGCAGGTGATGCCCCGGCACACCCTCGTGATAGACGGTGGTGGTTTCCCGCCAGGTGCTGAAGATCTCGCGGCCCTCCTCCACCGACCACCACATGGTGCCGGGGCGGGAGAAGTCTTCATTCGGGCCGGTGTAGTAGGCGCCGACGCCGCCTCCCGGCGGAGCGATCTGGCAGGACAAGGTGCGCATCGGACCATCGACCTGGAAGTGGGTGCTGCCCAGCTCTTCGACCGCCCGGTCCGACAGCTGCTGCATCCACTGCCGCAGACCGTCCTTGCCGGTGACCTGGTACTTCGGATCGCCGTCCAGCTTCTTGGCCGCCTCAGCGGGGGCCGCCCCCGGCGCTATCCGCTCGGCGACCTCGGTGAGTTCGCGCTCCAGGGACAGAAACTCCTCCCAGCCCCAGGCGTAGGTGTCGCGAAGATCCAGAGTGGCTCCCAGGAAGTAGCGGGAGCCCAGCGCGTACCGCTCTTCGCCGACCGCGTCCCGCTCGGGAGCCTGCGGGGCCAACTCCGACCGCAGGAAATGGGCCAGATCGGCGTACGCGGTGTCGGCGGCGGTCGCACCGGCGATCAGGTCCTGGCCGAGCGTCCCCTGCCGATTGGTGGAGGCTGCCAGCCCGGCGAAGAAGCCGGTACCGGTCGAGGTCCCGGAGTAGGTGTCGCACTGCTCGGCGCCCTTGCTGACCTGCCGGCGCGCGGACACCTTGCCGTCGGCTGCTGCCTGCGCGAGGCTGGTCCGATAGCCGGCCAACGCGTCCGGCACCGCTCGCATGCGTGCGGCCAAAGTGGCGCAGTCATCGTCGGTGGCAGTGGGCATCAGGTCGAAGATCATCCGGACCTCCTGAACCGGGGAGGCGATGACGTTGAGTTCGGCGAGGGCCCAACCGGTGTCCAGCTTGTCCTTCTCCACCCCGAGGCGCTCCCGGAGCACCTCCTTGGCGAGCACCTCGTGGTCGTCGGCCGGTTCCGCCGAATCCATCGCGGTGAGCGTGGTGCCGACGAGGTCCCGCATCGCCCGATGACCCTCGGGCGACAGGTCGTCGAGCCGGTCGTCGTGGGTGCCACGACCGATGTAGGTGGCCAGCATCGGGCTGTTGGCGGCGAGGTCGTCGACCAGCCGGTTGGAGATCTCGGTGACGGAACGGGGAGAGTTGGTCATGGCGGCCAACCTACGCGAGCCGCCTGCCGGCCGGCATCGGGATTGCGGGCGCCACACAACGTGGCGGCAGTGCGCCATCGATGAGCCAGTCCGGTGTAGTCGATGCTCCGCTGGGAGCCGACCTTGGCTCGCCAAACCGGATGACCGGAAAGGTCCCAGACGTCGTCACCGAAGAGCGGGTCGTGATCGAGGTCGACGGCGACCAGGATGAGCAGGCGTAGAAACTCGCTGGTCGAAGAGTAAGAGCTCGCCCGGGGTCGACAACCGAGACGGAACACGCGTATCTCAGCCATGGCGCAGCTCCAGGTACATGCCGATAACGGATGCTTCTATGTTGTGCCAGTCGTCTGGCTGGCGATGAGTGGGTAGAGTTCGCGGGCGATGTACCGCTTGATGCAACGGAGGGTCTCGCGCCTGCTCAGTCCTTGGTGGTTCGTCGATCGGCGTAGGTGCGCGCGGACCGCCGTGCCATGCGGGTCAGAGCGATGGTGTGTAAGTGCGGCGTTGGCCTGCCGGTCGCGGCCCTGGTCGAGCCGGTGGCGGTTCGTTCTCCCGGAAGATGCCGGGATCCGGTTGGCCCCGCAGAGCGCGGCGAGCCGGCCTCGTTCCCGAGTCGTGTCGGATTCCCGCCGGCCGCGATAAGCAGGGACGCCGCGCCGTTGTGCGGCCCCTGTCGTCACGGTCGCCGGATGGTCGTCTTGCGCGCCCGCGGTGCAGCTCCGGCCGTGCCGCCCGCGGTATTCTTACGACCTGCTCGTTCAAGACGACCTCGATCAGCTCTTGACGCCGCAGTCGAGGATGTCGCATAAGCGGCGAGGATGTCCATAGACAGCCGCTGCGGCGGGCGTGTCACGAGCCGAAAAACCTGCTCGCGGGACAAGCTAATGCCCCGCTCGGCGAGCAGCGGGCCGAGGTCGGAAGCTTGGAACATGTCCGGTTCCGCCATCACCCGCCGCAGGTGACACCGGTAATCCCATCTTCTTGGTCACGGTCCGGCCGCAAGGTATGGCGCGCCCGCACGTTGGCGGTGACCAGCCGGCGATGGCCCGCGGGTGACAACACTCCCCAGCGCCGCTCCGCGCCGCGAAAGTAGTTTGCGATCGAAGATCGCGTCGCTGATGCTCGCGATGTGACCATGCATCCCAACCAGCTCACGATCTCCCGAGAGGCCGTGCGTGACCTGGTGGATGTGCAGTTCCCCCTGTGGCGGGGCCGGCCGATCAAGGAGGTCCGAGCACAGGGAACCGTTAACGCACTGTTTCGCATTGGCGACCGGCTCGCAGCCCGATTCCCGCTCGAACCTGGCGAAGTTGAGACGACACGGCGATGGTTGGAATCTGAAGCACAAGCAGCTCGCGAGCTGTTGGGCCGCACGCGCTTCCGCACGCCTGAGCCCGTAGCAATCGGCGAACCCGGCGAGGGATACCCGCTCCCGTGGTCAGTGCAGACCTGGCTACCCGGGACGGTAGCCACCGAGGAAGACCCGAGCGGCTCCGTCGCGTTCGCACGCGATTTGGCCGCATTCATTCGCGGTGTGCGCGCCATCGACACTCGCGGCCGGACATTCAACGGTGAGGGTCGGGGAGGCGACCTACGATCCCACGACGGGTGGATGGAGACCTGCTTCGAGCACAGCGAGCCGCTCATGGACGTTCCGCGGCTTCGCCAAGTGTGGGCTGTCCTGCGAGACCTGCCGCGCAGCGGGGCCGGTGACGTAATGACCCACGGCGACCTGATTCCCGGCAACGTGCTTGTCAGCGACGGGCGGCTGACGGCGGTGATCGACGTCGGCGGACTGGGACCGGCCGATCCCGCTTTGGATCTTGTGTGCGCCTGGCATCTGCTCGACGCCGGACCGCGGCAGGTGCTTCGCGACGATCTCGGCTGCGACGACCTCGAGTGGGAACGCGGCAAGGCCTGGGCCTTCGAGCAAGCACTGGGGGCCGTCTGGTACTACGTCGAGACCAACCCCGCCATGAATCTGATGGGGCGACGCACGCTGCATCGCATCATGGCGACCACATCTTCACCTTGAGGCCCTGGCTCTGGGCAAAGGCCACTGCTTGACGTGCGGCTTGGAGCGGCACGCGCAGCTCAGCCGAGCAGCAGATTGATCAAGAAACTTTCGACGGTCACCGCGTGACAACGCACCGCCCGCAAGCCAGCATCGACACGGCCGTGCTTGGCTTGTTCGAGGTGCTCGTGCAGCGGAGCCAGCGACGCGGTAAGGCCAGCTTCCAATGCGAGCGCGAGACGAGCCTCGCGTTTGGATCGTCCCTGCAGCGCGTATGCCAGCCGCGCACGCCGGGTGGGCCGGCCGCTACTCATGTCGATGTACTCCTTGCCGACCCGGCCGTTCTCGGCCAGCCGGCCGGGCAGCGCTTCGATTGACGGCCCAAGTTGTCTGGGAAGTGCGTCGAGCCGTGGGACCTGCGCGCGGCCGCCCCCGCCCTATTCGTGGTCGTCCATGTAGCCGCTGCTCACGTGCTCTCGTCCGAGATCGGACTCCAAGATGACAACGCCCGGTCGTAGGCCCGGAAGCGTTTCCTACGTCTTGCGGTTCGGCGTCTGCGCCAGCGCACTCGCCGCCGCAGACCGCTGCGCCGCCGTCGAACTCGACGAACGCAACGTCCGGCTCGCAGCAGAGGCCGCCGCGCTACCGGTCTGGTCACGCGTGCCGGTCTGCGCTAACGCACTCGCCGCCGCAGACCGCTGCGCCGCCGTCGAGCTTGACGAACGGAGTACCCGACTGGCCGACGAAGCAGCACTTGCTCCGGTCTGTCTCGTGTTACGGCCATGAGAATCACCTCCTCCCAGTCGTTGTATTGCGACCAGGAACGTGGTGTCATAGCGGCTCCGACACCGCGCAGTGAACTCACAGACCCGGGTCAACACCGATAGCCCGATCGCCTACGCGATCGGGCTATCGGGTTCCAGCCGCCGTCGCCGGCGGAGGTCTTCGGAGTGCGGCTTATCCCAATCCCCTCGCGGAGACCGTGGCGCCGACACTCACGTTGCGTCAGTTGCGATATCACTCCTTTCAGCTACACCCGGACGTGGAGCCGCAGCCTTCGCAGACGTAGCAGGCCCCGGACGGGCGCATCTTGGTCCCGCAGGTGAAGCAGAGCGGAGCGTCGGCGGACTTGCCGATCACCATCTCCAGCAGCTCGGTGGACGACCCGGCCCGCGACGGTGTTGCGCTGGCCGCCACGGTGGCGGCGGCCGCCGCGGCGGCACTACCCTCCAAGGCGACATCGGGCTTCTCCGGTGCCGGCGCAGCGTCCTGGTCGATCTCCAGGCTCGGATGCAGATCGAAAGTTGAGGCGAGGTCGGCGACGGCATCCGGACCGTTGGGACCCGACACCTGCACCGTGCGTTCGGCGGCCGAGAAGATGCCCAGTTCGGCGCGCTTGTCCACCGGCAGGTAGTCCAGGGCGATCCGGCGGAACAGGTAG
>JBPCPG010000249.1:0-3775 GCA_050999445.1 Nakamurella sp. | reverse complement strand
GACGGTGACGATCAGCTTGTGCGTGGAGGCGTCCGCGACGACGATCTGCGACCGACCGACGCTGAAGTTCGAGACGAAGTCCTCGCGACCCCACTGCCCGTTGCCGTAGTCCACACCTTTGAGGTCGCCTTCGACGTGCACCTTGGTGAAAGCAGGCCAGTACGGGGTTGTCGGGTTGGCCGGGCTCTTCGTCGGACGCCAGTGCACCTGAGATTGCACTGGCCCCTTGGCGAGGATCTGCTCGTCCTGGACCCAACCCCAGTTGCCCTGCAGGGCGGCGCCGGCCGACGTGGTCACCTTGAGGGCGGCCTCTGCCTTCGCGCGATTTTTCACCACGCCGGAGAACGTGACGATGATCGGTGCAGCGACGCCCACCGTATCGCCGTTCGGGATCTGCACGGAGGCCCGCTCGGTTGCGGTGGGCTTGACGGTCGTGAACTTGCCGGAGATCTTCGTCTGTTTGCCGTCCTTCGCGGCGGCGATGCCGGCGTAGGTGTACGTGGTGGCATAGGCCAACCGCTGGCTGTTCGTCCACGATGCCTTGTCGCTGGAAACTGCCCCCGCGATCTCCCGGCCATCGTCGCCGGCGAGCGTGAGCTGGGTGATGCTGGCCGCGAACACCGACACCTTCACCGGATCGTTCGGCGGAACGTTCTTGGCACCGAACGCCGGTGTGGCCGTGATCCGCACATCGCTGCCCGGAACAGTCGTTGGTGCGGTCGTCGATGCGCTTGTCGGAGCTCCCGTCGCGCTCCCCTGGCTCTGGGCCGGCGTCGACAACTCGGGCGCGGAAACCGCGGGCTGCTGGGCTTGCTGGCCGGACGTGACCGTGACGACGACGACCTGCGGTGCAGAGGACGAGCAGGCAGACGCCGTCAACGCAAGGGAAGCAACCAGAGCCGTCAGCCCGAGAGCTTGTCGGCTGAACAGGCGGAAAGAACGTCTACGCACCGTGTATCTCCACTTCATCTGCCCGCCGTTGCGCGCGCACCATCACCATCGGGCATCGGGCCCGGCTACCACCGTAGTGGTTGGCCGTGAAGTTGCCGCGAAGCGCGCACTCCAGCGGGCACCGAAACCGATGCCGGCTTCCGGACGGTCACCTGGCCTATCCGACTGGCACCGGCGTGTTCCAGATCGACCCGCTCATCGTCGGACCGCCTGCACGCCGCACCGGAACGGGAGAACTCCGGCCGGGGCCCTTCCCGCCGAATCGAACGCGGGAACGGGAACGGCGACTCTCAGGGTGCGATCGCCACACCGACCAGCACTGGCTCGGGATGAAGTGTGACGTCGAATGCGGCGCGTACGCCGTTCCTGATCTGCGTGGCCAGCGCAAGTAGGTCGGCGGTGCTGCCGTCCCTGTTGATCAGGGCCAAGGTGTGTTTGCTGGACACACCTACCCGGCCACCGGGGCCGTCGAATCCCTTGCCGAAACCGGCCCGCTCGATCAGCCAGGCCGCCGAAAGCTTGATCAAATCCTCGCTGCGGGCGTTCTGACCGGCGGGGTATCGGGGATACGAGGCATCGGCGCCCAGGTGGCCTCGAATGGCCGCATCCGTCCGAGCCGCCGCCACCGGGTCCAGAATCGGATTGGTGAAGAAGGAACCCGCACTGCGGGTATCCGGATCGTCGACCCCAGGTTCGATCAGCATGCCTTTGCCGCGCCGCAGATGCAGGACGGCGTCGCGGACCGCCGGCTCCGGTGCCGTGTCCCCGACCGACACTCCGAGGGTCCGAGCCAGCTCGGCGTACTTGATCGGGCTCGAATCTCGCTGCAGGCACACGGTGATGTCGATGATCACGGCGCGTTCGGTGCCGCGCAGCGCCGAGCTCCGGTATGCCAGCTCGAGTTCAGACGCACCCACCCGGCGAACCGCGCCGGTTCCCCGGTCGTACAGGGTCACCGCCACGAGCAGGTCTGCGATCTCGGTGCCGTAGGCGCCGACGTTCTGAATCGGCGTCGCGCCAGTGCTGCCCGGAATACCGGAAAGTGGAGCGAGCCCGCTGAGCCCTTCGGCCACCAGCTGGCCGACGACCGTGTCCCAGTCCTCCCCGGCGCCAATGGTCACCAGGACTGTGCCATCAGAGCGGACCGCTCCGATCGAGATGCCGGGAATCGCTATCCTGACCACCGGCGCATCGATCCCAACATCGGCCACCAGCAGATTCGATCCGCCACCCAGCACGAGCACCGCAGGGCCGCCGACCGGCATCGCCTGCACGAGTTCGGCGGAGGTGGTGACGGTGATCAGGTCCGGTGCCGGGCCGCCGAGCCGGAGAGTCGTGAGATCTGCAAGGCGAACGGGGGTGGGCACCGACTCAGATTAGTTGCTCGCCGCCCGCGGCCACGCTGGCAAGATGTGCGATTGCCCGGCCATGCCCTACGGATCTGGAGGATCTCGTGACCAATCCCGACCCGGTGATGACGACCGTGGGTGAGGCCATCGGCCTCGGTCAGAGCGGAGACCGCGAGAAGGCCCGGAACCTGCTCGTGCATGCCTGGGAACAGGTTGGAGCGACTGGCGACCCGATGCACCGCGTCGGTATCGCGCACTCGATGGCGGACCTGCAGGACGCACCAGAGGACGAGCTGATCTGGGATCTGCGCGCGCTGGAAGCCGCCGACCAATTGACCGACGGCCGAGTGGCCGAAGCCGGAATCGGAGCCCCGGTGCCGGGCTTCTACCCGTCCCTGCACCTCAACCTCGGCGAGGCGTATCGCAAGCTGGGGAACTCGACGCAAGCGCGAGATCATCGGCAGGAGGGACTCGATGCGGCACAGGCGCTGGGTTGGGTCGCGGAACCGGCGGACGGCTACCAGGCGATGATCCTGGACGCGCTGCAACGGCTGGGTGAGCGACTCGACGCGTCATCGGCAACCGACCGGTAGCGCCGCTGGCCTACTCTGGGAAGCCTGGTGTACACCGTCCATCCAGCCGACCGCACGAGCCCTGGAGCCCCGCCTTGGCCACCTCACTTTCCGTCAACCACGATTTCGCTGCTTCGCCGGCGGCCGTCTACGCCCTGCTCACCGACCGAGCCTTCCTCCAAAGGCGGCTCGAGGCGACCGGCGGCACTGATCCCGTCGTGGTCAGCCTGGACGTCGCAGCGGACGGCGCCAAGGTGGTCACTCGTCAGGCCATCCCTGCTTCGGTCCTCCCGTCGATGGTGGCGTCCTTGATCCCCGGCGACCCGGTAACTGAACGCACCGAGAACTGGCGCGTGGACGGGAATGGTTACCGGGCGGATTTCGGGGTCGTGATCAAGGGCGCTCCCGCCTCGCTCATGGGCACCATGTCGCTCACCGCGTCGGGAACCGGCTCCACGCTCAAGGTCGACGGACAGGCGACCGTGCCGATTCCGCTCTTCGGCGGCAAGATCGAAGCGGTGGTCGCAGAGCAGGTCGACGCGCTGTTGACAAAAGAAAACAGCTATACGGCAACGACTCTCGCTTCTTGAGCAGGGCGCGCCTGCCGACTGAGCGAGGCAAACCGGTTCGAGGTGGCCAAGGCCGGAATCTCGACGAAGGGAATGCGTCGGCGCCACAGGCTGTTGCGACGCACAATGGTGTGGACGGACGGTGCTGGACGGACAGTGCTCAGCAAGAGCTGCTGGAGCGCAAGTCCAGCAGCGGGTGCTCGAGGAGCACGATGGAACCGAGACCGCACCGCACCGCAGACGAGAAGTTCAGGAGGCACCGAGATGGCCGGCGAACCGGGTGAGCTCTACGAATTGCACCTCGAAGTTCCACAGATCGACGAGCTGGCAAACC
>JBPCPG010000224.1:0-12045 GCA_050999445.1 Nakamurella sp. | reverse complement strand
TTCCTCGACGGACCGCCGAGCGAATTCAGTATCGGTCTCGAGCGCGGGGAACCGTTCCTCAGACAGTGGCGTTTTCCCGGTTCGAAGGCCGCTTGCCACCAGGCCGCAGGAGATGCTCGGCGAGCGGCGCGAAGACCAAGGCGGTGACCAGCCAGACCGCCGACTTCGAGAGCGGAATGGCGACCGTGATGGGTACTGCCCGCACCGTCGTTGTCAGGCTCGTCGTTGTCAGGCTCATGGGTGTGCTCAGGTGGGGTTCCTTCCGGGATCCAGCGTCCCGAGTTGTTGGGCATCGCGATGGCCGAGGATCTGACTCACCTGTCCGGCCGGCGGGCGGGGGCTCCTGATAGCGGAGCCCGGTTCCTGACGGCAGAACAGGTTCACAGTGGCGCGACCGTGCCGGATTTTCACCGGCTTCCTCGTGCCATCGCGTACCGCGAACCGTAGCGCTCGACCCAGTTCAGGGCAACGCCCTACGACGCGGGTACCGAAGTCCGACTGGCCCGATCAGGCAGGCGCGTGGTGTTGGATGGAGCCATGAGCAGCCCCGACTCCAACGAGCCGCACGACATCGCCGACACGGTCATGTTCCGCCGCTTCGTCGAAGACAGCCCGCAGCCAGCATCCGGCATCCGCAACCAGAAATGGCTGTGGGTGCTGATCGCCGTGGTCGTCTTCATCGTCGTGGTCGTCGGAATCGCGCTGTTGCAACGCTGATCAGTGCCGGCGATGGTCCTGGATCGTGATGCGGGGACCGAAACGCGGCTTGAAGGCCTGCCCGCTGATCTGCAACAACCGGACCGCGCGGTGCCGATGGGGGCGCAGCGGTTCCAGATACTCGACCATTTCGGCGTCGTCGATCGGGCGGCCGAGCATCGTCCAACCGATGATGCCGGACAGGTGGTAGTCGCCGACCGACAGGGCGTCAGCATCGCCCAGGGCCCGCTGACCCACCTCAGCGGCGGTCCACTCGCCCACGCCGGGAACCGACATCAGCCGACGTTGCGCATCCTGCGGGCTCAATTCTGAGCAGCGTTCAAGCTGAACACTGACGCGCGCACACGAAACGATGGTGCGCGACCGTTGCGGATCGACACCGGCACGGTGGAAGTCCCAGGACGGAACCAGCCGCCATTGCTCCGCGGTGAGCGGAACCCGCATCGCGGACGGCGCCGGGCCCGGTGCAGCAGGTCCGTACCTGGTCACCAGCACGTACCAGGAGTGGAATGCCTCCTTACCGGTGACTTTCTGCTCCAGTACGGCGGGCACCAGGGACTCCAGCACTCGCCCGGTTCGCGGAATGCGCAGGCCCCGGTGTCGGCGGTGGGCGTCGACGAGCTTGGGATGATCGGGCTCGAACGAGCTGTTGTCGTCGCTGTCGCCGAGTAGTTCGCTCAACCCCGCCAACAGCTCACCAGAGCCCGAACCCCAAGCCTGGCAACGTACTTCGTGCGTGCTGAGCTGGGAGAGCCGGTACGTCACCGGGCCCGACGGCATCGCCGAGGTCCGCCAGATCGACCCGTCGGCAGCCAGCTGGTGACAGGGGTCGCGAGACCCGTGCCGGAGCGGACCGATGGTGGCAGCGAGATCGACCGGACGCGCGGACTCGTGCACGAACTCACCATCTGGACTCTGCCTCATCGTGGTTCGAACTCTAGTTGACGCTGCTCCAGCGATGGGATAGGTGCGTCAGATCCGGATCCCCGAGCCAGGGCCGGCTCGAAATGGGACTGGTGGTTCCCATGGTGTGGTCGGTGACGATCCGTTCCGCGGTGTGTTCATCGCGGGCCAGTCGACCGATCCGATGCAGAATGGCCAGGTGCCGCGCCAGCCGATCTACGTCGAGACGTTGATCAAGGCCGACCTCGACCGGGTCTGGGAGCTCACCCAGAACACCGATCTTCATCCCCGGTGGGATCTTCGCTTCAGCAAGATCACGCCGACCGGCACCACCGAAGACGGCTCGAACCGGTTCCGCTACGAACTGCACCTGCCTGCGCACCGCATCCGCGGTACCGGAATCTCCCTGGGCGAGCGCCGCCGGCCGGACGGAACGCGCACGTCTGCTCTGCGTTTCACCACCCGGGACCGACTGTCACCCCTCGGGGACGGCCGCGGCTACTGGCGCTACGTACCGACTTCGAGCGGAATCCGGTTCATCACCGGCTATGACTACCGCCCTGGCTGGGGCCCGGTGGCCGATTCGGCGGGCATTCGTTGGCTGCTCGGTTGGATGACCGCCTGGAGCTTCGATCGGTTGCGGATCTGGGCCGAGACCGGGCAGCCACCGGAGACATGGCGCATCGGTTCGGTGCTGGCCTTCTGGCGCGCAGACCGGCCGCGCGCGTCGCGCTGCCGTCGCCGACCCCTTCGCGGCCAAGCCATGGACGATGCCCCGTCCACCCTCGACACGCTCCCGGCGCCGTGACGTCAATGTTCGCCGCGGCGATGGGAGCCGACTTCCATCGGCTGCACCCCATGCTGCAGCGACGTTTCGGAGTGGGCTTGGAATCCGGCTATGCCTGCGTGGGAACCGGTGTGGTGACCTCCATCCGCCGAGGACCCTGGTGGAAGCTGCCGTTCCTTCATCTCGGCAGGGTGCGCAATATCCTGATTCCAGACGTCGGGCGCAACGTGCCGTTCGTCATCAAGAACTATCCCTACCGCGACCCCTACGGCCGCGAAACCATCACCTTTGCCCGTGAGTACAGCCTCGGTCGCCGGCCTAGCCGCTTCGACGCAACCATGATCCTCCACAACGGCCGGCTGATCGATTATCTCGGCACCCACCAACATCTCGCTGTGGATCTGGACCTACAGCCCACCGGTGACGGCTCGCTGCTGTTGACCACCCACCAGCAACGCTTCTACGAGGGGCGAGTGGGTTTCCGCTTTCCACTGTTGCTCAGCGGTGAGGCCACGCTTCGCGAGAGCTACGACGACGACGCCGGGGTCTTCCGGGTCTCGCTCGAGGTCAGGAATCGCATTCTGGGTTTCCTCTTCGGTTACGACGGTGAGTTCCGGTGCGAGTTCGTGGCGGCGACCGACGCTCCAGCTGAACTCAAGCCCGTGCGCCACGAGCGCCGCACCTGAACCTGATCTCGAGATGACACCCTGAACTTGGAGTCGCGGTCGATTGCCGGGCAAGGGGCAACGATGGGCGAGCCGTCCACAAACGGCGGCGCTCCGATCAGACCCGTTGTCGAGCGGGCGATGGCAGGTGCTCAGTTCGAACCGAGCACCTGGATCTCTGAGATTGCCGTGTAGTCGCGGCTGCCAGGACCGGTGATGCCGGTGATGGTGACGCTCAGGTGCCGGGTGGTCAGGTGCACGGCCTGCGACTGGATCGACGGAATGGGCTGGAACCGTTGCGCTACAGGTGGTTGATCGGGCGCGGACCACCGCACCGACGCGATCCGGCGATTTTCGGTGAACCATGCTTCGTGGGTCGACGGGTCGTTCTTCGCGTAGCCAGGGACCAGGCCGACCGAAGTGATCGTCACCGGACGGGCGAAGGTGAGGACGATGGTGCGGCCGGTCAGGTCGCCGGCCGCCCGCCACGCAGTGTCGAGTCTGCCGTCACTGAGATTCACGGACCGGAAGGACACCGGCCGACCGGCCATGTCGTGACCGTCTGGCGCAGTCGAGGGCACCTGGATCGACTGCGGGAGCAATGGCATCGGCCTGGCCGCCGCCCGCAGCGTCGGCCCGCTCAGGTGGTGGGTCGCCGAAGACACCGCGGCGGCGGGATGCGAAGGCGCGCCGAACACCGCGGCAGCACGGGAAGTGGCTGCCTCACTGCCGATCAAGTGAACGGACGAGCCGAAGATCACCAGCACCAACGGCACGATCAGCCGAGGCAGCCATTCGTTCGGGTGCACGTCCGTGGCCAGCAGATGGCGGTTGGGTCCGATGGCGTGGTGGGTGTCCCAGCGCACCCCGCGGCTTTTGAGCAGGGAAATTTCGTACCAGCTCAGGGCGAGCATCACTACGCCACCGAACACGCCC
Source organism: Nakamurella sp. (assembly GCA_050999445.1). Lineage (GTDB taxonomy): Bacteria > Actinomycetota > Actinomycetes > Mycobacteriales > Nakamurellaceae > Nakamurella. The sequence continues at coordinate 8,037 of JBPCPG010000224.1, read as the reverse complement.
GACCCGTTGATCCAGTGATCAAGAGGGCTGCCGTGGTCGCCCACCGCGACTGCGTTCAGAACGACTGCGGCGACAGCCACGAATCCGGTCACCATTGCCGGTAGGAACGGATGCACATCCGCAGCCCTAAACTGGAAACGAACCCCCAGCAGCAGTGCCCAGAGGGCAGCGGGCACCAGCGAGAGCGCCGCGACCGTGATGATCGCCGACCACAATCGGTCATTGGCCGTCATCGAAGTGTTGGAAAACCTCCACGCTGCCAGCGCCAGGATTGTCAGCGGCGCGGCCGTCACCGACAGACCGATCAACAATGGCTTCATCGCCGCGCCGGCGACTCGAGCCCGCTGTCCTTGGCCGGCCATCGCGACCAGGACCACGCCGGCCGGGACGAAACACAGAATTGCCAGAACCACCTTGGCGTAGGGCCCGTCGAGGAACGACCGCAGCGTTCCACCCAGATCGGGATCGTTCATGTTCTCCCGGATGATCAGTGCGAGTCCGAGGAGCCCCGCCCACGTGCGGTACGTGTTGAGTCGTTCGATCTTCGGTTCGCGCGCCGTGCGGGGAGCCATCAACCGGTTCGCCACTGCGACCGGCCGAACGAAGAGGAAGTGGAGCAATGAACCAAACAGCGTAGTCATCGCTTCTCCTGCCACTCGTGTCCGACGAACGTCGCAGGAATCATCTTGCAACACGACACCGACACCCGCACCGGCACCGACTCCGCTACCGGGCTCGCGATGAGAATCCGCCACCGGCCTTGTCTCCTGACCTGCGATTGTCGCCGCCGACCGACGCACCGCTGGGTTGTCCAACAGCTGCGCAGCGGCCCGCTGGCTGGCCGGTTCGCCGACGCCACGTGGTTCGGCATCCGCTGTACTGGAACAGAGCGCGAATGAAGGGGCCGGCCGAAGGAGGTCCCGATGCTATCTGCACAGAGTCGACCGAGGTCTTCGGCTATGTCGTCGTGGGCGGCGCTGCGCAGGAGCGGGCCGAAGCAAGTGGCGATGTCACTCAACAACTAATTCGCAGACCGTGGGCCACTGCGGAACGGCGCGGATGGGGCTTGGACAGCGGCTGCGTCGTCGACCCGGAGGTATTCGTGGCGCGGCTTACGCGCCGTTGATTCGTTCTCGGCGGCTACCGTTGCCTTGGCCGGCTCGGCCCGGGCGCAGTGCACACCTCCGCCACCGGATCAGCGCCGAGAGCTCAAGACATCGGTGGTGTGATCAGATTTGCCGCGCGCAGCACGAGGTGGTCACGCTCTCTGGTGTTCCTCGCCCGCGCCGCGGCGAGACGGTACTGGTCAGCTGCCTGCGCCGGCCGGCCCGCGAGTTCCAGCAGGTGCGCGCGGACGGCGTGCATTCGATGGTGTCCGGCCAGAGTCGCGTCGATTCCGTCGAGCAGGTCCAGGCCGACCTGCGGCGTCTGCGCCATGCCGATCGCGACGGCGCGGTTCAGCCGCACCATCGGGTTGCCCGTCAGCCGTTCGAGCCGCCCGTACAGCGCGGCGATCTCCGCCCACCTGGTGGTTTTGGCAGTGATGGCCTCGTTGTGAAGGGCGGCAATGCAGCCCTGCAAGCCGTACTCGCCGAGCGCCCCACGGCGCATTGCCGCGGTAAGAATTCCCAAGCCTTCGGTGATCGTGCCGCGGTCCCAGCGCTCGCGGTCCTGCTCGGCCAGCGGCACGATGTCGCCGGCGTCATTCGTGCGCGCCGGGCGACGCGCGTCGGTGAGAAGCATGAGCGCGAGCAGCCCGGCGACATCGGTGTGGTCCGGTTGCGCAGTCTGCAGCAGACGAGTCAGCGCGATTGCTCGGTCGCTGAGCGCCGTGCGGGCCAGCTCGTTGCCGGCGGTGGCGGCGTACCCCTCGTTGAAGATCAGATAGAGGACGTGAAGTACCAGGCGCAACCGGTGCGGCAACTCGATCCCGGGCGGGGGCGCGAAAGGCGCGTCCTCGGCCTTGAGTTTCGCCTTGGCGCGGCTGATCCGTTGACCCATGGTGGGTACCGGCAGGAAGAATCCCGCCGCTATTTCTGCGGTTGTCAGGCCGCCGACCGCCCGGAGGGTCAGCGGGATTGCCAGGGTCGGCGGGAGCACGGGGTGCGCGCACAGAAACATGCAGGTGAGCGTGTCGTCGGTGGATTCGACGCTGGGCGGCGCAGCAGATGACCAGGTGGCCGCGACCAGTTCGCGACGGTGTCGGGCACGATCGCTGCGGTAGGCGTCCACGAAACGCCGGAATGCAACTTGATGGAGCCAGGCCGCCGGATCGTCCGGCACACCGTCGGCCGGCCACGACCCGGTCGCAGCCAACAGGGCCTCCTGCACGGCGTCCTCGGCCTCGGGGAAGCTACCGACCCGACGGGCGAGAACACCGAGGACCTGCGGTGACAGCGCGCGTAGCAGGTCCTCGGTGGTCGTCATAGACGATTTCAGCTCATCGGCGAGAGCTCGACGAGCTCATCAACTGACGAGCCGACCGATCCCATCACTTCCCTGACCTCGATGCGAATACCCATCGGAGCGCAGCCAGGACCAGGGGCCGCAGAGGCCCGCGCCGCGATCTCGACGGCCCGTTCGAGCGATTCCACGTCGATCGTGCGATAGCCGGCGACGAGTTCCTTGCCCTCGGGATAGGGGCCGTCCGTGACCACCGGTGCGGTGACGCCATCTGCCGTGACGAACCGGGCCTGCTCGGGGCCGGTCAACCCCTGCGCGTCGATCAGCTCACCGCTCCCCTCGAGCTCGGCATTGAGTGCGACCTGGAATTCGATATGCGCGCGGATGTCAGCAGGCGCCCATTGATCCATCGGCGGGCAGTCCCCTTCGGGGGCCTCGTAGTTCTGCAGCAGCATGAAACGCATGGCGGAATCCTCTCTCGTTGGCGCCCCGTCGGAGCCTTTCACAAGGAGGACGGAGCCGGCCGCTCGACTTCGACATCGATCCGGCGGACATCGCTTGCGGGCTCCTTCGCTCGTGATTTCATCCCGCTGCGGCTCAGAGGTCTCGCAGGCGCTCGACGACCTGGGTGCCAGTGCGGGCGACCCATCCGGGCAGGTCGGGGTTCTTGGAACCGACCCAGACCTTGGAGATTCCCAGGTCGGCGTAGATGCGCATCGTCGCGAGGAAGGCGTCGACGTCGGCCAGGGGGTCGATGGCGGTGATGACGGTCTTCTGGATCTCGGCCGGGTCGCGGCCGACATCCTCGCAATGGCGCCTGAGAACTTCGAGCTTGCCGCCGATGACGTCAGGACCGGCGTCGAAGAGATTGCAGGCGTCGGCATATTGGGCCACCAGGCGCAGCGTCTTCTTCTCGCCCATCCCTCCGATCAGAACCGGCGGACCACCGGGCTGCAGCGGCTGCGGAACGCACAGGGTCTCGGCCAGGTCGTAGTACTCGCCGTGGAAGGGGCCATCGTCCGCGCTCCACATCTGCCGGCAGATGCGCAGGGCCTCCTCCAGGCGCTCGAAGCGCTCGGCCACCGGCGGAAAGGGCACGCCAAGCCCTGCGTGCTCGCGCTCATACCAGGCCGCGCCGATACCCAGCAGTGCCCGTCCTCCGGACAGGACGTCCAGCGTGGCGAGGGTCTTGGCGAGCAGGCCCGGATGGCGGTAGGTGACGCCGGTGACGAGCAGGCCCAGCTGCAGCCGCTCCGTTTGGCCTGCCAGATAGCCAAGAGTGGTGTAGCCGTCGAGCATCGGGTCGTCGGCCGGAGCCATCGCCTCCATCTGGAACCAATGGTCCATCAGCGTCAGGGTGGTGAAGCCGGCCTCCTCGGCGGCTCGGGCGGTCGCGGACAGGCCCGGTGCGATGGCGGCCGGGGTAGGAAAGGGCGTGAAGTCGGCGACGTGCAGGGCCAGTTCCATGGTGGTCAGTCCTTCGGGGAAGCGACAGGGGTTCTATGCCAGGAACTCTACGAGTAGGCAGCGCAGGCCGCCGGGCGGACGCATCTCCAACCCGGCTGTCGTCATTCCGGAAGCACCGGGGTTCCACGTGGCGCCTGGGTGCACACCGACGGCGCCTTCGGACTCTGGGCAGCGGCGAGCTCTACGCTGGCGCCCCTCGCCGAGGGACTCGACGGTGCCGACTCGTGGACGACCGATGCGCACAAGACCCTGAACGTTCCCTACGACTGCGGTGTCGCGATTGTCGCCGACAAGCTCGCGATGCGGGCGACGTTCGGCGTGCAGGCGAGTTATCTGCCGATCGAAGGGGCCGGACCGGGTCATCCCTTCGAAAAGGTGCCGGAACTGTCGCGTCGGGCTCGTGGAGTTCCGGTGTGGGCAGTGCTGCGGTCGCTCGGGACCGATGGTGTCGTCGCGCTGATCGATCGACTGTGTGCCCGAGCGCGGGCGATCGCCGACGATATCGCCGACATTCCGGGCGCGGAGATCTTGAACGCCATCGTCTACACCCAGGTCTGCGTTTCCTTCGGTGCGGACGAGCGCACCCGCGCCGTCACGGCTCGTGTTCTTGCCGACGGCACCACCTGGATGTCGGGCTCTCGCTGGCAGGGCCGGGATGTGCTGCGGGTCTCGGTCAGCAACTTCTCCACCGACGAGGACGACGTCAGGCTGTCCGTGGATGCGGTGCGGCGGGCGGCCGCCGTCCAGGACTGACCGGCCCCCACCCGGCGCTTCGGCTGCATTGCTCTCTCCAGCCGCCGTTCCACTCAGATGGCGACGGTTCCTGTCATCAGCTTCGACATGCGTGGTCCAGGAACGCCTGTGCCGGGTTGGACGATCTCGGCGAGTCGGCGGTTGCCGACCGGCGCGGACCACAGGTAGCCCTGCCCGGAAATGCACCCCAGGGCGAGAAGTTTGGAACGTTGCTCCTGCGTCTCGACGCCCTCGGCGGTTACCTGGAGCCCCAGAGCTGTCCCGAGAGCGATGATCGCAGCGACGATGCTCGCGTTCACCGGATCCGACGAAATCTCGGCGATGAATTGCTGGTCGATCTTCAGAACGTCCACGGGCAGGTGTTTCAGTTGTGCCATGGAGGAATAGCCCGTTCCGAAATCGTCGATGGCGACCTGGATGCCGCGGCCACGCAACGAGGACAACGTCGCGCTGGTCGACCGCGGGTCGTCGATCAGCGTGCTCTCGGTAACCTCCAGACCGAGGTTGGCCGCGGGCAGGCCGGTGCGGGCCAGCACTTGTTGGACGAGTTCGGTAAAACCGGGGTCGCGCAACTGACGCGGCGAGATATTCACCCACATGACGATGTCGCGCCAATGGTGGCCTTCGGCTCGCCAGTTGACGAGCTGGAGGCAGGCCCGTTCGAGAACGAATTCTCCGATGGCAATGATCTGCCCGGATTCCTCGGCGGCGGGAATGAACTTCAACGGAGGAATCTGTCCGTGGTTCGGCGAATTCCATCGCAGCAGCGCTTCCACCGCGGTGACATGCCCGGTCGCGATATCGACCATGGGCTGAAAAGCGCAGTCGAACTGTCCTTCGGCGAGAGCCAGGCTGAGATCTGCTTCGACCATGAGCCTGGCCGCAGCTTGCTCGCGGAGATCCTGGGTGAACACGGTGACCGAATTCCGCCCGGAACGCTTGGCTGCGTACATCGCCAGGTCCGCGTCACCGACCAGGTCGGACGGACCGGTATCACCGACCAGATCGGACGAACCGGTGGCCACGCGCGGCGGGTGCACTGCGATACCGACACTGGCCGACAGGGCAACTGCGTGCCCGTAGATGGTCAGCGGTTGCTTCAACACCTCGACGATCTCTCGGCCCAACGCTTCGGCGCCGTTCAGGCTGTCAACACCCGGGCACAGCAACAGGAATTCGTCGCCGCCGAAACGGGCAATGGTGGCTGCCGGTCCGGCGCAACCGGTGAGCCGAGCCGCCACCGCCTGCAGGAATCTGTCGCCGGCGGTATGACCGAGGGTGTCATTCACGAACTTCAATTGATCCAGGTCCACGAACAGCACCGCGAATCGACTGTCGGGTGTAGCGACAGCGATCTGTAAGCGGCGCAACGCTTCTGCACGGTTCGTCAGGCCGGTGAGTGCGTCCAGAGTCGCCGCATCCCGCAGGGTGGCGACGTCACGCGCCCGGCTGATGGCGACCTCGGCCAGATTTACCCATTGCGACACCTGGCGGAGTTCGTCGGGGGTCGGCGTCCGGATTTCGTCGTAGTAGAACGCGAAGGTTCCCAGAACGTGGCCGTCGCGGCCCTGGATCGGTACCGACCAGCAGGCGAGCAACCCGACCGGGAGCGCGACGTCGCGGTAGTCGGTCCATCGGGGATCGGTCGCAATGTCGGAGACGATGACCGTTTCGCGGGTGTAGGCCGCTGTTCCGCAGGATCCCACATTGGGCCCGATCCGGACCCCGTCGATCGCATTCCGATAGGACTCCGGCAGGCTCGGAGCCGCCCCATGGTGCAGCACCATGCCATCCACCAGCAGGATGGAGCCTCGGGTCGAGTCGAGACAGGCCTCGACGGCCAGCACGAGGGTATCGAGCACGGTTGCCAGTTCGGCTCCTTCGACGATCAGCTCCAGCAGCGCCCGCGTCGCGTCCTGCAGGGCCTCGCTGATGGTCAACTGTCGCGAGATCCGACGTAGTTCAAGCAGTTCCACGACCTGCCGCCCATAGAATTCCAGCTCGGCGATGTCCGCCCGGCCCGGGGAGAGCGGCCGCTCGTCCCACGCGCACAGCGCTCCCAGTACGGCCCCGTTGGGCGCAATCAGCGGAACCCCGGCGTAGAACCGGAGGCCGTTCGCTCGCGCCACTCTCGGGTGGTGAGCGAATCGAGTCGACAGCAACGCGTCGGGAACCAGGATGGTCTGCTGATCGGCGGCGACGGAGGCGCACAAGGTGTTGCCAGGGTCGTTGCTGGCCCCCTGACCGGACAGCGCTCCTTTGAGCCACACCCGGTCGGCCGTCACCATGCTCATCTCGGCGTGTGTGGTGCCGAACAGGCGCGCCACCCGCTGCACGATCTCGTCGAACGCCGGCTCCGGCGGGGTATCCAGAATCCGGTAGGCGTGGAGTGGATCGTTGACATCTTTTCGACGGCGAGGAATACCGGGACGTGGTGAGTTGTCGCTCTGCGGCCAAGTCACAAACCGCCTCCTCGAATGTTCGGCGACCTGATTTACGTCTGGCTTCATGTGGTTCTGGGTGGTTCTGTGTGATCTTGTGGGGTTCGGGCAGCGGTCGCCTCCGGCTCACACAATATTCGAAGCCGAATGAGCGCGGGGTGGGTCCTCGGCCGGTCAGAACCGCTGACCGCGCCGCTGGCGACCTTCAGCCGTTCTCGGCTGGATCCCGGTCCCGTGCGCTCTTGGCTGCATGGTTGCCCAATTCCCCGAACCCGCCCACCGGCGTATCTGCGTCGGCTAGCCTCGCTCAAGCGAGGTCGGGGCACTCGGCCGCAACTGGCAGCAAAAGGGGATCATTCAATGCGTAGAACAACCGATCGGGCATTGCGCGGGGCGGCGCTGGTTTCCATCTCAGCGCTTGCGCTGACTCTGTCCGCCTGTGGCAGCACCGACAATGCCGGTGTCGCCACCGTTGCGTCCACCAGCCCGACGTCCACCAGCGCGGCGTCTTCCAGTGCTGCGGTCACGAGCGCGGCGCCCACGAGCGCTGCGGTCACGAGCGCAGCGGCTGGGAGCAACGTCACTGTGACGGTCGAATCCTCGTCGTCCGCCCCGGTTTCCTCCATCGCCGAGCAAACCGGATCGTCGACCTCGTCCTCCGAAACTTCGTCGTCGACGCAGGAGACCACGGCCTTGTCGGCGCAGGAGACCGCGTCGTCCACGACCGCAACACCGAAGCCGTCTGCTTCATCTGGTCCGGCGAAAGCCATCGCCAAGCCGGGGACCACGGTCAAGATCGGAATGCCCGCAGTCGTGGAGTTCCAGACCGGAAAGAAAAGCGACAACTACTACCAGCACGGCACCATCGAGGTCACGGTCAGGAAGATTCAGAAGGCCGATCCGAAGGTCTTCGACAAGCTCAAGAACAAGGCCGATTTCAAGGGCTACGTGCCGTACTACATCTTCACGGACA
>JBPCPG010000012.1:0-18726 GCA_050999445.1 Nakamurella sp. | reverse complement strand
CCACTTCGGTATCACTTCATCTTGATCACGTGGCAAGTGTTTCCCTGCTGCACCTTTCCGCCGACCTGGGAGTCAGCTCCATCATGGTGGACGGCTCCCGCCTACCTGATCAAGAGAACATCGCCTTCACCAAGGACGCCGCAACGTGGGCGCATCAGCACCATCTGTTCGTGGAAGCCGAATTGGGTGCGATCGGCGGGAAAGGGCATCCGCACACCCACGGAGTACGCACCGACCCGGCACACGCCGCCGCATTCGTCGCACAGACCGGGATCGATGCCCTAGCCGTCGCGGTCGGCAGCCAGCACGCCATGACCACCCGCACCGCGCAACTGGACCAGGCACTCATTCAAAGGCTGGCCAGCAGCGTCCCCGTTCCACTGGTACTGCACGGTTCCTCCGGCATCGCCGACGACACGCTCCGCCTAGCCGTCGCCAGTGGCATCGTCAAAGTCAACGTCGGCACCCTGCTCAACGTCGCCTTCACCAACGCCGTCCGCCAAACCCTGGCAGCCGACCTCGAGCAGGTCGACCCCCGCAGCTATCTCGGCGCAGCGCGCACCGCCACCGAAACCGCCGCACTCCGCCTGTTCCACGCCGTCATCCCCACCACTGCAATCGATCTCGACGCCGGCGCACACCTGACCCGGCGGCAATCTACGCCCGGCCCCACCGATTCCATTCCCACCGAGGAAAGGGGGGGCAGGTGATCGGTGCCAGCCTGACAGGAGTACCAACTTCGATCCAGGCCAGATGCCGCACACCTGGCAGGCGCAACCTCTGCCTGGTGCCCTACGGCGGGTTGCTCGCCGGCGAGTTGGTTGCCGGTGAAACTGTCCTGATCAGCGGTGCGACCGGCGATTTCGGCAGCGCGGCGGTCACCGTCGCACTGGTCATGGGCGCCGGATGCTTCGTCGCGCCGGGCCGCAACCAGCAGGTCCTGAACGACCTGGAAGATCGGTTCGGACCGCGACTGCGAACGGTGCCGCTGTCCGGCGATCAGGACCAGGACCGAACCCGGATGGCCGCAGCGGCACCCGGCCTGATCTACCTGGTACTGGACCTAGTCCCTCCGTCAGCCGGCTCGATCCCGGTAGGTGCAGCAGCGCTGACCGTCCGGGATACAGACGGGTCGTGTTGATGGGCGGCGTCGGCATGCTGGGCGGAGACGACGTCGCCCTGCCCTACCCGTGGATCATGCGCAACAGCATCACGGTCCGCGGCCAGTGGATGTATCCGCCGCAGGCAGTAGGGCGTCTCATATCCATGGCCCGGGCCGGACTGCTGGACCTCGAACAGTTCACCATTACCGAATTCACCCTCGACCGTGCCAATGACGCCGTCGCCCCCGCCGCCCAGACCAGCGCGCCATTCCAGCTCACCGTTGTCCGACCTTGACTGCAGCCGCCCAACCAGCTGCTGGTGGGATTGTCATTTCCTCGCCGGCAAGCGAGGAACTCGTTTCAGCGGGGCCATGGAAATAGGATTAGAACGCCGCACCGCCATCAAGATGCAGGTGAATCGCCGGACGAGAACCATGTCTGGACTGTCGCGTGTCGCCGTTGGCAAACTGTTTGTTGTGGGTGTCGATCTGCGCCGGCGCCGTTCGTCTGTTGGGTGTCCGTAACAGCTACGAGCAAGGAGTGCACAGTGAAGTACATGCTGCAGATCATCGGCTTCGTCGACAGTGAGTTCAGTGACGGCGAAGGTCCTACCGCGGAGGAGTTCATCAGCTATCAGCAGGCGCTGCTGAGCGCCGGCGTTCATGTCGACAGCGGGTATCTGGATGACTACCAACTGGCCACCTCCGTTCGGGTTGACAGCAGCGGCGAGCGAATCGTCACCAACGGCCCGTTCCCGGAGACCCGGGAGTATCTCGGAGGCTGGAACTTCATCGACGTACCCGATCTCGACGCGGCTCTGGACTGGGCGGCGCGTAACCCCGGCGCCAGGTACGGCCGCATCGAGATCCGGCCTGTGATGGGTTGACGGCTATGACGTCGCGGGCAGCCGACTCTGTGGAGGCCGTGTTCCGAGAGGAGTGGGGCCGGCTCCTCGCGACGCTCGCGGCGCGTTTCGGCGATCTCGAACTTGCCGAAGACGTCGCCCAGGAGGCGATCGAGGCGGCGTTGACCAGTTGGCCGGTCGACGGGGTTCCTGACGTGCCACTGGCTTGGCTGCTGACAACCGCCCGGCGCAAGGCGGTGGACCGGATCCGCCGCGACCGGACCTACGCGCAGCGGCTGGCGTTGCTGGCGGCCGAGACCGAGCTGGTCCATTGTGCGTCGCCAGCTGGAAACAGTGGCGAGCTACCCGACGACCGGTTGATCTTGTTTTTCACCTGCTGCCACCCGGCGTTGCCGTTCGAGGCGCAGGTCGCGCTCACCCTCCGGTTCCTGGCCGGTATGAGCACAGCGGAAGTCGCCGCGGCGTTCCTCATCCCGGTACCTACGATGCAACAGCGCATAGTTCGCGCCAAACGAAAGATGACGCGGGCTCGAATTCCGTTTCGGGTGCCGCAGGGTGAAGAGCTGCAGGGGCGGTTGAACGCCGTCCTCACGGTGGTCTACCTCGTGTTCAATGAGGGCTACGCCAGCACGACCGGTGACCAGCTCATCCGGCCGAACCTGACCGACGAGGCCATCCGGCTGACCCGAATCTTGAACCGACTACTGCCCGAGCGGCCGGAAGTGGCCGGCCTACTGGCGTTGATGCTGCTCACGGACGCCCGGCGCGCCGCCCGGGCCGACGCGGACGGCGTCCCGATATCGTTGGAGGACCAGGACCGGCGCCGGTGGAACAGTGAGCAGATCACCGAGGGCCGGGCCCTCATCGCCCACAACCTTGCGTCCCCGGCGGGGCCGTACGCCGTGCAGGCCGCAATCGCAGCGCTACACGATGTGGCCCTGGACGTTGCCAGCACAGACTGGCCGCAGGTAGTCGGGCCCTACGACTTGCTGCTGCGAATGATGCCTTCACCCGTTGTGGATCTCAACCGGGCCGTCGCCGTTGCAATGCGAGACGGACCTGCTGCTGGGTTGCTACTCATCGACCGACTCGCCGAGACACCCGCCCTACGCGGATATCACCCGCTGCACGCGGCCCGCGCTGACCTCCTCACCCGTCTTCACCGTCATGCTGAAGCCGCCGACTCGTACCGCTCTGCCATCGCGGTGGTGGGCAACAACCAGGAGCGAACCTACCTGGCACGCCGGCTCGCCGCACTGGACGAGGGCAGCACACCGCCGCTTCCCGACCGACCCGACCCGCCTGCCGGCTCGAACGCCACCAAGGTATGAGCGGTGCAGCCAGCTGACCGGCTTTCGAAGCGACCAGACCGCTTACGCCTTTGGTGCCTCTCCGCCTGAATCTATCGGTGTGTTCGAAAACGTGCGCGTGATGGTTGTCGCCCAGCCGGTACGGCCTTACGGCGAAGGTGACGACGATTCGATCGGGCTTCGCAAAGCGCCGAATCGAGCCGAACCTGTACTGCGTCCCCTTCCGTCACGTGATCGCCTGGACGTACTGATTGCCGAAGAGGAGGCCTGCTACATGAGAATCACCGGTTTAACGGTCTGTCCGTCTTCTGATGACATGACCGCCTTTTCGATGTCCTCGAGCGGGAAGTAGGTGATCAACTTCTCGATGGGGAACAGGCCGGCCTGCTGATAGGCGATCAACTGGGGGATGAATTGTCGGGGGTTGCTGTCACCCAGGATGATTCCGCGGAAAATGCGACCGAACAACATGTGGGTGAGGTCCAAGCTCACCTCGGTCCCGAATTTAGCGGAACCGATGAGGCCGAAGACGCCGGCGACGCGGAGGGAGTCCACTGCCTGGCGCACAACGCCGGGATTGCCGGTGGTGTCGATCGCAAATTCTGTTCCGCCGTCGCACAGTGCACGGACAGCCGCGACGGCGTCCTGCTCGCCGGCCAGCACGACGTCCGTGGCGCCCACCTGAAGCGCGAGGTCGAGTCTGGACTGATGGCGGTCGATGGCAATGATCGTGGTGCAGCCGGCGATGGCGGCGGCCATGACCGCAGCAAGGCCGACGGCGCCGACCCCGAAGACGGCGATCGTGGAGCCGGGGTCGGGTTGGAGACTGTTGAAGATGGCGCCGGCGCCCGTCTGGAAACCGCAGCCCAGCGGACCGGCGAGTCGGAGGTCGAACTCCCGGTCGATCACCACGGTGCTGGCTGCCGGAGCGAGAGCGTAGGTCGCAAAGCTGGACTGCCCGAAGAAGTGGCTGTGCACCGGCTTGTCATCCTCGGTGCGCAGTGCAGTGCTGCCGTCGGCGCGCTGGGCGGAGAAGTTGCACTCCAGAGCGGACTGACACAGTGCTGGTCGACCAGCGCGACAGGTCGAGCAACGGCCACAGGCGACGAAGCTCATCACGACGTGGTCGTCGACGGCAATGTCCCTTACCTCCTGCCCCACCGCCACCACGACGCCGGCGCCTTCATGGCCCAGCACGACCGGCGTGGGCACCGGGTAGTCCCCCGCTCGGGCGACGGCGTCGGTATGGCAAACCCCGGACGACACGACCCTGACGAGCACCTCGTCGGCCCGCGGCGCCTCCAAGGCCAGTGTGCGCAGCTCGAACTTCGAGCCAGGCAGCCGGACGACTGCCGCTCGTACCTGCGTGCCCGCGCTGAGTGCCATTAGGGGTTCCTCCGTGATTCCCGTGATACCGGTGTCCTGAATAACGATCATAGAGTACCGTTTTACAGGACAGATGATGTGGCTCACCGGCAGCGCGACTTCAGGAGACGTCATGGTTCAGCTTCAAGACCTGTTCATCGCGGGCCGGTCCCGCCCCTCGTCGACCGGGTTGAGGTTCGATGACGTGTCGCCGGTGACCGGTGACGTCTACCGGCAGGTCGCTGCCGGTGGTGTCGAGGACGCCAAAGAGGCGGTGGCGGCCGCTGCGGGCGCATTTGCCGCGTGGTCCGCCACTCCGGCCGACCAGCGGCGATCGGTCCTGCTCCGGGCCGCGCAGCTGCTCGAGGACGAGGCAGCTCTGCACCGGGAGACCTTCGCCCTGGAAACCGGCAGCACCGCCGCCTGGGCCGCCATGAACGTTCACGAGGCCGCCGCCACCCTGCGCGAAGCTGCGGGGTTGACCACCGCCCCGGTCGGAGAGCTGCTGCCCTCGTTCGAGCCCAATACCCTCAACCTCTCGCGCCGCAGCCCCGCGGGCGTCGTCCTGGCGATCATTCCCTGGAACGCCCCTCTGGTCCTGGCCGCGCGTGCCACCGCCGTCGCCATGGCGGTGGGCAACACGGTCGTTCTGCGGCCGAGCGAGGAGGCGCCCATCACAGCCGGGTTTCTGATGGCCGACGTGCTGCGCCGCGCCGGCCTTCCCGACGGGGTGTTCAACGTCCTGAGCACCGGTCCCGGAGCCGGGCCTACCGCCATTGCGGCAATGATCGAAGACTCGAGGGTTCGGCGGGTCGTATTCATCGGCTCCACCGAGGTCGGACGGCGGATCGGTGAACTTGCCGGGCGCAATCTGATTCCAGCGGTCCTGGAGCTCGGCGGCAAGAATTCGACGGTCGTCTGCGACGACGTCGATCTCGAGCAATGGATACCGCAGCTGGCCTTCGCCTCGTTTGCCAATGCCGGGCAGGTCTGCATGTGCACCGACCGGATCATCGTGCACCACTCACGCGCCCAGGAACTCACCGAACGGCTCGCCGCGCTCGCGGACGCGATGACCGTCGGAGACCCACGCCTGGACGCTACCGACCTGGGGCCGCTGATCAACCTGCGTGCCGCGCGGTCCTTCCGTGATCTGGTCGTCGATGCGGTTGATCACGGAGCGGAGGTGCTGGCCGGCGGCCCGGACCTGGACGGGCTCTACGCCCGTCCCACCGTGCTCGGGAACCTGCCCCGATCGGCACGGCTCTACCACCAGGAGAGCTTTTCCCCGGTGGTGAGCATCCATCCGGTTGCGGACGACAAGGAGGCGCTCAGGGTTGCCAATGACACCGACTACGGCCTCATCGGCAGCGTGATCGCCCAGGACCCTGTCCGAGCTGAAGGGTTGGCGGCCGGTCTAAGGGCCGGCGCCGTACACGTCAACGGCCCGTCGGTGGGCGACGAACCGCACGTCGCCTTCGGCGGTCTCGGCGCTTCCGGGTACGGCCGCCTGGGCGGAATGGAGTCCGTCCGCGCCTTCACTGAACAACGCACCTTCTACCTGCATCGACGCACCCCTGATGGACTCTACTAATTCCTATTCCTCAGGTACTATGTTCATATATCAGGACACACTGTATTCGTCCTCGACAACCGCACCGCTATCAACCTCACCCAACAGGAGCTCAAGTGACCACGACCTCCACCGGCCGACAGGCCGAATCCGACCTCGACCTGTTCGGCCCTGAGTTGGTGGCCGACCCGTTCGCCGCGTTGGACGAGCTGCGCGAGCTCAGCGCGGCCGTCTACATGACGAAGGGCGATTTCTGGGTGCTCACTCGCTACGACGACGTACGCGCTGCCGCAGCGGACTGGAAGTCGTTCACCTCCGCGCAGGGGGTGGCGCTGACTCCGCAGTTCAACGCCAACCTCGTCGGTTCCGTACTGGCCACCGACCCTCCTGAGCACGACGCGCTGCGTGCCGTGCTGTCGGACAAGCTGGCGCCACGGGGGCTGGCGAACGTGCGGTCGCAGATTCGCACCTACGCCGATCAGTTGGTCGAGAGCGTCGTCGGGCGCGGATCCTTCGACGCGGTGGTCGACGTCGCCCGCGTCGTTCCGATCAATGTGGTCGGTGATCTGGTCGGCCTGCCTGTCGAGGGCCGCGACAGGCTGCACCCCGGTGCGGACGCCACCTTCGCCGGCTTCGGCCCCTTCACCCCGTACCTGCAGGAGCGGCTGGGGACCGTGGTCTCCTATCACGAGTTCATGGCCGAGATGACCGACCGCTCGAAGCTCGTTCCGGGCGGCTGGGGAGAGACGGTGATGGATGCGGTCGACGATGGGCGGCTGACCATGCTGGGGGCGATCAGGACCATGAGCGCCTACATGACCGCGGGCATGGACACCACGGTCAACGCGATCAGTGCCTTGTTCCGGGTGTTCGCCGACCAGCCCGGGGTGTGGACCGCCCTGCGAGCCGAGCCGGCCCTGGCCGGTCCGGTCTTCGAGGAGATCCTGCGGCTGGAGACTCCCGTCCAGGGCTTCTTCCGCGTGGCCACCCACGACCTGACCGTCGGCGACGTCGCGATCCCGGCCGGTGGCCGCGTGCTGCTGCACTGGGCGGCGGCCAACCGCGATCCGAACCACTACCCGCACCCCGCGACCTTCGAGTTGAGCCGCAACCCCTTGGATCATCTGGCCTTCGGTTACGGCGTGCATGGCTGCGCGGGTCAGGGACTCGCCCGGATGGAGGTCGTGACCCTGATGCAGGCGTTCCTGGACCGGGTCGAACATTTCCAGCTCGCCGGTCCGGTCGTGCGCGGCGGTAACCCGGTGGTGCGCAGCCTGGATTCGGTTCCGCTGCGCGTCACATCGACAAAGGCGTGATGAGCGTGCACATCGCCATCAACTTGTCGGCCTGCGAGGGCCACGGACTCTGCGAGCAGGCTGCGCCCGAGGTGTACGAGCTCGACGACGAAGGGTACGTGCGGCTCCGCCACGACGAGATCGATGAGACGCTCTCCGCAGCGGCAGAAGCCGGTGCGCGCGTATGCCCCGTCGCCGCTCTCACCGTGCAGCGCTGACGCCGAATGTCCCGCATGATCGTGGTCGGCGGCTCGATCGCCGGCGTCACGGCCGCCAGCACCCTGCGTGCCGAGGGGTGGGCCGGAGACATCATCGTCGTGTCCGAAGAGGAAGGGCTCCCCTACTCCCGGGTGCCGTTGTCCAAAGGTGTCATCGCGAGTGAACAACCCGCCTCGTCCACCGCGCTGCCGCCCCTGCCCGCCGACGTCGAGCTGCGCCCGGGAAGCCGCGCCACTGCACTACACCCCGAACGACACCTTCTCGATCTGGCCGACGGCAGCTCCCTGCGCTACGACGGTCTGGTGGTGGCGACCGGCGCGCGGGCCCGGCGCCTCGCCTCGAACGGACAGCGCGACGAGCTGGTAATCCGGACGCTGGCGGACGCCCAGACCATCGCGACCCGCATCGTCGGTGCCAGATCGGTGGTGGTCGTCGGTGCCGGCTTCCTCGGCATGGAGATCGCCTCGACCCTGCGTGGTCATGGCCTGACCGTCACCGTGATCGACCGTGATCCGCCGCTGCGCCGGGTACTCGGTCCGTGGCTCGCCGACGTCATGGTTGCGGCCGCCCTCCGGCACGGCGTCAGATTGATACACGCGCCGGACGGCGTCGAGTTGGTGGGCGACCCGGTGCGCGCCGTGGCGTACGGGGCCGATGAACTCCTCGAGGGCGACGTCATCATCTCCGCCGTTGGCGATCTGCCGAATGTGGAGTGGCTGATGTCGTCGGGCCTCGCCGTCGCCGGTGGACTGGTCGTTGACAATCACTGCCGGGTCACCCCGACGATCACCGCCGCCGGCGACGTCACCGTGCAGGAGACCAGCCCCGGCACATTCCGACGCACCCCGCACTGGACCAACGCCGTCGCGCAGGGCCAGACCGCCGCACGCAACCTGCTCGACCCCGCAGCCGCCCCTCAGCAAACCGATCACTACTTCTGGACCGAGCAGTTCGGCATCAATCTCAAGATCGCCGGCGCGCTGCCGATCCCGGGTGAACCGGAAGTCACCGCCGGCAACCCCGACGACCTGTCGGCGCTGCTGCAGTGGCGCCGCGACGGGGCGCCGATCGCGGCCGCCGCGCTCAACCACCGCATGGCCGTGGTCAAGCTGAAAGCACTCTCGCATGGGTGAGTCGATCGGCCCTGACCACGACGGCCAAAGGTCGGCAGAGCTGCATTGTGACGTGCTGGTAGTAGGAGCCGGACCGGTCGGTATGACCGTCGCCGCACTGCTCGCGGCCCGCGGGGTGGACATAGTAGTGGTCGAGAAGCGCTCCGGCCCCAGCGACGAGCCAAAGGCGATCAGCCTGGACGACGAGTCGCTGCGCACCTACCAGCAGGCCGGTCTGGAGTCCGACATTCTTCGTGTCGTCGTGCCCGGCACGGGAACCGCCTACTACGACAGCCAGGACCGGCTGCTGTTCCACGGCCGCGCCGCTGTCCCCAACCGGTTCGGCTACCCGTTCAAGAACCCGTTTGCCCAACCCGACCTGGAGCGGACCCTCTACCGTGCCCTGGACCAGCACCCTGGGGTGCGGCTGCTGTTCGACACCACCTTGAAGCAACTGAACCAGGACCTCGACGAGGTGCGCGCCGAGGTTACTGCGCCGCACAGCGGCCATAACGGCTCGGTTCGTGGTATCCGGGCTCGTTACGTGCTGGGGGCAGACGGCGGCCGATCGGCGGTGCGAGCTGAGCTGGGTATCGAGATGACCGGCCGCAGCTACGACGACGTCTGGCTCGTGGTCGACACGGTCGGGGACCACCGGACCGAGCGGTACGGCATGCACCACGCCGACCCACGCCGCCCGCACGTAGTCGTGCCCGGGTTGCACGGCCGCTGCCGCTACGAGTTCCTCCTGCTGGCAGGAGAGTGCCAGGCCGGCGCCCAACCGCCGTACGAGTTGATCGAACGGTTAGTGCGCCCCTACCGAGATATCACCCCCGAACAAATCGAACGAGCAGTCGCCTACCGGTTCCACGCACTCAGCGCCATTCACTGGCGCTCAGGTCGGGCCTTTCTGCTCGGAGACGCGGCGCACATGATGCCGCCCTTCGCCGGGCAGGGCCTCAACTCCGGCATCCGTGACGCCGCCAACCTGGCCTGGAAGCTCGCGTCCGTCGTGCAGGGCCGCGGCGGCGATCGGCTGCTCGACTCCTACCAGCAGGAGCGCAAACCCCATGCCGATGCGGTGATCCGCAGCTCCGAGCGGCTGGGGCGGGTGGTGATGACCCGCAACGTCGGACGTGCGGCGGTCCGGGACACCGCCCTGCGACGGGCGCTGGCCACCCCGTCCGGCCGGGCCTACCTGGAGGAGATGCGCTACCGGCCGCGGGCGGTGTTCCACGAGGGCCTGGTGCTGGGCGAAGGTAACCATCCGCTGGTGGGAACCCAGATCGGCCAGCCCCTGGTGTTCTGGTTCGAGGAGCACACGCCGTTGCTGCTCGACCGGGTCACCGGCGACGACTGGTCCCTCATCGGCGTCGGCTTGTCCAGAGCTGCCTGGTCGGGCGCTGTCGACGCGCTGTCGGTCGTGCCGCGGACCTTGGTATCGGTGCCTTTGGACGACACGGTAGAGGTGCTGGACAACCAGGTCCGGACCGTGATCGATCTGGACACTCGGCTGTACGAGGAGTTCGCAGCGACACGAGGCAAGTTCGTGCTGCTGAGGCCCGACCGGTTCGTGGCGGCTGTCGTGGCGCCGGATCAGCTTGCCGACCTGGACGCGCAGGTGCAGAGCTGGTTCGCCCGTCGCAAGGCGCTGGTCCTGCGATGACGTCCACCAACCGAAAGGAACCGAACATGGACAAGCCCGTCCGGATGACCCTTCAGGAGACCCAGAATGCGGGACGGCTGCGCGACACGGCCGTGTCGCACATCGCGTTCGCCGTGCCCGACGTCGAGGCCAGCGAAAGGTTCTACGGGCGGGTGCTCGGCATGGTGCGGCACGCCGAGCTACTGGAAGGCGGTGTCCGGCTCGGCTGGGGACTGGGGCATCACGTCCTCGACCTGCTCCCGGGGGCGGCCAACCTTGTGCACTACGGCTTCGAGGTCCGCGACTCCGGTGGGCTCGACGGGATCCGGCGCCGCCTGGAAGCAGCGGGTCGGACGGTCACCGACCTCGACCCGGCCTTCGTCGACGAGGCACTGGGCGAACCGAGCGGTCTTGCAGTCAATGATCCCGACGGAACCGCTGTGCACTTTCACGGTCCGGTGCGACGCCAAGGCGAGAACGCCGCCGACCCGGGTCGGCGAACCATCAAATTTCCGCACACAACCCTCGGAACGACCGACGTTGCCCCCATGATGGATTTCTTCGTCAACGAGATCGGTTTCCGCATGTCCGACCAGCTGGCGGACGGCCGCTTCTGCTGGCTGCGCAGCAACAAGGACCACCACACCCTGGCCATCGTCGCCGTCGACCGTGCCGGGGTGCTGGACCACTACTCCTACGATCTCTCGGAATGGGAAGACTTCAAGGTGTGGTGCGACCGGCTGACCGAACTGGACGTGCCCGTGCAGTGGGGCCCGGGCAGGCACGGGCCAGGCAACAACCTGTTCGTTTTCTTCGATGATCCCGCCGGGAACCATATCGAGCTGTCCGCGGAAATGGAGAAGTTCTACGACGACCGGGTGGCGTACGCACCCCGCCGGTGGACGCCGGTCCCACAGACGGTGAACCTGTGGGGCGGGCAGACGCCACAATGGCGCAGAACGAGCGAAGGAAGCATCTGATGAGCTGGGTGAGCTACCGCTACCGCGGGATCGAACACGTCGGCCTCGTTGATGGCGACCACTACGTGCCGCTGGCCGGTATCCGGCGCATCGACCGCTCGACCGGGGCGCACCAGCTCCGGGAAGCTGCCCCTGACGCGCGCGGCCGGGTTCCGGCAACCGAGACCGAGCTGCTCCCCCCGTCCTGGGCACCGGAAAAGGTCTTTTGCGTCGGTCTGAATTACCGTGACCACATCGCCGAGACCGGCCGGGACACTCCGCAGTACCCGGTGCTGTTCCCGAAATATGCCGACAGCCTCATTGCAGCCGACCAACCGATTCAGCTACCCGCCGAGTCGCAGCAGGTCGACTACGAGGGAGAACTGGCGGTGGTGATCGGTGCCGCCGGTCGGCGCATCCCCCTCGACCAGGCAGCGCAGCACGTGCTGGGCTACACCGTCGCCAACGACGTCACCATGAGGGATTACCAGTACAAAACCCACCAGTGGGTGCAGGGCAAGGCCTGGGACGCCGTCACCCCGCTGGGGCCCTACTTGGTAGCCCCTGCGGACGTCGACCTCGACTCCGCCGTCATTCGAACCATCGTCGACGGCGCCACCGTGCAGGAATCCGACCTGGGCCAGCTGCTGTTCGACATCCCGATGCTCATCTCGACCATCTCGGAGTTCACGCGGCTGCAGCCCGGCGACATCATTCTCACCGGCACCCCTGGAGGCGTCGGCTTCCGACGGAAGCCTGCGCTGTTCCTCACGCCCGGCGCGACCGTCAGCGTCGAGATCGACGGGATCGGCCGCATCGACAGCGCCGTGGTCGCTGAACAGGTCGAGGGGCAGGCGGGCTGAGAAGTAGTCCGGCGCTGGCGTGGCGCAAGCTGCGCTCAGGGAAGGACGACGGCCGCGACCTCGTAGACGTGGACGTCAGCCGGGAAGGGCGGCTTGTTGACGTGTCCATCGGCCGCTTGCGCGGCCAACATGACTTCGAAATGCGCGCGGGTCCGCCACTGGATGTACTCGACCACCCGTAGTCCGTCCACGCTGCGGTGGATGGCGCAGCAGACGAAGCCTTCGTGCCGGGAATGCTCGGCCGCGACCTGCTCCAGCTGCCGTACGAATCCCGCCTGCTGGTCGGGCGGAACCGTGAAGACCACGACGACGGTGAGCACGTCGTTGCCGAGCGCGATAGTAGCCATGATGCTCCTAGCCGGATGTGATGTCCGGACGTGACGTTGGACCCGCTTCAGCCGGTCGGCTAAGTCGGGGGGAAGCGCCGGTCAGCAGCGCGGACCAGATGGTCGTAGCCGGCGCGGAGCTGGGAGGCCGGCCAGGCGTGGATCTTCTTCATGGCGATCTCGTCGGCGTCGGACCACGACAGAACCGTTCCGGCGGCCGAGGCCTGCAGCATCACCGAGCAGGCGGCGGTCAGCAGGACAGCGTGCATCACCGCCGCGCCCTCCCACGCTCCTACCGCGACCAGGCCGTGCCTGGGCAGCAGGCACGCCGGTGCAGCACCGAGTTCGGCCGCCAGCCGGTCGCCCCTGCCGGGGTCGGCGATCAGGTCTCCCGACAGTGCGGAACGGGGCACCTGAGGGTCGGCGAACAGCACGCCATCATGAGAGATGGCGAGCAGCGGTATCGCCAGAGCACTGAATGCGTTCACCGCGGGTGGATGGGTGTGCACGCTCGCGTCCACGTCGGCACGAGCCGACAACACGCTGAGGTGAAGATGACACTCCAGGTGTACGGCCCCGTCCCCGAGCAGGCGGTTGCCGTCCCACCCCACCAGCAGCACCCGCTCGGGCGTGACCTCGTCGAAGGACCAGCCGGCTGCTTTCATCCAGACCCCACGACCCCGCGGGTCACGCAGAGCTACGTGCCCCCACACCATGTCGGACTGACCGGCGGCCGCCAGTGCCCGACCCGCCTGGACCACCCGGCGGACAATCGTGTGGTCCGGCTCCGCTGCACTCACGCGACCGCCGACACCGGGGCGACGCGCTCCCGAAAGGCGTCGATCTCTTCGGCCGTCCACGTGGCGCTCTCGGTGGCCCCGTCATAGACGCACTCCAGCGCACCGCGGGACAGCGTGGTGACATGCGTGCTGGTTCCGGCGACGATGCTCGCGAACGCCACCCCGACCGGTAGGTGGACAAAGGTCCCAGGGGTCATCTCGACCACACCATTCGCGCTGACCAGCAGTCGGGTGCCATCGACCTGGTACTGCACCTCATCGACGTTACGGTGCCGCGTGTAGGTGCGACCGTCGGTGTCGGTGGTCGAGGTCAGCCCGATCCAGTGGTCCGGGCCCTGCCACACCCACGCCGTCCCGTTCCCCGACGACTCAGGATGCAGCACCCGCAACCGGTCCGTCTCGCTGTATGCCTGCTCCAGCAGCAGCGTCTCATCCGACCGCTGGACCGCGGTGTCGCAGTGCTGCGGGCCAGGCCGCACCGACACCGCCCGGCCGCCGAGACAGTTGGTGTGCACCTCGTTCACGGTCTCGGGCTGCCACCCCTCGAACGGTGGAATCAGCACCTCGCCCTCCCGGATGACATGTCCGACCTCGGTGATCGGGGCCGGGAAGTACCAGAGGATATGGCTGGCACGGCGGCCCCAGTTGTCATGCGCGACGCCCACAGGGATGCGCACGAGGTCTCCGGGGCGAAGCTCGACGGTACCGATCTCGGTCATCAGCGTCCGCGGGCCGTGAATTTGGAACGACATCTCATCGACGTCGAGATTGCGGTGGTACATGGGCTGCCGGAAGTTCATCTGCTGCCACTCGATGCGGCCACTGGCCCCCTCCCAGAGAATTCGGGGAGGAGAAAATTGTTTGTCCTGAAATTCCTGGGCGAAGTGGGCGACCCGAAGTGGCGGAATCGGGTCCCACCGGATTCCGACCGGCGGGGGCACCGCGGGCGAGAGCAACGCCTTCTCGTCGCGGATCAACTCCCGAGCGGGCTCGAGGAACGGGAAGATATCGAAACGCTCGACGACACGGCCCATGGTGGTTGTCCTGTCTTCTAGTGATTTCTACCGGTGTGACTACTCGGTCGGGTTGACGACCAACATCCACAGCTGCTCCGACCTGGACTGGAGCAGCTCTCTGGCCCGATTCGCCTCGCGCAGGGGAAAGCGGTGGGTCACCAGCCGGTTGTAGCGTTCTGGATCCTGACCGAGGATGCGCAAGGCGGTGAGCGCGTCATGGCGGGTACAGGCCCGGGTCCCGACAAAGCTGACGCAGTTGACGGCCACGGCGATCTGGGGGATGGCGAAGGGGACCCGGTTCATGCCCATGTGCACGATGCGGCCGCCGGAGCGGATACCGCCGAACAGCTTTACCAGCCCGGCACCCTCCGGCAGGTAGTCGATGACCGCGTGCGCTCCTGCGGCGTCGACGGTCCGCACCTTCGCCACCACCGCTTCTGCCGGTTCGTCGGCGCCGAGAACCAAAGGCGTCACTCGTCCAGGGTCGAGCCGGCGGACCGCCTCCAGTCGGGCTTCGTCGCGTCCGACGGCGATGACCCGGGAGACGCCGAACTCGCGGGCCAGCAATATCGTCGCCGTACCCATTGCTCCGGTCGCCGCGGTGACCACCAGCGTGCTCGCCGGCGGCAGTACCGCCAGCGTGAGAGCGCGCACGGCGTTCGCGAAGTCGTGAACCTTGGCGCCGAGTTCGAACCCGATCTGGTCCGGAAGCTCATCGACGTTGGCCTGCGGCACGACGACGAGCTCGGCGAGACCACCGTTGTGGTACCGGGAATGCAGGCTCATCGCGTCCGGGCCGAAGATGGCATGCCCGATCATCGAGTTCGCGCTGCACAGCATCTCCCGGTCCGAGGTGCAGTACTCGCACCGCCCACAACTCAAGAGCGGGTGCACCCGGACCCGCTTGCCCATCAGGGCGGCGTCAGCATCGGATCCGACTTCCACCACGGTACCGGCGATCTCGTGACCGACGACGGTCGGGAAGATCGGAATCGCGCCCATCCTCAGCAGGTTGAAGATGCCTGGGGCCAATCCTGCTGCCGCCACTCGTACGACAACGTCCGTCGCTCCCGGCGTGGGGTCGGCGGTCTCACCGACGACGAAGGAGGTGCGTTCCTGATCCAGAATCTGGGCGGCGATCATCGGGGCGACAGTCCTTTGCTCTCGGCGTCTCGGTAGACCTCGGCGGCAGCCGGATGGAGCGCGATCGGGGTCTTGCTCGCCTCCCGGTAGTCGATCGGATAGGCGAGCGGGGACCGTTCTGACGGCAGGTGGTGGTACTGCCTGGCCAGTGGTTCGGTGTTGGACACCACTGCGTGGGCCAGCAGGGCGGCGACGTCGTCGGGCAGGTCGATGGTCGTCGCGATGAACCATCCCGCGTAGTCGAGCACGACAAGCGGTTCCGCCACGCCGGGGAAGTATCCGGCCGGAACCTCCAAGGTGCCAAGACCGTAGCGGTCGGCGATCCACTGCTGCTCCGCGCCGCTCAGTGCAAGAAAGCTGACGTCGGCATCGCTGGCGAGGCGTGCCCAGTCAGGGGTCATGATGGCCTCCGAGATCATCACGTCGGCACGACCCTCACGCAGGTCGGCCACGGAATCGAACGGCTGTTCGTACCGGGTCACGACGCCGCCGTTGGCCGTGAGTTCGGCGAGGTCGATCCCGGCCGCCTGCAGCAGCATGTCACCGGCGAATCCCATGAAACCGTCCCGGTCACCGGCTCCCAATGAAATCCGCAACGGTCCGCTATGGCCCGCTGCGTCGGACAAGTGGGAAAGTCCGAGGTCTGCGCGTGCGACGGCGATCATCGCGTCGCGATGCGGCAGCACGGCCAGCGCCCGCAACTCGGGAATCGGCGCACCCTCGAAAGGGCCGAGACCCTGCTGGGCAAGCCGGGCGAACGGCGCCGGGGTGGCCACCGCCACGTCAACCACTCCCGCCGCGAGGGCGCGGAAACTATCGCCCATGCCGCGCCCGGTATAGATGAGACTGCGTCGGTGATCGGCCGTGTTGTCGTACACCCACTGGGCGAGCCAGCCGCAGGTGCGGGTCAAATTGAAGCCTCCCCAATCACCCTGCAAACGCAGCCGCCCCTGTGGACTCAGAACCGGGTCGCCGTCCATGTGCCTTCTCTCTTCACCGATGAAGTCCTGACTTATACTATAGCTGTCCTGTCATCCCGGACACAATGATGAGGAACTCTTATGCCAAGCACTGACCGACCCGGCGTGCGCCTGACCCGATGGGGCCATTCATGTGTGCTTCTCACCGTCGACCAGCCGAACGGCGATCCGCGTCACCTGCTGTTGGATCCGGGGAATCTCACCCCGCCGTTGACGGCGGAGGTCGGACCGGTTGACGCCGTCCTTGTCACGCACGCCCACGCTGACCACGTCGACCCCGAACAAATCCGACGCCTGCAGCAGGCGGCTGCTACGCCGGTTTACGGGGACGAAGGCGTGCGGGCACTTCTCGCCGACGTCGGTCTGGAGAACACCCGAATGGTCACCTCCACCACGTCGAGCATCGCCGACGTCCCGGTGGTGGTGTGGACCTCGCCGCACGAGGTGATCTATCCAGGGGTTCCACTGCCAGCGAACCTGAGCTATCTCATCGCCGACACGGTTCTCGCTCCAGGTGACGCGTTCTTCGTACCCGACGTCGACGTCGACGTCCTGCTACTGCCGATAGGCGCTCCCTGGATGAAGCTGGCCGATACGATCGACTACCTGCGGGCCGTCGCACCCCGGGTAGCGGTCCCCGTTCACGACAACGGCCTCGCCCATGCACATCAGAACCTGCACCGATCACTTCTCACCAAGTTCGCCCCCAGCGGGACGACGGTCGCCTCGCCGGGTCTGGGCGAACTCCTCGACCTGGCTACCCTTGAGGTCACTACCTAAGGCGGATTGCCGTGTTGCCACAGTTCTCCCATCCAGGGGTCCCCGATCCCGCCGGTACCCCAGCGCTTTCCCGGAAAGCGCTGCCATTCGAACCGCGCGGTGTCGGTCGATGAGTCAGCCAACGGGCTACCGCGAACGCAACAGCACTGCCGACCGTGCGCTGAACATCCTGGAAATGTTCACCGACGACCACCTGGTCCTATCCGCGGCCGAAGTAGCCGAACACCTCGGGGTCGCCAGATCCACCGCCTACCGCTACCTCGAGACCCTGGTGCAATCGGACTTCCTCGCCGAAGACGGGCGTGCCGGCTTCCGGCTCGGCATGAAAGTGCTGCAGCTGTCCCGCCTCGCTCGTCGAAGTTACGGGCTTGCCGACATCGCCGTCCCCGCGCTGCGCGCCCTGGCGGGCCGCTTCCACCAGACCGTCCTGCTCACCAAGCTCATGGGCAACGCTGTCGTCTGCCTCGAGCGTGAAGAGTCGACCGAGCAGTACCTCCGGCTGTCCTATCAGCGCGGCACGATCCTCAACGTGAACGCGGGTGCCTCCGCCTTGGTACTGCTCGCCTGGCTCCCGACCCGCCAGCTGACCCAGCTTCTGGCCTCGGTGAAGCTTCAGCGATTCACGTCGGCGTCACTGACCGATCCAGAGCAGCTCAAGACCCGCCTGGCCGCGATCAAGGCTGACGGGTGCGCCATCACGCACGGCGAAGTGGACCCCGACGCAATTGGAATAGCAGCCCCGATCTTCCAGTCGTCAGGGGCAGTACTCGCCGCCGTCAGCATCGTGGCCATCCGATCGCGCGTGACCGACTCCACCGTCGACGACATGGTCAAGGCGGTGATCCGAACCGCCGCCGACCTCACCGAAAGGGCAATCCAACTCGAAGCGTAACGAGAAGCCAGCTCAAACCGACGGGCTGCAACAACTCCGCGACGACACCGGAATGATCCTCAGTGGCGGCCCCGGCTTCGAACGTCGTCGGGACGGCCCACCATCGGGTCGGAGCTCTACCTGCCAGACTTGAGTGAGGCTTCCGCTAGCGTCGAGTGCACGGCCGATGACAGCGCGGTATTCGACGATCAGAGTGCACTCGACCTTCCTGACCTCGGTCGGTGCGAACGGATCCACACCTCCGGTCTCATCGCTTCCATCCAGGTCCCGATCCACAGCGCGGCCGGGCAGGGGGCACGGTCGAGCTGGGCGGTGAGCTACCGTCGGCCCGTCGACCCGCCGTCCGGCTGCCGGCTCCGGAACCAGGTGTCCGTTGGCCACCGAGCTGCACTCCCAGCCGGAAGCCGGTGCTCGCCGCCGGGCAAGACCGCCACGCGGTGGCATGCCACCATCCGCTGCAGATGTCCACCCCGGCCGCCG
>JBPCPG010000395.1:0-6136 GCA_050999445.1 Nakamurella sp. | reverse complement strand
GTCCTTTGGAGGTGGCCCCTCGCGCTTAGCCCGGCGGACCCCCCTCCCTGCCCCCTCCCAGTGCGGCGTGGACGAACCCGAGGCGGCGCAGTTCACGGTGTCCGAGGGCGTCCGCCCGGGGTCGTCGATTCGTTGGGCGACATGCAGCACTGCTCCCCAGTGTCTGCGCATTCGCTGGTCCGGGCGGTCGGCGAGTCGGCGTCTGATCTCGGAATACAGCCGGTCCCGGTGAGCTGCGGCCATGGCGATGTGACTGGAAAAAGTGTCGAGCAGCCCGAGGTATTGCTCTGCCGTGTAGGTGACCTCCCAATCGAAGTGACGCACCACGACGTTCTCGAACAGGCCGGTGTGAACGATTTCTGCGACGGACTCGGGCAACTCGGGCCTGCTGATACTTGTCGGCCACCGAATCGAAGATCTCTGCGGGGTGCGGCTCGTTCGATCGCGTCACCTCCCGATCATCCCCGCTGACCTGATCACGGTGCGATCAGGCGGGTAGGAGGTTTCGTGGGCGAAAGTCTGTGCGGGGACGGCGACCCGTTGAGGCCGTAGATCCCCGTGGTAGGTCAGCTGATGATGCATAGTCCTACCCAAGGGCGAAGGAGGGCGGCCGTTGTGGCTGTGGTGGAGATCCGTGGGGCGCACAAGACGTACCGGCGTTGGCATAAACCTCCAGAGCATGCTGTTCGGGGTTTGGATCTGACGGTCGAGGCGGGTGGTGTGTTCGGCTTTCTGGGTCCCAACGGTTCCGGGAAGACCACCACCATCCGGTTGCTCCTCGGTTTGGTGAGGCCCGATTCAGGCACGTTTTCGCTGCTGGGCAGGTCGGTTCCGGACGAGTTGCCGTTGGTGATCGGCCGGGTCGGGGCGTTGGTGGAAACACCGTTGTTCTTCCCCAATTTCTCCGGCCGACGGAATTTGGCATTGCTGGCCCACGCCTCGGACATCCCGGAATCGCGGGTGCAGGAGATGTTGGAGCTGGTGGATCTGGCCGGCCGGGCCGGTGATCGGGTGAAGGGCTATTCACTGGGAATGAAGCAGCGGCTGGGGATCGCGGCCGCGTTGTTGAAGAATCCGGAGTTGCTGATCCTGGACGAGCCGGGCAACGGTTTGGACGCTGCGGGGATCAGGGAGGTCCGAGAGCTGATCAAACGTCTGGGGACCAGTGGGGTGACGGTGCTGCTGTCGTCCCACCAGCTCGGCGAGGTACAGCAGGTCTGCGACCGAGTGGCGATCATGTCCCACGGGCAGGTCATCGCCTCCGGATCTGTCGCGGAGTTGTTGGCCGCCGGAACCACCGGTGATGTTCGGGTCCGGTTGGCTGATCCGATGGCGGGACGAGAAGCGTTGCGGCGCTCCGGGTTTGCCGTCACGTCCTTGGACGGTGCGTTGCGCGTGGGCGGCGTCGCCGATCCGGCGGTGGTGACGAAGGTGCTGAGCGACGTGGGGCTGTACCTGACCGAACTGAGCCCGATCGCCGCGGATCTGGAAAGTGTGTTCCTCGACCTGACCACCGACAGTCCGACGCCCGACCCGACGATGGAGCAGGTTTCTTCATGATGTCCACAGCTGTTGCTGCCCGCGACCGGACCGCGGCACCGAAGTTCGGGCGGCTGCTCACCGCCGAACTGCGCCGATTGGCGGCCCGACGGTTCACCCGGATCTTGTTGGCGGTGTGCGTGATCGGCTACCTGGTGGCGGTGGCGTTCATCTTCACGTCCCACGCACAGCCCACCGCTGCCGATCAGGCGCAGGCGACCGCGCAACGAGATCAACAGGTCACCCAGATCGCAGCCCAGACCGACCAGTGCCTCAAGGCACCGGGCGGGTCCGAAGCACAGTGCGGCACCGTCCCGACCGCGGCGGATTTCCCGGTCGATCAGTTCCTGGCCAACAACCCGTTCCGTCCGGCCCAGGTGTCGGACTACACCCTGGCCGTGGGCGCGGCGGTCGCTCTGGCCGGGTTCGCGTTGGGAGCCACTTTCATCGGCGCCGAATGGTCGAGCCGCAACGTCGTTGCCTGGTTGTTCTACGAACCGCGCCGGTTGCGGCTGATGGCCGCGAAACTGCTTGCAGTGACGGGTGCGGTGCTGGTGCTATCCGTCCTGGCGCAGCTGATCTGGGCGTTCACGGCACGGTGGCTGATCAGCGTCCGGGGGCTGCCGGTGTCCAGTCTCGGCGCCGATGCGCCACATTTCTGGTCGGATGTGTTGGGTCAGCAGGTCAGGGCCGCGTTGTTGGTATTGCCGACGGTCTGGCTCGGTTTCGGGTTGGCGAACCTGATTCGCAACACTGCAGCAGCCCTGGGGGTGGCATTCGTCTACTTCGCGGTACTGGAAAGCGTGGTCCGCGCGATCAGTCCTCTGCTGCAGCCCTACCTTTTCGTGACCAGCGTCGGCGCCTGGGTCAGCAAGGGCGGCGTCACCGTCTACGGCAGGAACGTCTATGACCAGCGGTTGGGATTCGTGACTCCGCAGCCGATTCTCGTTTCGAACGCGCAGGGCGGCGTCGCACTTTTGGTGTACGCGGCCGTCATCCTGATCGTCTCGCTCGCCTTGTTCCGCCGGCGAGACATCACCTGACACGCTCCGATCACCGTCCTGGCGTACCGTCCCGGCGCACTGCGCAGCCGGTTTGATCACCGGGCAGGCGTTCGTTCGAGAACGACGGGGTGCGCCGTGACGACAGTGACTGCGCAGTGAGAATTGCTGCGTCGCTGGGTGAACGGCTCAGCAGCAGCGGTTGGCGCTCGGCGTCGAGAGTCAACCGGGTTGACTCTCGAAACGTACGGGCATGATCAACGGGTAACTGTTCAACGGATTCTCCAGGTGCGCGCTGTAGTTGACGCCGGTGCCGCGCCGGCTCGGCCGCAGCAAACGCCACAGGATTCGCACGGCGTACAGGAATTGGCGCGCGAACACTCCGCTCACACCATCGGTGCGGCCGACTGCTTGGGCGAACTGCCACAGCTCGATCCAACTGATGAAGATGAAGTACACGAACACCATCGGATCGATGCCAACGCTTCCCCGAGAGATCAGATCGGCCAGTGCTGCAGCGATACACAACGGTATGAGGATGCGAAGCACTCCTGAGATTAATAGATATCCGGGGCCACGGACCCGTGGAACGCGGACCCAGACACCGACGATCAGGACCGGAAAGAAGAGGTCCTGAAAATGCGAGCCCAGGTAGGTGCCGAGCCCGGCAATGTCGGACCACATGCCGCCCGCCGTCGATTCCTGTCGAGCCACGACGAACACGACCGAGAGCAGTGCCGTAGCCAGGATGTAGAGCGGGATCCGACCGGGCCGGACGGATCGGACCGGACTGGCGCTGCGACGGGCCAGCCCCGGGCCGAGCGGCCGGCCGATGGGCGGCATGATCGACAGGTCCGGATAGTGCGACACCATGGCGTCGACATCGTCGTGGAAGGTGACGTCCGGCAAATTCCGCACCAGCGCCCTGCGGAGTTCCGTCGGCAATGCACCGGGTGCCACCCACAGGGCCAGGACCCTGCCCGCCTGTGAGCGCCATCCTCTGGACCCGCTCAGGGTTTGGCCCTCCAATGCGACGACCGCGACCAATTGGTCGGCTTGTTCATACTGCGCACGCAATATCGGCAGGCTGCGGAAGGTGTAGATCCCACACCGGCAGCCTTCGACCGGAGCCTTGTGGGTCGCTCTGCGGCGGCAGGCAGCGATGCACACGCCCCCGCGCCAGGAGTCGTCCAGCGCGATGACCGGCAGCAGATTGCCGTCGTCACTGACGCGGAACGTTCGCAATCCATGAACATCGACGAAAAGGTCACTCACCGGACGGGTGCGGGTTCCTTCTGCGGCGACGGCTCCTGGCGGCGCGGGGCCGGCTCCGGCCGTGCCGGCAGTACCGGTCGAGCCGGAAGGATTTCGACCCGCTTCGGGTCCGCTCCGATGTCACCCACGGTTTTCCTCTCCGCACGTCGGTTTCGAGCTGCTGCAGGTCCTACCACTGAAGATTCTATGACTATCTCGTCCGCACCTTCCTGGACATCGCCTGAGACAGTGCTTCGGCGGTGTCGGTGTTGCGGAGAGCTGATTACTGATCGGTGGCGGACTCGCGAGACAGCAGGTGAACGGGCCGGTCGGTCGGCCCGGTCGGCCCGGTGGGCCCGGTCGGTCGGTCGGTCGGTCGGTCGGTAGTGGGGTGGCCCGACGAGCGGCCGCTGGATCGGAATAACTATTGGGATTCGGCACTGGATGTCCTCTTCGCCTTTCCGGCAGTAGAGCCGACCGTGGCGCCGCTGATCGCTTCCTTTCGCGCAGCAGGTCAGCTCGATCGCTCTATGGCCGCAGCGCCTCGTCGGCCGCGTTGCGGGCCTTGTCGATGGTTTCACCGAGATGCTCGAGGCGTGGACTGGTGGCCTTCAACCCCCCCGGGTCGCCTGCTTGCTCGCGATCCGCTGCCTGGTTCGTGTCTGCTGCCTGGTTCTGGTCGTCCGTTTGGTTCGGGTCTGCTGCCTGATTGGGGTCTGCTGCCTGGTTCGGGTCTGCTGCTCGGTTGGAGTCTGCTGCTTGACTGGGGTCTGCTGCGCGCTCCGAGTCGTTTCCGTGCTCGGGAGCCACCGCGTCGGAGGTCCTCTCGATATCGACCGAGCTGGTCGCCTCGTCGGTTTGCGACGAGGGTCGGGGGTCGGGTCCGGCGCCGGACGAACGGGCGTGGGAAGCCTCGCCGGCATCCGGAGCGTCGGCACCGGGGGCCGCTTCTGCGTCCGGTGTCTTGCTGGTGTCCAGGTCGTTGTCGGACGCGTTCGGAATCGTCATGGCCGTTCCCTTCGGTCGATGCATCGGTCGGTAACCCTGAGGATCAGATCTCGCAGCGAGCCAGGCCACCCACATGTCCGGCGCACATGCCACCGTAGGGGACCCGACCGGCCCACGCGCATCGACCTCGTCCCGGGCCGCCCGACTCCCAGCGGCGAGGACCCTCCGGGCGAGGCGCATCGACCGGTTCGACAGCTCCGTTCGGTTCGCCGGACCTGCTTGCGGGTACCCACTGTGGCGCGGGACATCCGGCTTCTGCGCCCGTATCGAACGAATCGGAAGAAGGGTATTCACATGGCACCCAGGTCAACTTGGAAGGCTCATACCGAGCATGGTTCTCAAAACGGAAAAGGGCGCGACAACCTGCCCGACGAGGTCTTCGCCTTTCCGGAACAGCGGAAGGAGCCGCTCACCGACGCCGCGCATGTCCGGGCCGCTCTGGCTCGCTTCGATCAGGTCGCCGACGTGACGGACAATCACCGCGAACTCGCTTTCGCGAATATTCTTGCTGCGGCGAAGCACTATGACGTGGACGTGGCCGAGACGGATTGGCGCCAGCTGGGCGCAAAACCGCACGCGAAAAACTCCACTCGGTGATCCAGGTCGACGGCAGCTTCCGGCGTGCCGACCTCCGTCTTGGAATTGGCCTCGTAGTTGATATTGGTCAGATCCGAACGCAGGAAATCGTCGTCCAGCAGCTTCAGCAACGCCCATCTGCGCTGCGGTTGTGGGTTGAAGACCAGCGCGGGAACATCACCGGACCGGTCGACGTCCACCTCGATGTGGGTATTGCGCTCCAGGAAATGCAGGACGCTCCGCATGTCCAGTGCCTCCGGATAGCCAGGTTGCTGCATCTTGTGGGCGATGCTGGACAGTTTGCGCATCATGTTCAGATCCGACTCGCAAGCAGCCCGCAGGGCGTCCCCGCCGACGATGTTCAGCTTGCCCAGGGTGGCGGCGTAGGTGGTCGCAGCTCGTCTCCGAAGGTCCGGCAACGCACCGAACAGCGATTCGTAGGCGGCGTTGCTCTTCATCAAGACCGTGCCGCCGAGAGTGAACAGTCGCAGGTTGCGGTCGATCACCAGCGGCTGGGCGTCCAGGGCAGCAAACCGCTCGCCGGTCCAGAAGGCGAAGATGCGTTTGCCGCGTTGCAGGGCCTTCTCGGGGGAGAAGCCCTGGTAGACCCGTGCCAGATCGCGACCATCTGTACTACTCACTCGTAGAACGAGCAGATTGCGGCGCCCGAACTCGGTATTCCGGTCGTACTGGACAGGCGTCGGGGCAAGAACGAGCTTTTCCAGATCCGCCAGCGGTCCGACGCCGATGCGAGTGTG
>JBPCPG010000359.1:0-4887 GCA_050999445.1 Nakamurella sp. | reverse complement strand
TCATCGCGGCCGGTATCGGTCTGGTCGTCTTCGTCCTCGCGGTGTTCGTCTTCGGTCGGGGTGAGCAGATGGCCCCCTTGGATCCCCGCACGTCGCCCGCAGAGCTGCCTGAGTCCGACATCACTTCGCAGGACGTGGGGAAGATACGGTTCGCTGTGGCGCTTCGGGGATATCGAATGAGTGACGTCGACTGGGCGCTGGAGCGGCTTGGTGACCAACTCGATGTGCTGCGGCTGGAGAATGCCCAGCTGCGCGCATTCACACCCGGTTCACCCGGTGCTCACGGTGTCGGAGCCCAACTGCGCTCCGCTGATGTGGCCGGGGCGCACTCCGCCGATGTGGCCGACGTGCACTCCGCCGATGTGGCCGACGGCTTGGGCCACCCGCCGCGCGGAGCGGTTCCCTCTCTGCTGAAGTCGTACGCGGCCGCAGGTGTTGGAGCTTTGCCCGTATCGGCTGACGGACCTTCCGTCATCGATGCCGGCGGGGTCGACAGCCGGGGGTCGGAGAGCGATTCATCATCGGCCGAACGATGATCGGTCGGGTGAAGGCGTCGGTGGAGGTGAAGGCCCTTCCGGAAGATGTGTTCGCGGCGATGGTCGATCTGCCCTCGCAAGACGAATGGATGCTCGGTACCCGCCTTTTCGCCCTGAGCGGTGAGGACGTCGCTGAAGGAGTCGACAGGAAAGAGGTGCGGGTGCCGCAGGTCGGTTCGAAGATCGCAGCTCTCACCGGCATCGCAGGCCTGGGTGTGCTGGACACGATGACCGTCACGGTGTTCGATCCGCCACACCGTTGGGAGGTCCGGCATACCGGCAGTGCGTTCAAAGGAGTAGGCATCTTCCGGGTCGAGCCGACGCTGACCGGGTCGCGGGTGACATGGGTCGAGGAGATCGATCTACCGTTCGGGATACTCGGCGGGCTCGGCTTCCGACTGCTGAAGCCGCTGGTGCACAGCGGGTTGGCCATTTCCCTTCGCCATCTTGCCAAGGGCGTGCGCACTGGCATCCTCCCGGTCACGCCGCGGCCGGCTCCAATTCCAGGGCAGGAAACTTCACCGTGACCGATGCGGGTCGGACATCGCAATCCGGTGATGCTCTGGGTTCGGCCGTGCCGCGGGATTCGGCCGCACTTTGGAATCCGGACCATCAGCGGTGAAGGCGGCGCTCGAACGCGTTCGGTGCGGCTGGGCAACATCTGCACCGGAGTACGTCGCCTACCACGACTACGAATGGGGTGTTCCGGTCCACGGCGACGACCGCTTGTTCGAACGTATGTGCCTCGAGGCATTTCAGGCCGGCCTGAGCTGGCTGACGATCCTCCGAAAACGGCCTGCCTTTCGGGAGGCATTCGCCGGCTTCCAGATTGCTGCTGTCGCCGATTTCGACGAGCGGGATCGCGAGCGGCTGATGTCCGACGTGCGGATCGTCCGCAATGCCTCGAAGATCGACGCAGCGATGACCAACGCCGGGCTGGCGCGTCAATTGGACGGCGGACTGGACGCGCTGCTGTGGTCGTTCGCCCCCGGCAGCGCGCACGAGCGGCCGAACCAGCTGTCGGATGTGCCCGCGGTGACCATCGAGTCGACGGCGATGGCCAGGGATTTGAGGAAGCGTGGCTTCAGGTTTGTCGGTCCCACGACGGCCTATGCGCTCATGCAAGCGACCGGCATGGTTGACGATCACGTTGCGTCGTGCTGGCGGGCGGCGAAGGCGGATTCGGACCCACTCTTGGTCTGACCGGAGCGATGTCGCGCAAAGAAAGTCTGCACAAGGCTCGGCAGCGGCGCGGGAGGTTTCAGCGGGCGGCGCGTGACGCCTTGGACCGGGGGATTTGGGCGGCACGCGCGCTGTTACCCGGCGTAGCGGACGGCTTCGAATCCGAGGGCTTGGTTCCGGAAGCGGCGTGCGATGCGGCTTTGGACGACACAGAGCGGGTCGTGGCGCGCTCTCTGGCCGTCGGCCGTTCGATGGGCGGGATCAACGCGGCGACTTCAGCGCCGTCGGTCGGGTCTGCCCAGGTTCCATCGTTGGTGTCATCGGGCTCGTCACTATCCGCGGCGCGGTGTTGAGGGACCGTGTCGTTCGATTCGGTGTTGTCCGGTTCACCGTGGTTGGCACGATCGCCGAGTTCGATGTCATCCGGCTCGATGTCGTCCGGCTCGATGTGGCCGGATTCGCTTGTCTCGGCTTCCGTCTCGCCGGGTGCAGCGGCAGTTGGTTCAGGTCTGCCCGACAGATTGATAACAGCTACACCTGACGTCAGGTCGATCCGGATATCGCCATCTCTGGCGTTTCCTTCTTCCTCGCGACGGTTGGCCTTTGATTTACGCTCCTCGATCTCGTGGCGCATGCCGGGGTTGAACAGCGCACCGAGTTCTCCGAGAGGTCCCACGGTTTCAGCGTACGTGAGTCGGGCCGCTGCGGCCCCCGGCCATCCGACGGTGCGACGTGTACATACCCCGGCTCCTTCCTGACTCTCCCTGCTGGATCCGGCTGGACGCTGGGTCCGGCACGGCTGGACACCCACTGCGCTGCGGCGGTCAAGCGCCGGTGAACCGGGGTGGCCGCTTGTCCACAAAGGCGGCGATCGCTTCATGGTGATCGGACCCGGCGAACAGATCCGCCTGTGCCCTGCCTTCGAATGCCAGCGCCGCGGTCAGATCGGACGTCGCGGCTGCTTTCAGTGACGCTTTAATCCAGCCATATGCCCTGGTCGGCCCGGTTGCCAGGACACCGGCCAGCTCGGCGACCCGGCGCTTGAGGTCCTGGTCCGGAACCACTTCGTCGACCATGCCGATCCGTAGGGCTTCCTCGGCATCCACCCGCTGGCCCAGCAGCATCATCCGGGCGGCGCGCCCAGCGCCGACAAGCCGAGGCAGTGTGAAACTGGCACCGGAATCAGCCGACAGGCCGACGCCGGCGAACGCCATCGAGAACGACGCAGATGCACCCGCCACCCGCAAGTCGCACGCATAGGCGAAGGCAGCACCGGCACCGGCCGCGGCACCGTTCACCGCTGCGATGACCGGCTTGGGCATTTCGGCGATCAGCAGGACAGCCGGATTGAAGAAATCCGCGATCGTGGTGGCAACCCTAGGATCGTTCGTTTCGACCAACTCGAGATGTTGCTTGAGGTCCTGCCCCGCGCTGAAGGCCCGTCCTGCACCGCTCAGAACGACGGCACGCACCGAATCGTCTGCGGCCGCATCCTCGAGCGCGGCGAGGAACGACTCTTTGAGTGCAAGGTCGAATGAGTTGAAAGCAGCAGGACGGTTGAGGGTCAACGTACGAACGCCCGCCCTGCTCTCTACCAACAGCAATTCGGTTGACCGCGTCGCACCGTTCCGCTCATGGCCGGACGTCGCGTCGATGCCGGGGGTGCTGCCGGCTTCGGAGGTCCGGTCGGGTTCGGTGCCGGATGTCATCATCAGAACTCCAGGTGGGGTTTCCGGGTACGACGCAGTGGCTCGTGCGCACCGCGTGCGGACTGGTAAGCACCGACAGGGTCGAGCCCTCGAGGCGCAGTTCGTTGAACACCTGCGGTCGGCGTGGTACTCGTCATGGGGGAGAATAGGACAACCACGAAGGTGGGTCGATCGCCGGGCGGGTACCACCGTCCGGTCCAGATGAGTTGCACAAGGGTTGCGAGCCAGCACCCGATCGGAGCCCAGACGCGCCGATGTGCTCTGTGTGGAGGGAGTCGTACATGGCGGCCATGAAGCCCCGCACCGGGGATGGTCCCCTGGAAGTTACCAAGGAGGGCCGCGGAATCGTGATGCGCGTGCCCCTAGAGGGTGGCGGTCGACTGGTGGTGGAGATCACCGCCGACGAGGCCTCCGCTCTGGGTGATGCGCTCAAGGCTGTCGTCAGCTAGTTCCCGGCGCCCGGGTCCGCGAGCCGAGGAATCGGCGTAGCGGCCCGGGCTGCGTTTTGCCCGCTGCCCACACGCGGCTCCGCCCACACCGTGCGCAGGCGAGAGCGGGGCCGTCGCCCGCCTGCGAACCAGTAAATCGGGTGACCCCTCAGAGCCGGGCCGGGCTACAGCAACATCCGGTAGAGCTCCACCGTCCGCTCGGCCACCGCTGTCCAGGAGAATTCCGAGCCCGCACGCAGCCGGCCGGCCTCTCCCTGTCGACGCGCTTCGGCTGGTTCGGCGACGGTTGCGTTGACCGCCGCTGCGAAGGCGGATTCGAACGCCGGCGCATCGGTGGCCTCGTAGTGCACCAGAGTGCCGGTCACCCCGTCGTCCACGACCTCGGGTATGCCGCCGACATCACTGGCGACGACCGGCGCACCACACGCCATCGCCTCCAGATTTACGATGCCGAGCGGTTCGTACACCGACGGGCAGCAGAAGACGGTCGAGGCGCTGAGCACCTGGCGGACCTCGTCGAGTGAGAGCATTCCGTCGAACCAGAAGACGCCAGGCCGGTCCTGCGCAAGCGCCCGAATCGCCGTGGCTGTTTCGGCGGCGATTTCCGGCGTGTCGGGGGCTCCGGCGCAGAGCACCAACTGGATGCCCGGATCGAATTGATGAGCTGCCGCGATCAGGTGGCCGACGCCCTTCTGCCGCGTGATTCGACCCACGAAGGACGCGATCGGCGCGTCCAGGTCGACACCCTTCGCGGTCAGCACGGACCTGTCGTCGGTCGATCGATAGATGGAGGTATCGATGCCGTTACGGATCACGTGAACCTTGGCGGGGTCCAGAGTGGGGTAGCAGTCGAGGATGTCGGTTCGCATTCCGTCCGACACCGCGATCACGGCGTCCGCGCCCTCGTACGCCGTCTTCTCCGCCCAGCTCGACAACCGGTATCCGCCACCCAGCTGCTCAGCCTGCCATGTGCGCCGCGGCTCCAGCGAGTGCGCGGTGACGACATGTGGC
>JBPCPG010000195.1:0-7769 GCA_050999445.1 Nakamurella sp. | reverse complement strand
GCCACGTAGGGTTTGCCGTTCTTGTACTGGGTGGCCGCGTAGGTGTGCAGCTGGGCGGCGTAGTCGTTGGCGGTGACCACCTTCTGGGCGGGATAGTCGTTGAGCAGGTTCGCCATTCCGGTCAACGTTTGAGAAGTGGCGAAGGGCCAGCTGGGCCCGTCCCAACGGCAGCAACCACCGGCATCTTTCAGAAAGACGGGGCTACGCCGCTCCGCGGTCGTCGGGCCGAACGGGGCGGCGAAGCCCTGCGGATCGAACAGCTGGCCCCAGGCCGCTGCGTCCTGCGGCAGCGCGGCGTCGAAGGCCCAGGGAATGAACCCGATCTCTTCCCTGGTATCGAGCTTGGTGAGATTAGGATTGTTGTCCCTGGCCACCGCGTAGTAGAACTTCCGTTGCGGATCCCAGAGGTATTTCTGCATCGCGTTCTTGATCGAGGTCGCCTTCGCCGCATATTGCTTGGCAGTGCGGCTGTTTCCGGCCAGCGCCGCAATCCGGCTGATGGCCAGTGCATCACCGTACTGATAGGAGTTGAGGGTCGGACGATAACCCGCACCACCGTGATATGGGTCGCTGGAGGCGTAGGAGGAGGCAGAGAATTCCATCGCGTCCCAGACCGGCACCGACCAGTACAACCCGAGGGCGGCGTTGTACTGCTTGTCCCAGCCGTTGAACTGCTTCTCCAGCTGCGGTAGGAGCGCGACGACCTCGGAGGTGTTTCCGGTGACCGTGGCCCGCTCGAAAGCGGCGCTGGCCAACCACATGCTGTACTCGTGGGCCCAATCGGTGGTGTCGGCGTTGACGCCGTCGTCGGCCGGTTTGGCGCCGGCCCCTGGGCCGGTCAGCCAGAATTTCACGTAGTCGTCGCCGTAGGTCTGGTCCCGGACCCACTGGCCCTCGGTGATCTGATGACCTGTTGCGGCATTGATCGCCTGATAGGGCGCGGCATATCCGCAGCAGTCAAGGAATTCGGTGGAGATCCACCCGTCCTGCGGGTTGGTGTATCGCAGATGTTCCTTCCAGGTACGCCACCGGTAGTAGTAGACCTGCTCGATCTGAGGGTCGGGCACGTCCAGGAAAGGAATGTTGGCCTTGTACCAATCGGCATCGTTGAAGCCGGCAAGCTTGGCATCGTCGTTGATCAGATGAGTGCCCGCGCCCACCTCCGGGTA
Organism: Nakamurella sp.; assembly: GCA_050999445.1. GTDB lineage: Bacteria > Actinomycetota > Actinomycetes > Mycobacteriales > Nakamurellaceae > Nakamurella. Next base: position 6,600 of record JBPCPG010000195.1, on the reverse strand, counting down.
GACGGGGGCCACGGCGGGCACCGCAGGCGGGGCACTCCCGGAGGCTGACGGGGCCGCCGCCACCAACGAGCCGACCAGCATGGAAACGCTGGCAGCCACAGCGGACCACCGGCGGCGCGACGTCATTGTCATGGCTACTCCAGAATTGGAAAAGGATGGAAAGGGAGGTAGCGGGACTTCCCCGGGGCCTGTTCCCAAGCCCAGGGAAAGTGCGGATGGTGCCGTCCAAGGGGCTGGTTCAGGCCCGGAACGGTCAGACGGTCAGACGGTGAGCAGCGCGAAGTGGCCACCGACGACGGGCCGCGCCTGGAAACCGATCTGCCGATCATTGGTCGTGTCATACCAGTCGGTGAGCGGCACCCGAGACCCCGTGGTGTTGGCGAACTCGTAGAGACTCTCGATCAGCAGGCTGGTGATGCCCGGCTGATCCTTGAGCCAAGCGGCGGTCCACATCTCCCAGTCGGACTTGGTATACGTGTGCCGGATATCCAGTGGAACGCCGTAGGTGTTCGCCCGGGACAGGTACCACTTCGCCTCCGTTGCCGCGACCTTCTTCGGAATGAGGTTGAGGCCGAGCAGTTTGTCCGGGTAGCCGTTGTACTTCAGGCTCCAGGTACCGTCCTGATCGTAGGCCAGCTTGAGGTGATCACCGCTGACATCGGTGGCCTTGGTCACCCCCTGGGTGATATAGCTGCGGGCCACGCCCAGGTAGTACGCCGCGTCGACCTTGTTGCCGGAAATTGTGGCGACGATGCTCATCGCGCCGATGCCCACGATGCCCTTGAGCGCCAGGTTCACGCTGTGCGCTATGAAACCGGTGAAGTCATCGGTCTGGTTCTGCCGGTCGGGGTCAAGGGCGTTGTCGACGAGATAGTCGGACCACTTCTTGAGGATCGCATAGTGCGTCTTCGCGAACGCCTTGGCCGCCTTGACATCCGTCCGCTGGAGGTACGCGGCGGTCATGATCAGCACGTTGGCGGACTCCTCGACCGGCATGCTTTCCTCGTTGCCGTCGTTGTGCCCGTCGGCATTGGGGTAGTGGGCGCCGAGGTCGTGTTCGGCGAAGGGCTTGGGCCAGCCACCGTGCTCCGGGTATTCGAGGATCGGGGCGAGAAGTAATCCGAGGTAGGCCGGGTCGGCGTAGAGGAAGACGGGCATGCAGGGGTAGACCAAGTCAATGGTGGACATGTTGCCGCTGCTGGAGATCTCCTTGAGGAAGACCCACGGCTTGCCGTCGCGGCTGACCAGTTCGGTGCCGGCATAGGCCTGCCGCAGCGAAAGGGCCAGCAGGGCGGCGTACTGCTCGCCGCCGGCCCGGCGGGCATCGCCGGCGATCTTGTCGTCCAGCTTGTCCGCGCGCTCCGAAGCCTGCGGAAAGTCGCGGTGGAAGAACGCGACCATGTCCTGCCAGACCGGGAAGTAACTCTTCCACAGCGGTGGCAACGGCGTGCCGAGGTAGCTGACCGCGGGCTCCCTGATGTGGCCGATGGAGATCACCATCGGCGCGGCCGCGGCCCGGACGTCTCCCAGATCCAGGTTGAACGCGAAGACGGGGTAGTGGTCGTTGATCGCCCGTGGCTGGTTCGCATCCACGGTGTCGGTGAGAACCCCGTTGTTGACCATCTGCGCTCGGACGTCGCCGTCGGCGCCGATCTGATAGGTCAGCCCGGTCCGGTGTTCGGTGGTCCACGTGATGGTTCCCCAGAGCGCGGTGTCATTGCCCTCGGCGAGCACCCTGGGTGTGGCAGGGGTGTTGGTCAGGCTGATCAGCCGCGCGCCGCCGGTCCCGATGGTCGTTTCGTTCCAGGTGATCTGGGCTGCGCTGTCGTCGTAGGCCCATTCCCCGGAAATGTCGAAGTACAGGCTGACCTGATGCGAGTGGCCGTCGACGGCGCGGGCGGTTGCAGAGATGTAGCTCAGCGGCATGCCCTGGCGCCGGAGGTCGCCGGGTTCCACCGGTGAGAAGAACTCGATGGTGACCTCGACGCCGCCCTGCTGCAACACGAAGGTCGACTTGGTGGCCGTCACCGTCAGGCTGATCTGTCGCATCGTCGGGAACGGCGGCTTGTCGGGCAGACCGGGGTTGCCCATGAAGACGTAGCTGGTGCCATCGATGCGGGCGATGCCGCTCATTGCGTTGACCCGGCCGGTCCAGAAGGTCGGCCAGGTTCCAGGCAGATTGTCGTTGTCCAGCCACGCCGACAGGTACGGCGAGCGGACGGCCAGCGGTACGGCCGGCGGTCGGACAGGGGTGAAACTCGGTGTGGCGGTTCGGCCGCCGCGCGCGGCCGCGGGCACTGCAGCGCCGCTCGGCGTCTCCGACACCTTGGGGGTGGCGGCAAGCATCGGGGTGGCGGCCGTCGCCCCGGTGGGCAGAGCCAGGCCCGTTGCGGTGGCGGCCAGGCCGGCGGCGCCGGTCATCGCCAGGAACCGCCGCCTGGACTGGCCCGCGGTTTCCGGATGTGCGTTGTTGGAGTGCTGCTGCGTCATTGGGCAGATCTCTCTCGGTTGAGCGAACAAACTAGTTCGGCTGAACTAATTTCATATGGGCAGACCGGGAGCCGAATGGACCGGGCTGGTGGGCCGGGCGGGGGTCGACCGCGAAATCGGTAGTCCATCGCTGGGGCGGCTTCTCGCTGTCGCAGATTGGGAAGTGGGCGGGCAGGGCAGGGCGGCAGAGGGACACCGACTCGGCGCTGAGTTCTGTGACCACGGTCATGCTCATCTAACAAGAGGGAACAGTTCCGGTCAATAGTTTGCAGAAGAAGTCCGCATTCGCGGTCATAACGATCAGATTCGATCAGACATCCCAGTGATCATGCGCTCGGCCGACCCATTCGGCCGACCGGACCGAACGGCGTTGGCGGCCGCTGATCGAGTGGAATGGGATAGTGAAGTCCACCGTGCGTCGATCGATCGGGGACTCCGCTGTACATCCGTCGTTTCGCCGCGTGCGCCTGCCTGCTGATGGTCACTTCCTGCACCGCGAGCAACACCTCCGACACCGGCGCACCCGCTACCGCGGTCGCCACCGTCACCAGCACCGTCTTGGCTTCTTCTTCCATCGGCTCCAGCTCCAACTCGAGCCCTGGAAAGAGCGCTCCGGCAATGACGAGCACGGCCTCCGGTACGGCGGCGACCACCGCTTCGTCCTCGTTCCCCGGGACTTCCGCGCCGCCGGCCTCGACGACCGGCAGAACCACGATGTCGACGAAGTCGATGCTGACGAAACCGACGCAACCGAAGCCGGCGCCGACGAAACTGGCGCCGACGAAGCCGGTGCTCCCCACCGAACCGGTGGTCGCGCCGAGTGGTTGCGCGAGCAGGGTGCTTGCCTCGCTGAGCGATCGGCAGGAGGTCGGACAGCTGCTGATGGTCGGCGTCGACGCGGCCGAACCCGGCACCTGGACTTCGGCTCTGCAGTCGCACCCGGTCGGTGGCGTTTTCCTGGCGGGTCGGTCCACGGCCGATTCACAGACCTTGGCGGCGGACATCGCCGTGGCCCAGCGGAGTGCGGTGCGCATCGGTGGCGTCAAGGCGCACATCGCGGTGGATCAGGAAGGTGGATATGTGCAGAGTCTGCGCGGACCTGATTTTCCGCCGATCCCGGCCGCAGTGCAGCAGGGCCAGGAGTCGACCGGGGACCTCGCGGACTCCACCGCGACCTGGTCGGCGCGGCTGGTGAAGGCGGGTATCACCCTCGATCTCGCTCCGGTCGCCGACACGGTTCCGGCCGGAACAGAAGCCGACAATCCACCGATCGGCGGTCAGGACCGGCAGTACGGATCGACCTCGGGCAGCGTCGCGCAGTCGGTTCGCACGGTCGTCACGTCGATGAACGGTGTCGGCCTCGGCAGCACCGTCAAGCATTTCCCCGGTCTGGGGCGGGTGACGGTCAACACCGACACCGGCGTCGGCGCCGTCGATTCCGAAACGTCCGCGTCGGATCCCTACCTTCAGCCGTTCAAGGACGGCATCGCCGTACATGCCACCGCCGTGATGATCTCCTCGGCCCGCTACCCGCAGCTCGATCCGGACGACATCGCGGCGTTCTCGAAACCGATCATCACCGGATTGCTCCGGAACTCGTTGGGCTTCGAAGGCTTGGTGATCTCCGACGACCTGGGCGGGGCCGTCGCAGTGAGCGACGTGTCGATCGGCCAACGCGCCGTGAAGTTCGTTTCGGCCGGCGGTGACATGGTGCTGACTGTGCAGAGCACTGATATCGGTCCGATGGCCGCAGCGTTGAAGTCGGCGGCGGCCGTCAGTCCCGCCTTCCGCGCCCGGCTCTCCGAGGCCGCGCTGCACGTGCTGCAGAGCAAGCAGTCGTTGGGTCTGTTGGCCTGTTCCTGACTCCTGGACGAACCGGTGCCCACCGGCCCGCGCCCATCGCGCCGGCGGCTGCCGGCGCACTGGTCACGGACGGCGCAGATGGGCGATTTCGGAGAGGAGACGATCCAGGTCGCGGGAGAAGTCGGCCGCGGCGGTGTCCTGCGCCAGGAGGCCGGCGAGGGCGTTCACGTGGGTGAAGTCGTCGAGGTCGACGGTCGCAGTGGAGACGACAACGGCGGCGATGGGCAGATCGACGTCCGCCGCAACGGCATCGGCGGCGTTGCCGGCCGCCGCGGCCGGGAGGTCGGCGGCCTGCAGTGCTGGTTCGTCGGCGATGGTGCCCGGTCGGGATGCCGCCGCGTTCAGGATCTGTTCGGCGTCAGGGGCGTCGGTTCCGGCCATGACGGAATCGGCTTCGGCAGCGCGGACCTCGCGGAGTTGGTCTGCGTCGCGCCGATCGGAGTCCGGCGGCGCGGGTGGAGCGGTGGCTCCAGGTGCGTGTTCCAGGCCGAGCGCGGCGACTTCCAGGAGCAGATGCCCGAGCAGGAAGGTGCTGAACTGCTTGTAGGCCGAGACCGCCGCGGGCGGCGGGAAGTGGTGGTCCTGCAACCCTTCCAGGAACGAGTTGACCCAACGCAGGGAACGGATCGGCGGCCGGATCCACGGTGCTTGGGTGGGGTGGGTGGCCACCAGCGGGAACACCCGGGGGTGGGTGAGGGCCATCCGCCGGATCCCGTGCGCGAGCCGGTCCAGGTAGTCGGTCCAGTCGTCGTCGGGAACCATCTGGCTGGACGGGTCGGTGGCGACCTCACTGACCACCGATTCCACCAGGGCATCGAGCAGGACCTGGCGGGACGGGAAGTACCGGTACAGCGCCATCGCTTCCACCCCGAGGGCGGCGCCCAGGCGGCGCATGGTGAGCCGGCCGACACCTTCGGTGTCGATCAGCGCGACCGCGGCGTGCAACACGTCGAGTCTGCTCAACCGGGACCGGTCCGGCCCTGGCCGGACTTCACCGTACGCGGGCGGTGTCACAGGTCCAGGCCGTAATAAGAGGATAGGGCCCGGGCCTGCCCGTCGCTGATCTGGTTCCCGACCTGCGGAGCATGGGCGACGGTGCCGGCGGTCCACGGCAACACCAGCTGTCCGGCGGGGTCGACGCTGGCCGCGGCCAGCGGGACCACCGCATGGCGCAGCGAAGGGTCATCGGCCAGTTGGATCCGCAGCCACCGGCCCTGCAGCGACTCCGGGTCGACCAGCAACGCCGACACGACGCCGACAGTCTGTCCGACGTTGTCGACCACCGGCGTACCGATCAACTGATCTTGTTCCATCACGTCCGTCCTTCAGTCGCTCGTGGGCTGTCAGCGGGTGTCGTTGCCGGTCGCCAAGGTCCGGTCGCCCGCCCGCACCATGTTCGCCGGATGCAGGCGGTGCCCGTGCAAGCCGGAACCGGCCGTTGTTGATGGTTGGGCAGCAGAGGGCATCAGGTGCGCTCCAGTCGACGGGGTAGCCAGGAAGATCCGGGGAACAACGACCTGGAGCCAAAAACGCCAGGCGTCTGCGGTTCGGAACCGCGAGGAGTAAGCAGTACTCGGCGGACAGTATCCACGCCGCTTACAAAGTAAACACTGTAGAAAGTAAACACCGTACGAGGTAAACACGCACCGAGTAGGCGAAGCGGCGGGACGCAGCTCGAGGCGGTTCAGCTCGAGTGCCAGGACCGCTGCCAGCTGCGGCAGCATGTTTACTTTGTAAGCTGGCGGGTATCCACTGTTACGAAACCAGCGCCGTTGGGCAGAACCAGCGTCGTTGGTCAGTTGGTGGCTCGACTTCGGGCTGGTGTCGCCACTCAACCGTCAGGAAAGAGCGGGACGTCAGGGAGAAACGGACGTCAGGAAGAACAGGTCGCCGTGCCCGACGACACCGCCGGTACCAGCGGCCGGTGGCCTTACCTGCTAAATCCCGCCACTGTGGCGGCCCCAGGGTGCCGCCTTCATTTCTCCGAGCCGAAGGGCAACATCCGTTGAGCGCACCAGAGGCTGCGGCCGCCCCAGTAACTTCGAATCGGTGGGAGCTGCGGGCCTGCGGGCGGCACGGTCATGCCACCTACCGGCCGACCGAAGCTTTACTGGCCGACAGGCTTCGCGGGCAGAGCGCGCTGGGTGAGACGTGGCGGTGTCTGCGGTGCGGCGACTTCATCCTCGGCGCCCCCGGCTCCACCGGCCCGGCCCAGGACGCGCCGCTGGTGCTGCGCGGCAAGGCGTT
>JBPCPG010000315.1:0-12922 GCA_050999445.1 Nakamurella sp. | reverse complement strand
AGGGGGCAACGACTATCCGGTGAAGGCGTTGGGCGTCGAGTGCGTTCCCGTTGCGAGCTGGCTGGACACCGCCGCATTCATCGAGCATCTGCTGGTCAGGCTCGCAGACCGCTGACGGCGCTCCCGTGCCCAGGCGTGCGGAAAACTCAAATCCAGCGCCACGGAGCTCCCGGGCCAGGGCGTGGGCGGACGCCGTCAGGCACGCACGGACGCGGGCCAAGCCGACTTCAGGCGACCCGAACGCCGGCTCGCCACACGGCGTGCGTGAGCGGAACCCCGGGCCGATACGCAAGGTAGTCATAGCTCGGCGCGTCCAAAAGGTGCAGGTCCGCGCGTTTCCCGAGCGCCAGCGAGCCGACATCCGTACGGGCCAGCGCCTTGGCCCCGCCGAGTGTCGCCGCCAGCACTGCTTCGTCGGCGGTCAGGCCGCACTGCAGCACGGCCAGTGCCACCGCCAGATTCATCGACGACGAATAGGAGGACCCTGGATTGCAGTTGGAGGCCACTGCGAGCGTGGCGCCCGAGTCTGCCAATCGGCGTCCGGGTGCCGGCGGCTGACGCGTCGAAAGGTCGCAGATGGGCAGCAATGTCGCGACGGTCGACGAGCCGGCGAGCAAAGCGACGTCCCTTTCGGACAGATGTGTGCAGTGGTCCACCGAGACTGCGCCGCAGTCCACCGCGATCCGGACGCCGTCACCTTCACCGAGCTGATTGCCGTGCACCTTGAGGCCTAGTCCCTTGCGGACACCGGCCGCCAGCACCCGCCTCGTTCGGGCCTCGTTGAACGCGCCTTCCTCGCAGAAGACGTCGATGAACTGCACGCTCGGTGCGATCGCATCGAGCATCGGGCCGCACACCAGGTCGATGTAGGCATCCGGATCGGAGGCGTATTCCGGAGCGTTGACGTGCGCGCCGAGATAGGTGACGGCGTCGATACCGGCGGCCGATGCGATAGCCGCGGACCGCACCTCGTCGATCGTGGTCAGGCCGTATCCGGTTTTTGTTTCGATGCAGGTGGTACCGCCGGCCGTCAGCTCCCCGATTCGCCTTGCCAACAGTTCCGCCAACACCGCATCGGGCGTTTCCCTGGTGGCTGCGACGGTCGTCATGATTCCGCCCGCCTCGTAGGGACGGCCGGCCATCCGCGCCGAGAACTCGGCCGAACGGTCGCCGGCGAACACTAGATGGGTGTGCGAGTCGACCCAACCGGGCAATGCACACCTGCCCTGCGCATCGAAGGTTTCGTCGGCGGGCGGGGCGGACGAGGCCGGCCCTATCCACGCGACCAGGCCGTTGTGCAGCACGATGGCCGCATCCTCGACAACGCCCAGCGGGGACGGACCGTACATCGGGTCGTTGGTCACCAGCTCGGAGATGTTGGTGATCACCGTCGACCGGCCGCTGCCGGAATCCGGCGCGACCATCGCTTCCCGGGCTCCAGCCGTCATTCGATCCACGCCTCCTTGATCGCCTTCGCCAACAACGGCCCCGGATCGCCGAGCCGCACGTGTTCACCACGGCGCGCCTGCACTACGCCGCCGATCACCACCACTGCGACGTCGGCGGCAGATGCAGACATCACCACCTGCGCACCGACCGAACCTGCAGTCCGGGCGCTCGCCCTGTCGATCGCGACGAAGTCGGCCGGCGCTCCGATCTCGATGCGGCCTCCGGCCGAGCCGATCGCTCGATGGCTCGCGGCGGTCGCGGTGTCCAGCAACACCTCAGGAGCAAAGATTCCCCGTGCGCCGGTGGCCAGTCGCTCGCCGTACTCCAGCCCGCGGGCCTGCGCGAACGGATCGGTGATGACGTGCTGATCACCGCCGAGGGCGAGCACGGCACCTGCGGTGCGCAGCTGTGCGGCCCTGGGCAGCCCGTCGGCCAGGTCGGCCTCGGTCGTCGGGCAGATCACGACAGAGCTGTGCGCGGCACCGAGCAGGGTGACGTCATGCGGATTCAGGTGGGTGGCGTGCACCGCAGCCGTCCGATCGCTGAGCGCACCGGCGTCGTCCAACAATTGGGTCGGTGTTCGACCGGTGGCCCCGATCGCCGCTTCATTCTCCGCGCGCTGCTCCGAGAGGTGCATGTGCAGGACCAGCCCGTTCTGCTGGGCGAACCTGGCCACCTCGGGCAACTGCGCGGGCGGAACTGCCCGCACGGAGTGAATTGCGGCACCTACCCGAACGGCGGCGAACCGGCCGGTTGGCAGCACAGCGGCCAACCCGCCGACCCGCTCTGCCCAGGCGACCGCGTTGCCGTCGGCGAAGCGCCGTTGGGAAGCGGTCAACCCTTGACCGAATCCACCGGCCAGATACGCAACGTCCAGCAGCGTCATACCGATGCCGGCGTCGCTCGCCGCGGTCGCCGCCGCAATGCCCATTTCGTTGGGCTCCGCGTACGGGACGCCGTCGGCGCCGTGGTGCAGGTAATGGAACTCCCCCACTGCGGTGAAGCCGGCGCAGACCATCTCCGCGTAGGCGGCGAGCGCCAATTGTCGGAAGGAATCCGGGTCGAGGCGGTCGGCCAGCGAATACATCGACTCCCGCCAGGTCCAGAAGCTCCCGACGCCGCCGGCGTTGCCGTGCGTGCGACCCCGAAGACCTCGGTGGAACACGTGCGAGTGCGCGTCGGCGAAGCCAGGCACCACCAGCCCCGGTAGCACTTCGTCGAAGGTCGCTGCGTCCGAAGCCGGGCTGATGGCGGAGATCAACCCGCCGGCACAGGAGATGTCGAGGGGTCCGACGATCTCGCCCCCTCGGTATACGGCCGCAGCGCGGTAGGTGGTCAACCGAGCAACTCGGCCAGTACATCGGCGAGAGCGTCGACGCCGGCCAGACAGTCGGCCGTCTCCGCATGCTCGCCCGGCGCATGCGAGACACCCGTTGGGTTGCGGACGAACAGCATGGTGCTGGGCACCGACGCCGCCAGAATGCCCGCGTCATGACCGGCCCCGGTGGGCACGACGGGAGCGTCCAGCACCGCGGCGAGTTCCATCGTCAGAGCCGGGTCGAATGTCACCTGGTCGGACAACGACTCCCGATGCAGGACGACCGAACAACCCTCCAGCTCGGCTTCGGCTCGCACCGAGGCCACGATTTCGTCGACGAGCGCCGCGGTGTCGGCGGCCGTTCCGTGCCGCGCATCCAACCACGCTTCCACCGACGACGCGATGACGTTGGTGGCGCCCGGCACCGGCTGCAGCCGGCCGATGGTGGCCACCGCACCGTCGTGCCGACCCAGAGCCCGCCTTGCCGCCAGCACCGCCGCGGCCGCCGGTACCATCGGGTCGTGGCGGTCACCGGGCCGGGTGGTGCCCGCATGGTTGCCCTCTCCGGTGATGGTGAGACGCCATCGCCCGTGCGCGACAATCTGCGAGCCGACACCGACGGCCGCGTTCGGGTTGGCGCCGTGGAGCAACCGGCCCTGTTCGACGTGAAGTTCGACGAAGGCGCCGATGTTCGCCACGCGGTCCGGTTCGCGGCCGATCCCGGCAGGGTCGAAGCCGACCCGGCGGGCGGCGTCGACGAACGAGACTTCGTCGCCATCGTGCAACCTGCGCACCTGATCGGCCTCTGCGGCGCCGGTCATCAATCGCGAGCCCAGACACGGCAGCCCGAAGCGGCCGCCCTCTTCCTCGGCGAAACACACCAGCGCCATCGGCTTCTCGGGTGAGACCTGTCGCACCCGCAGCTCGTCGACTGCAAGCAGGGCGGAGACGACGCCGAGCGGCCCGTCGAACGCGCCGCCGCCGGGCACCGAGTCCAGGTGGGACCCGGTGACGACAGCTCCCGGTCCGGGTTCGCCCCACCACGCCCAGAGATTCGCGTTCCGATCGGTCTCCACCTCCAGTCCGCGCCGTAGGGCCTGGGCAGTGAACCAATCCCGCAATTGCATGTCCGCGTCGTCGAAGACATGCCGCGAATATCCGCCGCGGCGCCGATCACGGCCCAGCGTCGCCAGATCCGACCAGGCCGCCGCGAATCGTCCGCCGGCCGCCGGGGGCAGCCCCGACTTCATCGCGGTCCCCCTGCTTGGGCCATGGGGACGACCAGGCCGACACGCGCCGCTGCCTCGTCCGCTTCGGCATACCCGGCGTCTACATGCCGAAGCACGCCGGTAGCCGGATCATTGGTGAGCACCCTGTCCAGCTTCTGTGCGGCGAGCTCGGTTCCGTCGGCGACGCACACCTGCCCGGCGTGGATGGAACGCCCGATTCCGACGCCGCCGCCGTGGTGGATCGACACCCAGGTGGCACCAGAAGCCGTGTTGACCAGTGCATTGAGCAGCGGCCAATCGGCGATCGCATCGCTCCCGTCGGCCATCGCCTCTGTCTCCCGGTACGGCGAGGCGACGGAGCCCGAATCCAGGTGATCGCGGCCGATCGCCAGCGGTGCACCGATCTCCCCGGCGGCGACCATCTCGTTGAATCGGAGGCCGGCCAGGTGCCGTTCCCCCGCGCCGAGCCAGCAGATCCGGGCCGGCAACCCCTGGAATGCGATCTTGTCCGGTGCCAGCCGCATCCACCGTTGCAGCTTCTCGTTGTCCGGGAACAACTTCCGGACAGCGACGTCGGTGGCCCGGATGTCGGCCGGGTCACCCGACAGTGCCGCCCAACGGAACGGACCCTTACCCTGCGCGAACAGTGGGCGGATGTATGCAGGAACGAAACCGGGAAAATCGAAGGCCCGCTCGTAACCGGCGAGGCGCGCTTCGCCGCGGATCGAATTTCCGTAGTCGAAGACTTCCGCGCCGGCGTCCTGGAAACCCACCATCGCCTCGACATGCGTGGCCATCGAGGCGCGGGCCCGGTCGGTGAACTCGTCCGGCTTCGCGGCGGCGTAATCGTGCCAGTCCTCCAGCGCAACGCCGGACGGCAGGTACCACAGCGGGTCGTGCGCACTGGTCTGATCGGTGACGATGTCGATGTCGACGCCACGCCGCAACAAATCCGGAAGCACGTCGGCGGCGTTGCCGACCACCGCGACGCTCAGCGCCTGCTTCGCCGCCTTCGCGGCCAACGCCAGTTCGGTGCCGTGCTCCAGTGAATCGACCACCACGTCGAGATAGCGGGTTTCCACCCTCCGCTTCGCCCTGGCCGGGTCGACCTCGACGCACAGGGCGACTCCGCCGTTGAGTGTGACGGCGAGTGGCTGTGCGCCACCCATCCCGCCCAGACCGGCGGTCAACGTCAGGGTTCCGGCCAGAGTGCCGCCGAACCTCTTGTCGGCCACCGCCGCGAACGTCTCGTAGGTGCCCTGGACGATGCCCTGCGAGCCGATGTAGATCCACGAGCCGGCGGTCATCTGGCCGTACATGGTCAAGCCCATCGCTTCCAGCCGACGGAACTCGGGCCAGGTGGCCCAGTCGCCGACCAGGTTGGAATTGGCGATCAGCACCCGCGGTGCCCACTCGTGGGTGCGCAGGATGCCGACCGGGCGGCCGGATTGCACCAGCAGCGTCTCGTCCCGTTCCAGATCGATCAGGCTGCGGCTGATGGCGTCGAAGCTGGCCCAGTCCCGCGCCGCCTTGCCGGTGCCCCCGTAGACGACGAGGTTGTCCGGATCTTCGGCCACCTCTGGATCGAGGTTGTTCTGCAGCATGCGCAGCGGGGCTTCGGTGGCCCACGACTTGGCGGTCAGCGTGGTGCCGCGGTTGGCGCGGACGGGACGGGCACCCGGAAGGCGGGTCATCGGAACTCCTCTGCGAGGTCGGTACGGGGGCGATTCTGCAGGGCGACCACGACAGTGGCGCTGACCTGGCCTGATTCCAGCAGACCGACCACCGCGTCGATCTCCGGTGCGAGGTGCCGATCAGGTCCCGGGCCCTCGACCACGCCGCGGATCAGGTTCCGCACCGCAACGGTCACGAAGGCCGGTTCGAGTGGACTTCGGAAGTCCAGAGCCCTGGCAGCGGTGAGCAGCTCGATCGCCAGTACCCGGCGAAAGCCGTCGACGGACCGGCGCAGTTTGCGGCCCCCGTGCCAGCCAAGGGAGACGTGATCCTCCTGCATCGCCGAGGACGGAATGGAGTCGACCGAGGCTGGCGCCGCCAGCCGTTTCAACTCGGCCACGATGGCTGCCTGCGTGTACTGGGCGATCATGTGACCGGAATCGACGCCCACCTCGTAGGCCAGGAACGGCGGCAGGCCGTGGGAACGGTTCGCGTCCAGCATCCGGTCGGTGCGGCGCTCGGCGATGTTGGCTGTGTCGGCCACCGAGATGGCCAGAAAGTCGAGCACGGCTGCGATCGGCGCGCCGTGAAAATTGCCGTTCGACTCCACCCGGCCTTCCGGCAGGACCACCGGGTTGTCGATCGCGGCGGCCAATTCCCGGTCGGCGATTCGACCGGCATGCGCAACCGTGTCGCGGGCCGCGCCGTGCACGGCCGGCGTACAACGCAGCGAATACGCGTCCTGGACCCGGGTGTCCCCCGGTCCGGCGTGTGATGCGACGATCGGCGAGGCGGCCAGGGCCGCTGTCATCCGGGCTGCGCTGACCGCCTGGCCAAGCTGCGGGCGTAGCGCTTGCAGGTCGGCCGCAAAGACCCGGTCGGTACCCAGCAGCGCCTCGACGGACATGGCTGCCGAGATGTCGGCAACGTCGAGCAGTTCGGAGATGTCGGCCAACGCCATCACCAGCATGCCGAGCATTCCGTCGGTGCCGTTGATCAGCGCCAAGCCCTCCTTCTCGGCCAGCACCACCGGGGTCAGCCCGGCCAGCGCGAGGGCCTCCGCAGCGGGCCTGACCTCCCCATCCGCACCGACCACCTGACCCTCGCCCATCAGCGCGAGCGCGGCAGCGGCGAGCGGCGCCAGGTCGCCGGAGCAGCCGAGTGATCCGTATTCCGGTACCACCGGGGTGATCGCCGCATTGAGCATCGCGGCGTAGGCCTGAGCGGTCTCCTGTCGAACTCCGGTCCGACCGGTGCACAGGGTCGAGAGCCGCAACAGCATCATGGCGCGGACCACTTCGGTCTCCACCGGTGCGCCGCTGCCGGCGGCGTGGGAGCGGATCAGCGAGGCCTGCAGTGCGGCGCGGCGAGCTGCCGGAATGTGCTTGTTGGCCAGGGCGCCGAACCCCGTGGAGATGCCGTAATGCGGCACCGTGTCGGCGGCCAGAGCGTCGATGAAGTTCCGGGTGCGGGTGATCTCGGCCAGTGCGTCGGATGACAGGGCGACTCTCCGTCCACCGCGGGCGACATCGACCAGTTGCGCGGGCGTCACCGGACCGACGCCGACCTCCACCGGGTGGAGTGCCGCAATGGCGGCGGCGGCGGCGCGGGACGGGAGGTTGTTCACCCGTCCATTGGATGCCGCGGCACTCCCGAACGCGAGCGGGCAACCTGGGATTGTGTCCGGTATACCGGACACATGTGTCCTGACATCGATTCGACGAGCAAAACCGGTGCGGCGCCCGCGCTACGCCGAGGCCTGGCAGTGCTCCGGTTGCTGGCTAGCCGCCCGACGCCGCTGTCCGCAGGGGCGATCGCCCGCGACCTCGGCCTGGCCCGATCGACCACCTACGAGTTGTTGACCGAACTGGCCAGCGGCGGCTTCGCGGTGCACCTGCCCGCAGAGCGGCGGTGGGGATTGGGCGTGGCTGCATTCGAGATCGGCAGCGCGTATCTGCGGTCCGAGCCGCTGGAGCGACTCGGCCGTCCGATCCTTCGGAGGCTGGCGATCACCTCCGGCGCGACGGCCCACCTCGGAGTGCTGCACGGTCCGCAGACCCTCTACCTGGCCAAGGAGAAGCCCCCCGGAGTCTCCGTCACATTGGTCACCGACGTGGGCATCCGGCTGCCGGCCGCGCTCACGGCGACCGGTCTGTCGCTGCTGGCGAATCTGCCGGCTGCACAGGTCAGGGCACTGTTCCCCACCCGGACGGCCCTGGTGGACCGCACCGGACGTGGACCTTCCCAGCTGACGGAGTTGCGATCGGTCCTCGGGCACGTTCGACGCCGCGGATGGGCGCAGGAGGACGGTCAGATCACGCCGGGAACTGCTTCGGTCGCGGCCGCCGTTCACGACCACAACGGCTCGCCCATCGTGGCCATCGGCATCACAATCGCTCACCGTTGTCCCGATCCCCGGTCCCAGCAGGCGGCGTGCTCGTTCGACGAGCACATCGAACCCGTCCTGACGGCAGTCAGGGACCTGACCGCGGCAATCGGTGGTCGAGCGGCCGATATCGAGCCTCGGGTCGAACGAATTCCTCGTGCCCGATAGGCTCCACCCTCATGCAGGTAAGAGAACTGGCAGTGCCCGGCGCCTTCGAATTCACCCCCGTGCAGCACGGCGACGATCGCGGTCTGTTCCTCGAATGGTTCAAGATCGACCTGCTGCGCACCGCCATCGGTCATCCGTTGGAACTTGCCCAGGCGAACCTCTCGGTGTCCAAGGCCGGTACCCTTCGGGGCGTCCACTTCGCCGATGTTCCCCCGGGTCAGGCGAAGTACGTCAGTTGTCCGGCCGGCGCCGTGCTGGACTTCATCGTCGACGTGCGGGTCGGCTCGCCGACCTTCGGCGCTGTCGATGTGGTTCGACTGGACGGTGTCGACCGCCGCGCGGTCTACCTCTCCGAAGGCCTCGGACACGCATTCCTGGCTCTGGAGGACGGTTCGACACTGACCTACCTGTGTTCGACCGGTTACGCTCCCGGCCGCGAGCATGGAATCAATCCGCTCGACCCGGCCTTGGAGCTGCCGCTGCCCGCGGACATCGAATTCGTGCTGTCCGACAAAGATGCGGCCGCCCCGACCTTGGCTGCGGCGCGCGACGCGGGCCTGCTACCGACCTGGACAGCCTGTAACGACTACGTCGCCACTCTGGCCTGAGAGATGCCCGCACGGATTGCGCTGATCAGGCACGGCCAGACCACGTGGAGTGCCAGCGGTCAGCACACCTCGGTCACCGACCTCGATCTCACCGAGGAAGGTGAGCAACAGGCCAGAACCGTCGCGAAGCTACTGACCGGACTGCAGTTGGCGCCCGTTACCGTGCTCAGCAGTCCGAGGATCAGAGCGCTGCGGACTGCTGCGCTCGCGGGCCTGCACGTCACCGATGTCGTGGCAGACCTGGCCGAGTGGAACTACGGCGAATACGAAGGCATCACCAGCAAGCAGATCCATGTGGATCGGCCAGGCTGGTCGATCTTCATCGACGGTGCGCCAGGTGGCGAGTCGCCCGAACAGGTCACCGTCAGAGCCGATCGCGTCCTGGCCAGAGCCGCCGAGGCCCTGGTCGACGGGGACGTCGCTCTCATCTGCCACGGTCACATGTCTCGCGTGCTGGCGGCCCGCTGGGTGGAGCTTCCGATCAGCGCCGGCGGTCTTCTCCTGATGGATCCGGCAGCCGTGACGGTGCTGGGCACGTATCACGACAGGCCGTGCATCGAGCATGCGAACGTGGTCCCGTTCCACCGGCCTGACGAGGGAGCGCACGGTGTCTGATCCACTGCCCCCTCAGTCTGATCCACTGCCCCCTCAGTCTGATGCACCCATCCTGCCCACCGACCGCCGGATTCGGCCGGCCCGGCCAGATGACACGGCATCGATCGTGGGATTGGTGTACGAGTTGGCCGAGTACGAAAAGCTTCCGAACGAGTGTCATCTCACCGATCAGTTGTTGGGCGACGCGTTGTTCGGAAGATCGCCGGCGGTCTTCGGCCATGTCGCCGAGGTGGGCGGCCAGATCGTCGGATACACCCTGCACTTCTTGAACTACTCGACCTGGGAAGGCGTGCACGGGATCTATCTGGAGGATCTTTACGTGCGGCCCGAGCATCGGGGTTCCGGATTGGGGAAGGCAATGCTGGTCAACCTCGCCGAGATTGCGGTTCGGTCCGGATACGCCAGGGTGGAGTGGTCGGTGCTCGACTGGAACGCTTCGGCGATCGCGTTCTACGCATCGCTGGGCGCCGTCGGAATGTCGGGTTGGAGCGTATTCCGGCTCAGCGGCCCGGCTCTGGTCCGAACAGGGCAGGGAATCGGCTGATCCAGTCACTCGCCGGCTTGGTGAGCAGTAGACCTCCAGTAAGGACGGCGATGACGAGAAGCGTGATGCCCCACCCGGTACGGCCGCTGGGAATTGCCAGCCAATACCCGACAGCCGCGATGATGAGCTGCACCACGATGATCGGCGTGCGGCCCCACCTTCGACCGTTGAGCAGGGCAACCCCACAGCCGGCCAGGGCTGCCGCGACAATCAGAAAATAGGCCGCCTGCGCGAGCAATTGGCCCACTGCAGCGGACCGCCTGAAACCAGAGATCAGGATGAAGGCGGTGAGGACCACCACTCCCAGCGCTTCCGCGCAGGCCAGCACCCCCGCCGCCGCCACTGGTTTCGGCGGCGCAATGCTGACCGGTCCCTGAGCCTGCGGCTGCCTCACGGTGCCGGATTTCTCACGGAGCCAGTTCTCCACGAGGCCCGCCTTCTCATGGTGCCAGCTTTCTCACGGTGCCAGATTACCGGGAAAGCGCCCGCGCTCGGGTCCCACTCGCCGATTGCAGCGAGCCCATGCCGACCGCCGAGCCCGGAGCGGCTGCACCACCACCACGTAGGCTCCCCGACGATGCGCGCGATGATGATCGTCAATCCGCACGCGACCGCGACCACGGAGCGCCGTCGTGATCTGCTGGCGCACGCCTTGGCCGCGGAGGTCCGGCTGATCACCGCTCAGACCACGGCGCGGGGACATGCCGCGGAACTGGCGGCGAAGGCGGTGGCCGGCGGGGCTGAGCTGATCATCGCGCACGGCGGCGATGGCACCGTGAACGAGGTGGTCAACGGAATCATGTCCGCGAACGCCGGTTCGGCTGCTCCGATGCTCGCCGTCCTTCCGGGCGGATCGACGAATGTGTTCGCCAGAGCGATGGGAATGGATCAAGATCCTATCCGGGCAACGGAACAGATTCTGGAAGCGCTGGTGACGCGCCAACCACCACGCACCGTCTCACTCGGACGGGTGGACGACCGCTACTTCACCTTCAACGCGGGGCTGGGCATCGACGCCGAGGTGGTGAAGGCAGTCGAGGACCGCCGGGCGACCGGCAAGTCCATCTCGAACATCCTGCACGCACGGAAGGCGTTCACGCAGTACTTCCGCACCGACCATCGACCGCGGCTGACCATCGCTGTCGATAACGAGCCGCCGAGGTCCGGCGTGCATTTGCTGTTCGTCTCGAATGTCGACCCCTGGACGTATTTTCAGTCCAGGGCGATTCGCACGAATCCCGGGACCCGAACGGACGCAGGTCTGGGCATGTTCGCGCTGACCAGCATGCGTCTGCCGAGCGTGCTGCGAGTAACGGCGCAGTTGCTGCGAGCGGATGCGACGCTGGCCTCGCGAAACTTGATCCAGCGCGATGATGTGAATTGCATCACCGTTGCCTGTTCTGTGCCCATCGGTCTACAGGTGGACGGTGACTATCTCGGTGTGCGAGAGGGTGCGCAGTTCACAGCCGTGCCGGCCGCGCTACGGGTTCTTGTCGGCGCGCCAGCGGCCTTCGGCCCGACCGGTACGAAATGAGAATTCCCATCATCCGGAAAGCTCTGGTCTGAATCGTTCTGATCAGGCATCATTGGTGGTGGCTCGCACGGCACCGTGATCGAAACGTGAGCTACGTAACCTGGATGACATGAACTCTTGACATCTACGTGTCACATGAAACTATGGACAGCAGACGTCGGTGGCGTAATACCACCGACTGCCCGGTAATTGGAAATCTGCGGATCGCGGGAACCGAGAAGCGGGTCGATCCGAGAGTGGTTGGGGCGGTCTTCTGGGCCCGGTCACCCGACTTTCCTACATTTGCTCGCAACCCTGGCGGCCTGTCGGCCGTCGCAACGAAGGAGTGGTCACAAGATGGACTGGCGCCACCGCGCAATCTGCCGCGACGAGGATCCGGAACTATTCTTCCCGGTCGGGAATTCCGGACCAGCTCTCTTGCAGATTGCCGAGGCCAAAGCCGTCTGCCAGCGCTGTCCGGTCACCAGTGAATGTCTGACCTGGGCCTTGGAGACCGGGCAGGACGCCGGAGTCTGGGGCGCCATGAGCGAAGACGAACGCCGCGCTCTGAAGCGCCGGCGCGCTAGGGCCCGCGCCCGCAGCATGTGATTCGGCGGGTGTGACGGCAGCTCGGACTCGACCGCCGGCACTCTGCCAGGAGAATTCTCGAACCGCCCCGGAGCCACGCGCACCGGGGCGGTTCGGCGTATGGCGCCGAGTCCGAACCGCCGAGGGGTGGCGTCTGCAGGCCGCCGGCACAGGCGGGGTGGCGTCTGCAGGCCGCCGGCGGCGTAGCGTCCGGCGATCCAATCCGAACCGCTGGAGGCGTGATCGATTCCGCAGGTGAATCCGGAATGGCCGGCTCGCCCCTCGCGCTGCATCCTGCATGACCTTGTTGTTCGAACCGATCACCATTCGTGGCCTCACTCTTGCCAATCGCATCGTGCTCGCGCCGATGTGCCAGTACAGCTGCGACCGCCAAGATGGTGTGCCCACCGACTGGCACCTGGTGCACCTCGGTTCCCACGCCATCGGCGGGTTCGGTCTGGTGCTCACCGAGGCGACGGCGGTCAATCCCGAAGGCCGAATATCGCCGCAGGACACCGGCTTGTGGAACGACGCGCAGGCGCTCGCCTGGCAACGAATCGTCTCGTTCCTGCATGCCCAGGGCACGTCCGTCGGCGTGCAGCTCTCCCACGCCGGACGGAAAGCTTCGGTCTACCCGCCCTTCGCCGGCGCTTCTGGTTCAGTTCCGCGAGAAGCTGGCGGCTGGGACACCGTGGGCCCGTCGGCCCTGCCATTCGGTGGGTATCGGGCGCCTGCCGAACTGAGTTCGGCGGAAATCGGCCACCTCGTCGAGGATTTCAGGAACGCCGCCCGTCGAGCGGTCGTCGCCGGTTTCGACGTGGTTGAAATCC
>JBPCPG010000311.1:0-3461 GCA_050999445.1 Nakamurella sp. | reverse complement strand
CGGCGGCGAGGTTGATCGCTCCGGGCGAGGACGGCCCGAAGGTGGTGCCGAAAGAGTTGTCGCTCATCGCGTACTGCTGGGCGTAGTTCCAGAGACCGGTGACGGTGTTGCCGTCGTAGTAGTCCATCACGTCATTGGCGTTGCAGGCCTGCCCGGTACCGCTCTTGCCGGTGGCGGTGCCGACGGTGGTGACGAACCGGTCCATCTTGCCGCCGTCGAAGGCTTTTTGTTCGGCGTTGTAGTTGTGGTCCTGATCGCAGGTCAGGACGTCGTTGATGTTCGCCGGGTCGAGGCGCCGAGGATTCACCTGGTTGCCGTTGGCATCGACGTTGGGATTGTTGGTCAGCAGGTTGCCCTTGCCGCCCGCACCGCGGGTGTTGGCCAGCCCGTTGATCTTCGGAGTCCGCCGGGCAGCGTCGAAGGCCTGGCCGGAGGTGTTGGCGGCATGGGGATAGGTGCCGAAGTAGTGGTCGAACGACACGTTCTCCTGGTAGATGACGACCACGTGTTTGATCGGGGTGCTCGTCGCGCCGGTGCGGTGCGCCGGGGTGGGCGCAGCGTGTCCTGGGGAGGCTGCACCCGCGGTGAAGGCTGGGGCTGCGGCTCCCGCTGCGCTGATCCCGGATGTGGCCAGGATCAGCGCGGCCCCCAGAACGCCGGCGCTGCCTGCGGTGGTGCGGAATCTGGACAATCGGTCCTCCGAAGTTGTGGATAGGGCTGAAGGGTGCTGGTGCCGGACTGGGATGGAACAAGGTGACCAGGTGCCCAGAACATCTACCTCGGAAGGGCTGTCACCGCCATTGGACGGCCGATGAGTGAACAGATGACAGACCCGGAATACGGTAGGTCACTTCGGTCGGAACTGCTCGTCGGCCACCAGGCAGGATGAACCTAGGTCACGTCTTGGACCGGCAGGTGACCCGAAGATGAACACCACCGGAAATCGTCCTGCTGTTCCCGGCGAGAGGGGCCCGGGCGGCGGAGCGGGCAGATTGCTGATGCTTTCCGAACCAGCCGGGCGAGTGAGAACTCGCCAGGCGCTTGCTCGTAACCGTGTCACCCACGACGAGACGCTGTCCGGCGGGTTGCGTCGGCCTTTCAGTGCCGAATACCTCTCGGACGGACAGACCGCCCGATATCCTGGACCGGCAAGCCCCGGTGAGCCGCAGGAGGTCGAACCGATTCCCACCACGCTGCAGAAAGCGGACGATGAGCGTCGAGAACCTGATCAGCTCGTACGGGTACTACGCCGTCTTCCTCATCATCGGGCTGGAGAGCGTCGGAATTCCGCTTCCGGGAGAGACTGCGCTGATCGCCGCCGCCATCGTCGCGGCGACCACCGGCCACCTCAACATCTGGGCCGTCTTCGCGGCCGCCGTGGCCGGAGCGATCGTCGGTGACAACGTCGGCTACTGGATCGGCAGCAGAGGCGGCTACAAGCTGGCCCGTAAGTACGGGCCCAAGATTCGATTGGACGAGCGCAAACTGAAGGTCGGTCGCTACATTTTCGATCGTCATGGTGGAAAGGTCGTCTTCTTCGGCCGGTTCGTCTCCGTACTCCGGACCTTCGCTGCCTTTCTCGCCGGAACGCTACGGATGTCGTGGTCGCGATTCCTGCTCTACAACGCGCTCGGCGGCGTCGTCTGGGCCGCCATCTACTCCTTCGGGTTCTTCGCCGCCGGCAACACCCTCAAGCGACTCTCCGGGCCCTTCAACTACGCCGCGATCGCCATCGCCGTCGTGGTGATCGTCGCTGTGTTCCTGGTGGTCAGACGGCAGACGGAGTTGCTGGCGGACAAGGCCGAGGCCGCCTACCCTGGTCCGCTGGAGTAGCCCGGATGACTGGAGTAGCCCGGATCAATTGTCGAGCAGCAGCTGCAGCACGGAACCCATTTCGGCGACCAGCTCCGCCTGGCTGAGCGCGGCGATGGGAGCCAGCGCCAGGACGTACCGGCAGAGCGCAATTCCCAGGACGTAGGCGGCGATCCGGCCGGCGCTCCGCGACACCTGCGCCGGCGGGCCGTCGACCGCAGTTCCCACCCACACTGCGACCTGGTCGGCGAAGATCGTCCGAACCCGCTCCGCGACGGCAGGGGACGTCGCGGCAGAACGGACCAGTATGCGCAACATTCCGCCGGAGGGCTGGCCCTCCCAGAGCTCCACGAAGCGCTCCGCGAGTCCGGTGCCCAGGAGCGCCCGATCGGCGATCGGTGGCAGAGCGAGATCGACGTCGACGGCCGCGGCGAACAGACTCTCCTTGTTGCCGTAGTACCGCATGACCATCGCCGGGTCGGCGCCTGCTCTGGCCGCGACCGCGCGAATGGTGGTCCGATCGAACCCGAGCGTGCCGAACTCAGCCCGTGCGGCGGCAAGGATCGCCTCACGGGCGGGCCGCGAACGTTCGGTGAAGGTCACGCCTGAATTATCGCCCGGCATGAGCGTTGACCCGGCCCGACCTTGCGCCGGGAGTCAGGGCCGCAGCTGGGTCCAGGTGGTGCCGTCCGCCGAGAAGGCGGTGGTGGTGCCGTCGCCGGCCACGTAACCGGCTCGACCTACATCGATCCAACCCTTTGCCGGACAAGAGGTTTGCCCGAAGCTCTTGCCGCCGTCAGTTGACAACCAACCCCGTTGTGGCTGCGCCTCGTCGCAGATCACCAGTTGGCGGCCGGAGGCAATGCCCACCCCGATGGCGCTACGGGGCTTCTTTGCGCCGGCAGCGACCCAGGGGCGCAGCCAGGTTCTTCCGTTGTCATCGCTGCGGTAGATCCCCAGCAAGCCGTTCTTGACCTCGGGGATCTCTCCGATGGCCAGGGCCCACAATCGACCGCCGGCCGCGGTGATCTGGCTGAGAAAAAGTGCCCGGCCCGGCATGTCGGGCAGCTGCGACGTGTGCCAGGTCCGCCCTCGATCCCGGCTGACGGCGACCGCGGGCTTCCCCAGATCGGTCCCGCTCACCCACCACGATCCGTCCGGAAGCGGCGCCGAGTTGGCCTTGGCGACTGCGATGTCCGGTTGGTGTGCCAGTTTCACCAGCCTGCCGTCGGCGGGCCGTCGGACGGTGAGGGCGACCGTCAGGCACGGATCGGTTCCACCCGTCGGACACGCCGCAGTCAGATCGCCGCCATCCGGAATCGATTCGACGGTGCCGTTGACCCCGTTGGGTACGGCGGTCCAGGTCGCGCCGCCGTCGGCCGAGTGAAAGCCGTAGTCGTCCTTCCCGTCCTGGCCGACAGCTTGCAGATACAGCGAGCTGGGGCCGAGCGCCGTGAGCCCCAGAGTGACAGCGGGATCATCGGTCGTACCGGGATGCCTGGCCGGCAGCGGGCGCTCGATCCAATGCTGCCCGTCCTGGGTGACCCGTAGCGTGCTGCTGCACACGGACCCCTGGCTGTCGCAGGTCTGCAGGAGCGCGAAACCATGGGTGGCATCGGCCATCTGCACCGAGGTCAGGTTGCGAACGG
>JBPCPG010000291.1:0-2881 GCA_050999445.1 Nakamurella sp. | reverse complement strand
GGTCGCCGGGTATCGATCAGCGCCCGCCGATCGCCCGCGCGAGCTCCTGCACTTCGTCGCCGGCACGAAGACCTTCGTCGAGCTGGAAAGACGCAAGCGCAGGACGGGCCGCTTCCCGGTAGCTGTTGGGTGGCTCACGGAGCCCACATCGACGAGCCGCCGGCCGTTCTTGACTCCGGTCCTGGACCACGCCGGCGCACTCGCGGAGCTACTCGGCGTTTCCGAGGCCGAACTGCTCTGGTTCGCCGATACGAAGGGCATGCTTCGAAGAGCCCCGTCCCAGC
The DNA here is from genome assembly GCA_050999445.1 of Nakamurella sp. GTDB lineage: Bacteria > Actinomycetota > Actinomycetes > Mycobacteriales > Nakamurellaceae > Nakamurella. The sequence goes on along the minus strand of JBPCPG010000291.1, from coordinate 2,597 downwards.
GACTGCAGCACTACCGCTCCCGTTGGGTGGCGACCCCCCGCGGCACCGCCCGATTGCTCGAAGCACCGCTGACCCGGCTGCGAGCAATTCAACGACAGATGCTGGAGGAATTGCTCGAACCCATTCCGATTTCAGAATCGGCTCATGGCTTCGTCCGGGGACATTCCGTGCGGACCAATGCGTCCAGGCACATCGGTGCGCAGTGGGTGATAAGCGTCGACCTGGAATCGTTCTTCGCCTCCATCACCGGTGGCCGCATCTACGGGATCTGGCGGTCGGTCGGCTATCCCGAACCCGTCGCCCACCTACTGACCGGCCTGAGCACGCACGCAACCCCTCTCCGCGTATTGCGCGAGATGCCCGTTGTCGCAGACTCATCCGCGGCGTTCCGGCTGCGCCGTCGGCTCGCCACTCCGCATCTTCCGCAGGGTTCTCCCACCTCGCCCCGGCTGGCGAATCTGTGTGCCTTCCGCCTGGACCGACGGTTGACCGCCTACGCGGCCGCGATCGGGGCCGCATATACCCGCTACGCCGACGACCTCACCTTTTCCGGTTCGGGTCTTGCTCTCGATCAGCGCGGAATCGTCGGAGGTATCAGCCGGATCGTGACCGAAGAGGGCTTCGTGGTCAACTCCGGCAAGACAAGGGTGCGCGGGCGGGACAGTCGCCAGTTGGTGACCGGAGTGGTTGTCAACAACGCGACTCGAGTCCCGAGACCTGAGTACGACCTACTGCGAGCGATTCTGCACAATTGTGTTCGCGATGGGCCGACGAGCCAGAACAGGTTGCAGTTCAACGATTTTCGAGCCCATCTTCGTGGTCGCATCGCTTGGATCGGTTCTTTGGATGCAGAGCAGGGCCGTCGTTTGCTCAGTACATTCGACCGGATCGACTGGTCCGGAGGTCAACCGACCAGCCCCTGAAGTCAGTAGTCCGATCACCATCGGGAATTCATATTCGCTGTGGGGCCGGTCGAGCACGGTGAAACAGATCTTTCGCAATTGGAGTAGCTGCAAGCCCGAGAGCGGCTCGAACATGTTGGCGCGCGCTGTCCCGGCGGATGCCCGTGCTGTTTCGATCGCATCCTGGCGTGGAGCGCCACGGCCGGTTGCAGCGCTCGAGATCCGTTCCACAGCTTCGGTATGTTCAGCAAGGTGGATTTGAGACACTGAACCGGTGACCCAACGATCCACTCCTGCCGAAATTGCAGCGATGGCCAGGGCCGTCGAGCTCGCCGAACTCGGCGCCGGCACGGTGCTTCCGAATCCCGTGGTCGGCTGCGTTCTGCTCTCGCCCGACGGACGAGTCGTCGGAGAGGGTCACCACGACCACGCCGGTGGACCGCATGCCGAGATCGTCGCGCTGGCCGCGGCGAGTGGAGCCGCCCGCGGAGCTACCGCGGTCGTCACGTTGGAACCCTGCAACCACACCGGTCGAACCGGCCCTTGCTCGACAGCCCTGATTTCTGCCGGCGTCGCGAGAGTGGTGGTGGCCGTGCGTGATCCGTGGCCCACCGCCGCCGGCGGCATCGAAAAATTGTTGGCTGCCGGGGTCGACGTCGTCGTGAGCGAAGACAGCGCCGCCGAGGACGTGAATCGAGTCTGGTTGACGGCGACCAGACGGCAACGACCGTTCGTGACCGTCAAGGCGGGTATGACGATCGACGGACGGGTCGCTGCGGCAGATGGCAGCAGCCGGTGGATCACCTCGGAGCAGTCACGAGTCGACGTGCACCGGTGGCGTTCGCGAGTCGACACCATGATGGTGGGAATTGGTACGGTGCTGGCCGACGATCCGCTACTCACGGTGCGCGATGCAGCTGGCCGTCCGGCGGCAGAGCAACCGCTTCGCGTCGTCGTCGACTCGCGGGGGCGAACCCCGTCGAATGCGAAGGTCCGCAATGGGGACGCGGAAACTTTGATCGCCGACGCCGCCCAGTTCGGAAACGGTATGCGCGTCGACCTACGGGCGGTGCTGGCGGAACTCTACCGTCGGGGCCGTCGTCACGTCCTGCTCGAGGGTGGTCCGATCCTGGCGACGTCGATGCTGGACGTCGGGTTGGTGGACGAAATCATGGTCTACATCGCGCCGTTGGTGCTCGGGGCCGGTCGCTCGGTCTTCGATGACGGGGCAGTTCCGACGCTGGCCGCTGCACACCGCGCAGAGCTGCGGGCCGTGCAGCGGTTCGGACCAGACGTCCGGTTGCGGTACGCGGTCAGGTCCTGACCGGTCGCACGTGACCGGTCGCACGGTGTTCGAAAATCTCGCCGGGAACGGCTGGAGCGTCCGTTTTTCGGCCGGGCGCCCATCGAACGGCCGAATGCTCCATTCGAACTTGTCGATGCTCATGAGCAGGATCGGGGGGCGCCCCGGTGCCGAGATGACTGTACCCGAATCTCCGCTGCAAATGGAACCGGGCGAGAGAGTGATGGCCAACATGCCCGGACGCAGTCGCCGAGCCAGTCGCGCGAGTGGGCCCCGTGGGACTCGAACCCACAACCCGCGGATTAAAAGTCCGCTGCTCTGCCAATTGAGCTAGAGGCCCCTGGCAACCCCGATGGAGGCGACCGAACGGTGAGCCTACCGGTTCCGAAGGC
>JBPCPG010000229.1:0-7056 GCA_050999445.1 Nakamurella sp. | reverse complement strand
GAATATTCGCATCCCAACCACCCGCCAATATCAAAACGACGGTCGAGGTGTCCGGGCTGATGAGTTGCTGGACTCTGCGGCGTTCTTCGGCCCCGTTCCTGCCGTTCTTAAGCCCGGACCCGTGGTCAGCCGTCGATACCGATGGAGGCGTAGCTGGGGCTGATGTTCCTCTCGTTCCGCTACGGCTGACGGCGCGGTGCGGAACAGCGGCGGTCATAGGTTTGAATGATGCATTGGTGATCGAAGTGATCGAGGCCAAAGCGTTGCGTACCAACAATTTCGACAGCGATGACCGTGGTTTAGGCCAATAGGGCCCACCCCACGAACCCGCCTGCAAGCCAAGGCGGTGAGCCCGATTGCGGCCATCGGGCAGCGGATCCATGCCACCGGCGGTCCGGTCCGCACCACAGGTGCCGGGATCACCGGAGATCGGAGGATCCGAGACCGCCGGGTCTCCGCCTGCAATCCGATATCAGAAACGGCCGATCAGCCCTTGAAGCCCCCGCCGTCGGCAGTCCTGCCGGCTGCTCTCGACAACGGACTGTTCCAGGTCGAAGAATGATGGGGTCGTCTTCCCGTTTCGAGCCGAATGGGGTACCTTCTTCCAAAAGGACAGAAATCGGCGCGTTGTCGACTCATCTGTGAGCTGTTTGACCCTCGGAGGGAATGAAATGAACGTAGGCAAGCGGCTCATTGCGGGACTGACAACAGTGACCGGTACGGTGATCCTATTAGTCGGCTTAGCTGCATCACCCGCTTCGGCCTATCCGCCAGGCACCGCCCCGACGCTTGGTGCCAATGCCAGCACAGTGAGCCCAGGCGGCACGATCACAGTGCTCGGCACCCACTTCAGCGAAACGGTCAGCCTCGTCGCTTGCGGAGGCGCAGGCCTCGGAACCGCGCAGGCCAGCGGTGCGGACGGAACATTCACCAAGACGGTCAGCATCACGGCTGCCGACTTCCCTGTCGGTGACAACTGCATCGTGGCGACCGACTCCGTCGGTGATCGCGCCACGTTCAGCTTCAGAGTCGAAGCTACCGGCAATGGTGGCGGCGGAAACAACGGCGGTGGCAGCGGAAACAACGGTGGTGGCGCAAGCAACGGCGGCAGCGCAAGCAACGGCGGCAGCGGAAGCAACGGTGACGGCAGCGGCTTGGCCTACACCGGCGTCGCGGTCCTGAGTCTTGGTGGGCTCGGCGTCCTGCTGCTCATCGGCGGCGGAATCATGCTGATGGCCGGCAGGCGCAGGAACGCTACGGTCTGACATCAAGAATTCTGCGATGCCTGACCGGACTGAAAGTACAGAACTTCCGGCAAGTGTCCCGGATGCTTTCGACGGGCCCGGCTGGGGCGAGAATGTGCGCCAGTCGGGCTCGGGCCATGAGGAGACGGCATCACCGAAGCGAAGGCGCAAGGTCTCGCGCAGTGGTCGCAGACTCGGTTTCGCGCTGACCGTCGCCGGCGGCTTGGTTGTGCTGGCCGGACTCTGGCTGCTGATAACGGGACTGCAGGCGCGTAGCCATCTCAATCAGGCCCGGGACGACGTTCGAAAGCTGCGGGACGAGATATCAGCTGGAGATCTTCCGGCCGCCCACAGCACGGCCGCCGATTTGGCCGCTCATGCGCAAAGTGCCCACAGTCTGACCACTGGACCGGCGTGGGCGGTAGCAGCCGGCATCCCGGGCGTGGGTCGGCCCGTCCAGACCATTCGCGGCCTTACTGCCAGCATCGACGGAATCGGCAACCAGGTTCTGCCGGAGCTGGTGACGGTCACGACCCAACTCGACCCGGCCAGGCTCCGCAATGCTGACGGCAGCATCAATCTGAGCCGGATAGCGGCGGTGGCGCCGGCGCTCGACCGGGCATCCGCGGCGCTGGCGGCGGCCACGACGACTGTCGCTGGCCTTCCGGCCCGCACCTGGCTGTCCACCATCGACGGTGCGCGTAGCGATGCGCTGTCGCAGTTGACATCCCTGAGCCCCACCGTGCATTCAGCCATCCTGGCGGCGCGAATCGCTCCTCAGATGCTCGGTCTGAGCGGCCCCAAGACCTACCTCGTCTCGTTTCAGAACGAGGCCGAGCTGCGAGGGACCGGAGGTCTGCCGGGAGCGTTCGCGATCGTCAAGGCCGATCACGGGAAGTTGACCTTCAGTCAGTTCGAGAAAGACAGCACGCTGACGAGAACAAAGTCCGGTCTGGATTTCGGCGCCGCGTACAACCAGCTGTATGCGGGAGCAAACGCGACCGATGAATACGGTGACAGCAACGTCAGCGCTCACTTCCCCTACGCCGCGCAGATCTGGGTCGCGATGTGGCAGAAATACAGCGGCCAGCACCTCGATGGAGCGATGGCGCTCGATCCCACCGCATTGAGTTACCTGCTCCAGGTCACCGGCCCTGCCACCCTGCCCGACAAGACGCAGGTCACCGCAGCCAACGTCGTCGACCTGACCCAGCGGAAGCTCTATGCGATGTTCACGAACGAGCCGGCACGCAAGGAGTATCTGCTCGAAATCGCCCGAGCGGTCAGCACGCACATGCTCGGTGCGGCGCATGGCAACACCGCCGGGCTGGTACGCGCAGCCGGGCGGGCGGCGGGCGAGCGTCGCCTGCTCGCGTGGAGCAACGATCCATCGGTCGAGGCCGATCTGGCCCAGACTGCACTGGGTGGTGCAGTGCCGTCGACGGCCGCACCGTTCGTCGGCGTGGCGATCAACAACTCCTCGGCCAACAAGGTCGACTACTACCTGGACGCGGCGCTGACCTGGCAACGTTCCGGCTGTGGAACCACCCGCAAGGTCACGGTCACGATCAAGATGAAGAACAACGCACCAGTTGGTCTGCCGGCTAATGTCCTGGGTCAGACCGGCAAACCCGGATACCCCCAGCATCCCGGCGATGACCGCGTTCTGGTCGGCTACTACGCGACGCAGGGCGGCGCCCTGACCAAGGTCACGCTAAACGGTGTCGCCTCGACCTCGGCGATCGGCTCCGAACTCGGCCATCCAGTCTTCACGACCAACCTCGAACTTCCCCGCGGGGCCACCCAGACGATCGTGCTGAACCTGACCGAACCCGCCGGGTCCGGTCCACCAGTGATGTTGGCGCAACCCATGGTGCGACCTATGAGCGTTGCGATGAAAGATGAGGCCTGCGGATAGCTCGACCGACACCCCGATCGGACGCGCCTCCCCTGCCCGGCCACAGCCCGCGGTGGCCGAGTCGACCGCGCTGTGCTGATCATCGGGCATGGCTGGATTCTCCCGTGTTGTATCCGTCGGTCCGGAACGCGCCGGACCCGGTCATCCCAGTACCCGTCCGGGCCCCGGCAACACCAATGAATTGCAGGCATTTGTGCGCGGCGCCGTCGGCTGCGCTGTTGAACCGCCGACGCCCGGCGAGGGTGCTGCGCGCGACTGCGCCCCGCCTGACACATCTGTGCCCGTCGTTGCTCAGAATTACTCGGAAAGCTGCGAGCTGCATCGTTCCCGACCGTGATTGTCCCTGACCGTGGAACCCCACACATCGACGGGCATCTCATTGGCGGCTGACGACGTTCGCGTCCAACCGCGGCGGGATTCTGCAGAATGCCCGCAAACCGCATGAACGCGCTCTTCGTGGGACCTCGCTTCCGACCACATCTGATCGATCGGTCGCCCGGGAGCAGAAGGCCTCGATGCGGCCCGAGCGAGAACGCCGGACGGGGGTGGTTCACGGCGCAGTCCAGCACGGCGCAGTCACTTTCGCTACTGCGCACCCCGTCGTTCACGTATCAACGCCTGCGGCGTGACCAAACCGGCTGTGCAGGTCCGCACGCGATGACGCTCGTGCGCACGATGGCGCGCACGTTTGTAGAGCTTCAATTGGCGAACCGAAAAGGGCGTGCCGTGCTGGGCGGGAGCACACGCCGGCGTTACGACCCGCCAGGCACGATCCGTGCCAGCGGCATGAGCGATGCGAATAGTCGCGTCTGCGGTGGTCAAGACAGGATCCACCGATCGGGTAATGGGGGCACAGGGTGCGCGAGTCCGGTTCGACGGTTGCGGCATGACTGCCCAACCGTCCTTGATGGTGCGCATCGAGGATGCGACACTGCGGCCAGATCTGGCTCGGGTCGTCGCCCGGCTGTTCCTGCCCGGCGAGGAACTGACGTCCGGGCACACCCGCGCCGAGGCCGTGGTGGAGCGAGTGCTGGCGCTGCCCGAGTCAGAGGTCCAGGAGATCGTCGCCGATCTGTTCGAGGTTTTCTCGTCAAGGCACCGTCGCTATGAAGATATTTTGCAAGCGCACGCTGCCACCTTGAGCTATCGGGTGAAGAACGCTGAGCTGTTGACGCCGGAGCGGCGGCTGCTCCTGGGCGCAACCTTCACGTCCGAGTACGCGGTCGAGGGCGCCGCGCTGTGCAACCCGAGCGCGGTGCCGGCTCCGGACCAGAGCGGCCTGGACCCCGGCCAGTTGCGGGTGGCGGTGAGCTTGCGCTGTATCGGGGAAGGACACCACTCGTCCATCGGCTTCGCTACCGCGATCATCGGCCCTGGCGCGCAATGGGTCTTCGAGCCCCGCACGTTGCCGGCGACCACCGGACCGATCGAGGCCGGTCTATGGCAACGCGACCGATTGATGGCGGTGATGCAGGACCACGGCACGATCGACGAGCTGGGCCACCGGGTGCTCGCAGCGCTGCCGACGACTTTCACCGGAACCGAGCTGGGTGCGGTGTTGGCCGACTTCGAGGCGGGTGTCCGCGGCCGGCGAACTGGACCTGCAACCGCGGATCTGCTCCGCGAACTGGCTACCTCGGTGTATCAGGTCGAATTTCCCGACGACGTGTCACTGAGCCAGCAGGTGCTGATGCCGGCAACGGCGCAGGAGAGCAACGGAATGGAAGACGCACGTTTCGTTCAATTCCATGGTGAGCACTCCAGCGGCGGTCAGCACTCCAGCGCCGAAAATGATTCTGCTGATTCGAACGTGGAATACCGCGCCGTTTATACGGCCTATGACGGCAGCCATATCGCACCTCGGTTGTTGACCAGTCCGGATCTGAAACACTTTGCGTCGCATCGGCTCAGCGGTCGAGCTGCGCGCGACAAGGGCATGGCATTGTTTCCGCGGCTGATCGGCGGCCGGCACTTTGCACTGTGCCGCTCCGACGGCGAATGCAATTACGTTGCCTCCTCCGCCGACGGCCTGCACTGGGACACCGCAATCGGCATCGGAGCGCCGCAGCAAATCTGGCAGACCATTCAGGTCGGCAACTGCGGGCCGCCCATTGAAACAGCGGACGGATGGTTGGTCCTGACCCACGGGGTTGGTCCGATGCGGGTGTACCGGATCGGTGCGATGTTGCTCGATCTCGACGAGCCCGCTCGGGTGATCAAGGTGCTGAAGGGACCACTTCTGCAGGGCGAACCGGCCGAGCGCGACGGGTACGTCCCCAACGTCGTGTATTCCTGTGGCGGCCTCGCACACGACCGCAGACTGTGGCTGCCCTACGGCATCGGCGATGCCCGGATTGGTGTCGCGTGGGCTGATCTGAACGACGTTCTGGCCGCGATGTCGCCGGTGCCCGATTGATCCGTGAATCATGAAACGACTGCAGGAGCCGCCGGTCTCAGGTTCCGCAGAAGGTCCGGTAGTCACCGAAGTCGCTCGGGGCGGGGGCGGCGTAGCGCTCCAGGCCAGGCCGTTGGTCGTACGGGGTTGCCAGTGCGTCCAGGAGATGTTCGAGCGGATCGAGATCGCCCTCGGTCGCCGCGGCGAGCGCCTCCTCGACGAGGTGGTTGCGGGGGATGTAGACGGGGTTCGCCCGGTCCATTCCGTCGGCGTCGGGTTCGTGGGCGCGCCAGCGTTTCATCCAGGCGTCCAAACCGGCGAGGTCGGTGAACATGCCGCGGACTGGTTCGATGTTCCCGCGGGCAGCCGCGCCGAGGCTACGAAAGAAGGACGTGTAATCGACATGGTCGCTCTGGAGCAGGGTGAGCAGTTCGGCGAGCAAGGGGTCGTCCTCGATGCCGTTGGACAGGCCGAGCTTGGCCCGCATACCGGCCGACCAGGCGGCGTCGTACTGCCGGGGAAACGCGCCGAGGAGTTCCAGCGCGAGTGCGACGGCGTGCTCCTGTTCGGAGTGGAACAGGGGAAGGAGAGCTTCGGCCAGCCGGGCGAGGTTCCAGTGGGCCGCGGCCGGCTGGTTGCCGTAGGCGTAGCGACCGCCCGTGTCGATAGAGCTGTAGACCGTGGCCGGGTCGAAGGCCTCCAGAAAGGCGCACGGGCCGTAGTCGATGGTCTCGCCGGAGATCGTCATGTTGTCGGTGTTCATCACTCCGTGCACGAATCCCACCAGCATCCATCGGGCCACCAGCGACGCCTGGGCGGAGATGACCGCTTCGAAGAATGAGAGGTAGGGGTTTTCGGCAGTGGCGGCGGTGGAGTAGTGACGGTTGATCGCGTGGTCGGCGAGGCGACGCAGGAGATCGACGTCGCCGGTGGCCCGTGCGTACTGGAAACTCCCGACGCGCAGATGGCTGCTCGCGACCCTGGCGAGCACGGCTCCCGGCAGAAGGGTCTCGCGGTGCACCGACCGGCCGGTCGCAACCACGGCCAGGGAACGCGTTGTGGGAATGCCCAGCGCATGCATCGCCTCGCTGACGACGTACTCGCGCAGCATCGGGCCGACCGCCGCCAGGCCGTCGCCGCCCCGCGCGAAAGGAGTGCGCCCGGCGCCCTTGAGGTGAAGGTCGCGAAGGTGGCCGTCGGTGTCGAGAAGCTCACCGAGCAGCAGTGCGCGCCCGTCGCCCAGGCGCGGAACGAAGTTGCCGAACTGGTGCCCGGCGTAGGCCTGCGCCACCGGATTCGTATCGCCGGGAACCAGACTGCCGACCAGGAACTGGACTCCACCGGGGCTGCGTAGCCACCCGGCGTCGAGGGCGAGCTCGGCGGCCAGCGGCTCGTTGACTACGAGCGGCCGGGGGTCGGGAGCCTTCTCGGCGCGCCAGGGGACAGCCATCTCCACAAGCTCACTGGCGAAGCGGCTGGTCACGGTGACGACAGGGGTT
>JBPCPG010000113.1:0-15689 GCA_050999445.1 Nakamurella sp. | reverse complement strand
AAGCCGGCTTGCGCGAGAGCAAGAAGTCGGGAACCCGCGCCGCGCTGATCGAATGCGCTCTGGACCTCGAACAGGAACGCGGCTACCACGGCTTCACGATCTCGGAATTGGTCGACCGCGCCGGGGTTTCCCGTCGCACCTTTTCGAACTATTTCGCGGGCAAGGCCGAATGCCTGGCTGCGGTCGGTGACGGGTGGATGGAGGCGGCATTGCAACTGGTCGATGCCCGGTCTCCGGCGGTGGCGCTTCCCGACCTGTTGCGAGAGGTGTTGGAGAATTTTGCGGAGCAGATCGCCTCCAGGCCCACAAGTTTCTTTGCAATTCGGGGCAGTGAACCAGAGTTGGTGGCGGCCACGAATGCTGCCGACACGGTGCATGCCGAGCGGATCGCAACCGTGATCTCACAACGAACCGGCGTGGACGTCAATGACGTCCGGGTGCCGTTGCTGGCGAGCTTCTGCCTTGCGGCCGGTCGGTCCTGCATCGGCCGATGGGTCGCGCAGAACCGAGCCGGTGGGCAGGCCGGTTTGGCCAAGGAGCTCGACTCGGCGTTCTCCCTGATCGACTTCTCCAGGCTCCAGGTCCGTTGGAACACCCCCGCTTCCGGCCCAGCCCACTGCGCCGGAACGTTGTGAAATTGATTGCCCGCCCTCTCGCTAGGAGAACTCCACATGGCCACCCTGCTCTACCGTCTCGGTGCCTTCGCCGTCCGTCGCCGCTGGGTGGTGCTGTTGATCTGGGTGCTGCTGTTGGCCGGTGTCGGGGGTGGAGCGGTGGCTTTCAAAGGTGTGATGACGAATTCGTTCTCGATACCGGGAACTGCGGCCCAGCAGGCGTTGAACCAGCTGAACGCCAAGATTCCGGCGGCCGGCGGCGCCTCCGGCCGGATCGTGTTCGCCGCGCCTGCCGGCCACAAGCTGACCGAACCGGTGTACCAGAAATCGATCGGGGAGGTGTTGGCCGGCGTCAAGGGTCTGCCGAAGGTGCAGCTGATCATTCCGCCCACCCCGGGCCGGAGCATCTCTCCGCTGGGCGACGTGAGCTATGCACAGGTGCAGTTCGCCGCTCAGCTGACCGAGATTCCGGCCGGTACCCAGGCGACCATCGCCGATCTGGCCTCGGCGCATGCGGTCGACGGCCTCCGCATCGAACTGGGCGGCGGAGCGGTGCAACAAGCGCCGTCGATCGGCTCCACCGAGGGCCTCGGGGTGATCGTCGCCCTGATCGTCCTACTGCTCACCTTCGGTTCCGTGGTGGCAGCGGGGATGACGATGCTGACGGCATTGATCGGCGTCGCGGTCGGTCTCTCGGCGGTGTTGTGGGCCTCCGGAGCAATCCAGATGTCCTCCACCGCTCCAATTCTCGCTCTGATGTTGGGCCTGGCCGTCGGTATCGACTACGCGTTGTTCATCGTCTCGCGACATCGAGCGCAGGTTCTGCAGGGTTTGGCGCTCGAAGAATCGATCGCCAGAGCCACCGGTACCGCCGGCTCCGCCGTGGTCTTCGCCGGCCTCACCGTGCTGATCGCGCTGGCCGGCTTATCGGTGGTCGGCATTCCATTCCTGACCGTGATGGGGTTGGCCGCAGCCGGAACGGTCGCCCTCGCGGTCCTGATCGCGATCACCCTGGTGCCGGCACTGTTGGCCTTCGCCGGCGAGAAGGTGTTGCGGCGTAGGGATCGCGCGACCGCGTCGTCACTGCGGGCCGCGGGCGGCCCCGGAATCGCACCTGTCGATCACGCCGGAAATCCCAACCGCTGGATCCGGCTGGTCACCAGACACCCGGCCTGGGTGCTGCTGGTCACTGTGATCGGCATGGGCATTCTCGCGTTCCCGACGACCAAACTGCATCTGGCGCTGCCCGACGACGGGTCCGGCCAACCGACCTCCACCAAGAGGCAGGCCTATGACCTGCTGGCCGGCTCATTCGGTCCTGGATTCAACGGGCCGCTGATCGTCACCATTGCTGCGCCGCCCGCAAGCCTGAAGGCTGCGATGGCAGCGGTGGCGGCGGACATCAACGCTCTGCCCGAGAAGCCCGTCGCTGCACCAGCCGGAGCGTCGGCCGACGGAACTCTGGGTGTGCTGCAGGTGATTCCAGCCACCGGACCGTCGAACATCCGCACCGAGCAATTGGTGAACGACCTGCGGGCGAAGGCACCGCACTGGCAGCGAGCCACCGCATCCGGCATTGCCGTGACCGGGCAGACCGCCGTCGCCATCGATGTTTCGGACAAACTGGGCAATGCGCTGCCGATCTATTTGTCGATAGTGGTCGGGCTGGCGCTGATCCTGCTGCTGCTGGTCTTCCGTTCGATAGTGGTGCCGGTGAAGGCGGCGTTGGGATTCCTTCTGTCCGTTGGTGTCTCGTTCGGCGCCGTCGTCGCGGTGTATCAATGGGGCTGGCTTGGCGGCATCTTCGGTACCGGAAATGTCTCCAGCCCGTCGATCATCTCCTTCCTGCCGATACTGCTGATCGGGGTGCTGTTCGGGCTGGCGATGGACTATGAGGTGTTCATGGTCTCGGGCATGCGCGAGGCCTACGTCCACGGGTTCGGAGCCAAGCGTGCCGTCGTGGGCGGCTTCAACGCCGGATCGCGGGTGGTCACAGCGGCCGCCATCATCATGACGTCGGTGTTCTCGGGGTTCATCCTGGCTCCTGACACGATCATCGCCTCGATCGGTTTCGCGCTCGGCGTCGGCGTGCTGGCCGATGCCTTTCTGGTCCGGATGACCATCGTTCCGGCAGTGATGACCCTGCTGGGCAAGGCCGCCTGGTACATCCCCCGCGGCTTGGACGCAGTGCTGCCGAGCGTCGACATCGAGGGTGAGAAACTGCTGGCTTCGCTCGCGGTTCGCAAGGGGTCGTTGCCTGTCGATTCCGTTTCGGAAGCGATCCTGGAGCGCGGCTGAATGCGTCAGCGGGCGTGAGCGGAGGCGTCGGCGGGACGGGGCTGGACTGGAATGCCGCGCAGCCACAGGCGAATTCCCTGCCAACGGATCAGCGCGGCGGTGCGCAGCGTGACGAGCGGCCATCGCAGCAGCGCGGCTACGACAGTGGCATTCGTGGCCGGCCGGCCGGAGCCGCTCAGCGTTGCCACGAAGGGCGTCGTGTCGCCGATCCGCAGCGCGATCGAAACCTTCACGTTCGCCCCGGGTGGCGGTGTTCGCATCAGATAGCGCCCGCCCATCGGCAGAAACGGCGAGACGTAGAAGCACTTGTCGACCTGATCCCGCCCGGCGGAGTCCGGCCGTAGCAGGTAGACGTGACGGCCGCCGTAGGTGTTGTGCACCTCGGCGACCACAGCCACCTGTTCGCCGTCCTGTCTGCAGTAGTACACCGAGAGCGGGTTGAAGACGTATCCGAGCACCCGCGGGCTGGTCAGTAGGTCAATTCGATCGGCCGCGATGCCGTTGTCCGACAGGAGCTGCCGGACGTTGGCCGCGAGGGAAGCGCTCGGATCGCCGAGATGGTCGGCAGAGTTGAAGCGGGCGAACGGACGAAGTACCAACGGCAACGACGGCGGCCTGTCGACGTCGATGAGCCAGTAGTAACCGGAATAGGAGAAGTGTCTCTTCACGGCGGTATGGCGCCGGTGGACGACAGTGGAGCGGTAGATCGTCGCCGTCGCCAATTCGGGCGCACGACGCAGCATCACCACTGCACTCCTAGCGCCTGCGCCGCACGCACTCCCGAGGCGCAGCCGTCCTCGTGGAAACCCCAACCCTGCCACGCACCGGCGAAGGCCGTCCGACCGGCGTTCAGCAGACCCAGCTCCTGCTGCGCCGCAACCGATGTCACGGTGTAGGTGGGATGCGCGTAATCCATCTCGTCGAGAATCGTCGCAGGATCCACCTTGCCCTCGCTGTTCAGGGTGACCAGGTAGTCGACCGAATCGTCGATGCGTTGCAGGCGATTCAAGGAATAGCTGACATTCACCGATGTGTCGGCGGTTTTGTCGGAGTCGCAGCTGTCCATGTGGAAATTCCAGGACGCCCTGGCGTTCTTGGCCTTCGGCAGCACGGACGCGTCCGTGTGCAACACCGTGTGGGAGCGGGTGTACTCGAACGCGGCCAGCAGTCGGCGTTCCTCCTGCCCGGCATCGGTCAGTAGGTGCAGCGCCTGGTCGGGATGGGTGGCGATCACCACGTGATCGACGGCGTGGATCTCGTCGCCGTCGTCGCGGATGGTGATCCCGTCAGCATGTCGGGTGACGGCTCTGACGGGGGTAGAGGTGTGCACGGCCGACAGTTCCTTGACCGCCTTGTCCACATACGACCTGGACCCCCCGACGACGGTGCGCCACTGCGGCGATCCGGTCACGGCGAGCATTCCGTGGTGCTCCAGGAAGGCGAAGAGGTACCGCGCCGGGTACGCGCGGGCGCCCTCGAAACCACATGACCAGACGCAGGACACGACCGGCAGCAAGAAGTGGGTGGCGAAGTAACGGCTGTATCGGCCCTGCTCGATGAATTCACCCAGGGTCCGCTGGTCGTCGGGAGTGTCCAGGACACGGTGGGCGGCGGCATGGAATCGCCTGACCTGTCCCAGCATGGTCAGGTAACGAGGACGCAGTAGAGCGGAAGGTTGGGCGAACAGACCCCGGACGCCACGAGCGCCGGCGTACTCGAGCCCACAACCGTCGCACCGAACGCTCATCGACATCTCCGACTCCTGGGTCGCGACGTCCAACTCGGCGAACAATCGCAGCAGGTTCGGATAGGTTCTGCGGTTGTGCACCAGAAAGCCGGTGTCCAAGCCGGCCACCCGCCCACTGGAAGTCGCCACGTCATGAGTGTGGGCGTGGCCACCGAGCCGGCCGTCGGCTTCGAACAGTGAGACCTGGAACCGGCGTTGCAGCAGATAGGCGGCCGTGAGCCCGGCGACGCCGCTGCCGACGACCGCCACCGTGGGTCGCTGGTCGCCAGAGGTGGAACCACTCATCAGCCTGCTCCGATCCGATGCCGAAACACCCGGCTGCGAGGCCGGCCGTGATCGGTCGCGTGCTGGTGCCGTTCGCGGCGCTCGCCGGACGGATCTGTCGGGAATTGTTCGAACCAGCGCTGATCGCGGATGGGTGACCTGGCGCCAGGACGGCGTGCGCCGCGCTGCAAATCAATCGTCGGGACCGGGTACGAAACTCCGAAGCCTGTGAAAGCGAAGCCGTGAGCTTTCACAAGTCCGGGTTCGGTTGACGAAGTCCGAGCACAGCATTACGTTGACTTTCGATCGTCATCGTGATGACGACCACTTCAGTAGCCGAACCGAATCGGCGGGTGCGCTCCGATGGCACCGTCCCGACCCTCGCTCGGACGCCACCGATCGAGGAGAGCAAGGAGTTGAGCGTCGTGGCTTCCGTCGACGAGGTTGCCCGCGAGCAGGCAATTCTGCTAGCGATCAACACCACCGGGCGGGTCGTCGTCAACGCCCTCGCGGAGGAGTTCGGAGTCTCGACGGTCACCATCCGGAAGGATCTGGACGGACTGGAACGCCGCGCAATGTTGCGAAGGGTTCGTGGCGGCGCGGTCAGCGTCGGAACCAGCGACGAAGGCGCCTTCGAGATGCGGCTACGGCACTCGCGGGACGTGAAGCGGGCAATCGCCAAATCGGTCGCTCCGATCGTTCGCCATGGCGATGTCATCGCGCTCGACTCGTCGACCACCTGTTACTACCTGGCGCAGGAATTGTTGGATCGCCGGGATTTGGTGGTCGTGACGAACGGTCTGCGCCTTGCGGTGCTGCTGATGGAGCAGTCGTCGGCCATGGTGCTGATGCCGGGTGGAGTCCTGCGCCGATCCGCCGGGTCGATGGTGGGCCCCATCGGCGACGTTCTGGCCGGTCGCGGCCGGATCAACAAGGGCTTCTTCGGGGTCATCGGTATCTCCACCGTCCACGGATTGATGGATCTGTCGGCCGAGGAGGCGCAGACCAAGCAGTTCATGACGAACGCTTGCCATCGCGTCTACGGGTTGTTCGATTCGTCGAAGGTCGGCGGGTTCGGCCTGCATTCCTTTGCCGCAACCACCCAGATCGACGCCATGTACACCGACGACGGCATCGATGACGACGTGGTTTCCGAGTGGGCGGTTCTCGGGGTCCCCATCCACACCGTTCCGGGACCCGCCGTCGCGGTGCCGAAACCGTCGTCCGGCCGCCGGCCGCAGGGGGTCGCCCGATGACGCCCAGGACCGTGGCCGCCGTGGACCTCGGCGCCGAAAGCGGTCGGGTCACGGCGGTCTCCTTCGACGGCGGCAAGCTGGCCGTCGAGATCATCAACCGGTTCCCGACCCGATCGCGAGGCTGCGCGGGGCTGTTGCGGTGGGACATCGAGGAGCTGTGGACGCGAGTGGTGGCCGGACTGGCGGAATTGGGCGCCGGTCACCGGGCGATCTCCAGCGTCGGCGTCGACACCTGGGGTGTCGACTACGGATTGATCTCCACTGCCGGCGAATTGGTCGACGACCCGATCAGCTATCGCGACCCGCGCAACACCCAGTCGTTGACCGATGCGCTGGCCCTGCTCGGACCCGAGCGCATCTACTCCGCCACGGGTGTCCAAATCCTGGCCATCAACACGATTTTCGGGTTGATGGCCGATGTCCGGACCAATCCGGACCGCCTTTCGGGCGCGAAAACGCTCCTGATGATGCCGGATCTCTTTCATCATCGGCTCAGCGGCGCACTGGTGTCGGAGTACACCGCAGTCTCCACCTCGGGCGCCTACGACATGGCCGGAAATCGTTGGGCCACCGAACTTCTGACAGCACTGAACATTCCTGTCCACATGCTGCCCGAGGTGGTCGCGCCGGGCACCGACGTCGGAGGATTGAGCTCCGGTCTGGCGACCGGGGCGCTGACCGGCGCACGCGTCGTCCTTCCGCCGGCTCATGACACGGCCAGCGCCGTGGCGGCCGTACCGTTTGCCGCACCGGGCGGTCTGTTCATCTCGTCGGGAACCTGGTCCCTGGTCGGCGTGGAGGTACTCCGACCGGTGATCAGCCGGGAGTCCCAGCGGACGAATCTGACGAACGAAGGCGGCTATGCCGGTACCGTCCGGTTGCTTCGCAACGTCATGGGTCTGTGGATTCTGCAGGAGTGCCGCAGACAGTGGGCCCGTGCGGGCAGCGATCTCGATTACGCAGAGCTGACGGCAATGGCCGGGGCAGCACCTGGATTGATCAGCGTCATCAACCCCGATGCCGTCGAGTTCCTCGCGCCGGGCGACATGCCCGCGCGCATCCAGAACTACTGCGCTCGCAACGGGATTCCGGTGCCGCAGTCGATCGACGCGATCACTCGGTGCGTGCTCGATTCCCTGGCTCTGGGTTACCGGGCGGTAGCCGACGACATTGCCTTTGCGACCGGTGTTCGTGCGCCCAGCGTCAACATCGTCGGCGGTGGTGCCAACAACGCCTTGCTCTCCCAACTGACCGCCGATGCTACTGGCCTGCCGGTCCACTGTGGGCCAACAGAAGCGACCGCTCTGGGCAACGGCGCCGTCCAATTGGCCGCGCTCGGCGAATTCGACGGACCGGAGCAAATTCGCGCGGCCGTCGCGAACAGTACCGAGATACGGCTTTACGAGCCTCATCCGTCCGATGCGTGGGCCGACGCGCTGGGTCGATATCAGGACCTGCGTTCCATCGAGTCCGGCGCCGCCGAACAGAAGATACGTGCCGGCTGCTAACGCGATCCATCGTCGGTACCGCGGCACCATCTTGGCGCTTGTTGCAGGAATACACCGAGTATGCGAAATCCTCGGTCGTCATCGAAGAGACGAGATCACCCGTGATACGGCGGTTTCGCTCAAGTCGGCTCGAGAACGGGCTGATTCGAACAGCTGTCGCGCTCCGTGCGCCGGCTCCGTCAATGGGAGAGAAGAATGCGCCCCACCCGCACACTCACAGTCGTCGTCGCGCTCGGCCTGACAGCCGCGATGACGCTGACCGGTTGCTCGAAGAAAAATGATTCGAGCGGCACGTCCAATGCTGCGGCGCCGTCCACCCCGGCCGCCGCAGGCGCACCGTCCTCCGCAGGCGCACCGTCCTCGGCAGCAGCTCCGTCCTCGGCGGCGGCTCCGTCGAGCGGGGCGCCGTCGAGTGCGGCTGCTGCCTCCTCCGGGCCTGCTGCCTCTTCCGCGCCCGCAGCATCGTCCGGCAGCGCCGCGCCGGCTTCGGGAAAGAAGTTCAAGATCGCCTTTGTGCCGAAGTTGCAGGGGGTTCCATATTTCGAGGCCATGAATGCCGGCGGTAAGGCAGCTGCCGCAGCCCTTCCGGATGTCGAATGGCTGTACCAGGGTCCGGTGAAGGCCGATGCGGCCGCGCAGGCCGACATCGTCAGGTCCTACATCCAGCAGAAGGTCGACGTACTCATCGTCGCGCCGAACGATCCTGATTCGATGGCGCCGCTGCTCAAGCAGGCCTCTGCCGCCGGGATCAAGGTCGCCACGGCCGATACCGACGCCCCGACCTCGGTTCGTTCGGTGTTCGTCAACCAGGCCTCCGAGCAGGGAATTGGCGAGGGCCTGACCGACGCATTGATGAAGGCCATGGGTGGCAAGGGCAAATACGCGATCGTTTCCTGCGGTCAGACTGCCGCAAATCTCAACGCCTGGATCAAGGTGCAGAAGGCGTATACGGCTTCCAAGTACCCGAACGCGCAGATCGTCGACACCGTCTACGCCGGTGAGGACCAGAACGAGGCCACCAAGCAGGCGACCAACCTGCTCAATGCCCACCCGGACCTCACCGGACTGGTCGGGGAGTGCACCTCCTCCGCACCGGGCGTTGCCCAGGCGGTCCGGGACGCAGACAAGATCGGCAAGGTGTTCACCGTGGGGCTCGGCACTCCGCAGTCGATGAAGGACTACCTGGCCGACGGTTCATCCTCCGCGTCGATCCTGTGGGATGTGCAGAACCTCGGTTACCTGACGGCCTGGGCCGGCGAGCAGTTGGCCGCTGGCAAGACTTTTGCTGCCACCAACAAGGTCACCGACAAGCTGCCGGCCGTCAAGTACGACGCTGCCACCAAGGTGCTGCTGCTGGGCCCGGCTCTGTCCATCACCAAGCAGAACGTCGATCAGTTCAACTACTGACCGCCGTTGTCGTCTTGTCAGGTTGTCCCTGAAATTGTCAGTTTGTGGCGCGGGCCGGTGTCGGGATGGAAAGTACCGGACACCGGCGTCGCTCAACCGCCGACCAACATGCGTGGCTTGTCCAACACCAGGACCAGGAGCGAGATGCAGTGACCAGTACCGCGAGTGGACAGTCGTCGGGACCGCCTGATTCCGGGTTGGCCAGACTTGACGTCAGAGGCATCTCCAAACGATTCGGAGCGGTCCGGGCAATACGGCATGCCGATATGACGGTCCGAGCCGGTCAGGTCCATGCCCTCGTCGGTGAGAACGGCGCCGGAAAGTCGACGCTGATCAAGATAATCTCTGGTGCCGAGTCCGCCGATTCCGGGAGTATCGAGTTCGAGGGTGCGCCGGTGGCCATCACCAGCACAGTGGACGCGATGGCGCTCGGCATCGCGACCGTCTACCAGGAACCGCAGCTGTTCGCAGAACTCACGGTGTCGGAGAACATCTTCACCGGTAGGGAGATGCGCAAGGGTATTCGGGTCGACTGGGCCGCACAGAATGCCAAGGTCGTCGAGTTGTTGCAACTTCTCGGATTACCCGGCCGCTATGCGACGGTGACGCTCGGATCGTTGTCGATCGCCGAGCAGCAGCAGGTCTCCATTGCCAAAGCTCTGGCCGGGAATGCGAAGATTCTGATCCTGGACGAACCTTCGGCCATTCTGACCGATGCGGAGATCGAGGTGCTGTTCGGCGTCGTGCGCCGATTGACCGACTCCGGCGTCGCCGTCATCTACATCTCGCATCGACTCGACGAGCTGTTCCGGATCGCTCACGAGGTGACGGTCATGCGCGACGGCAGCACCATCGGCACCTATCAGATCGAAAAGCTCACGGTACGACAGATCGCCGAGCTGATGGTCGGTGGCATCTTGAACGACGAGCGGGGAGAGCGAGCCATTCCCGACGCCCCGGCTCGGCTGGTGCTACAGGACCTGGGTGTCGCCGGCAAGTTCCATTCGGTGAATGTCTCGGTCCGGCCGGGCGAGATCGTAGCGCTCTACGGCCTTGTCGGCTCCGGCGTCTCCGAGATCGCGGCAACCATCTATGGAATGGATCAGGCGACCGCCGGAAAGATCCTCCTGGGCGGCAAGGTGATCGCACCGAGATCGCCACGGGAGGCGCAGAAGCTGGGTATCGCGCTGCTGCCCGCAAATCGGAAGCTGGAGGGCATGTTCTCCTTCCAGCCCATCGCGTTCAACATCTCCGCCGGCCACCTTCCGCTGCTGTCGAAATTCGGTGGCTGGATGGATCGTGGTCGGGAACGCACCATCGCAAAGGACATGATCACGCGGCTCGCCGTGAAGACTCCCAGCGAGAAGCAGTTCATCGGTGCGATGTCCGGTGGCAATGCCCAGAAGGTGGTGCTGGCCAGGCAATTGGTCGAGCGTCCCGAGGTTCTCGTGCTGGCCGAACCGACGCAGGGTGTCGACGTCGGCGCCAAGGAGGAGATTCATCGCATCATCACCGAACTCGCGGAGGCGGGGTCGGCCGTTCTGGTGGTGACCTCCGACCTTGCCGAGGCACTGCGGATTTCCGACCGGTTGTTGGTGGTGCGCGGCGGCACCACCACCGCTCAATTTGGGCCGGACGCCACTCAGGTCGATGTGCTTGCCGCGGCTGCAGGTGCCGCCGAGCCAGGCGACCCCGAAGCTGAATCGGGCAAATCTGACGCCGCACCACACGCAGCCGATCCGGAACCTCGCCCTGCTGACGCCGCACCCCACGCAGTCGATCCGGAACCTCGCCCTGCTGACGCCGCACCCCACGCAGTCGATCCGGAACCTCGCCCAGCCGACGCCGCACCACCCGCAGCCGACACGGAACCACCCGCAGCGGGTGTTGTGGCTACCGGAACCGGAATCGTCCCAGCAGAGACAGGAAGGAGTGCTGGATGAGCGCACCACCCGTTCCGGTCCGCGGTCCGCTGGACCGGCCGGCCGGGGAGCCGGCCGCCCCGCCGAAGGTCAGGGGTCGGATCCTGCCCTCGCCGGTGACGGGACCGGAAGTGGTGTTGATCGGAGCCGTCATCGTGCTCTGGGCGATCCTCTATTTCACCACTCCCGCCTTCCTGGACCCCGGCTCGCTGCGCGCCCTTCTCGTCGCGACCGCCCCGGTTGCCCTGATGGGCGTGGGAATGACCATCATCATCATCTCCGGTGGCATCGACGTCTCGGTCGGTGGCGCGGTCATGGTCTGCTCGGCCATCACCGCGAAGGTGATGGTGAATTCGGGAATCTCGCTACCGCTCGCCATTCTCGTCGCCGTCGCAGTCGGTGCGGTGTTGGGTTTCATCAATGGTTTGTTGATCGCCTACGGGCGGGTTCACGCCATCATCATCACCTTCGGCACCGCGAATCTTTTCCAATGGCTGGGGCTCCAGGTCTTCGGATCCAGCACGATCAACCACATTCCCACCACGCTCGCGGTCTTCGGCCGTGGCCCGGCAGGTCGCGTGTTCGGTATTCCGTACGCATTCCTGGTCACCGTCGTCGTCGCCGCGTTCGCCTGGTGGTACCTGCGATATACGGCCGGCGGCAGGCACTTCTACGCGATCGGCGGTGATCCTGCGGCGGCGCGGCTGGCCGGCGTGCGGGTTCAACGCCGTGTCCTGATGGCGTATGTGATCACCGGAGTGCTGGTCGGGCTCGGCTCCTGTTTCGTGATCGCCCAGGGCACCGCCACCCTCGACCAATCGGTGGGGTCCGGTCAGGAACTGGGGGTCATCGCGGCCGTCGTCATCGGCGGCACTTCGATCATGGGCGGCCGCGGATCAGTCCTGGGCACAGTACTGGGCGCGCTGCTGGTGCAGACGGTGAGTTCGGGAGTCACCCAACTCGGCTGGAGTTCCGACCTGTCCAACTTGTTCGTCGGCGTTTTCATCATCGTCGCCGTCGGCGCGGACCTGCTGCGGCAGCGGACAAGGAGAACGGTATGAGCACACCGGTCATCGACACGAAGCCCGATGCGGCAGCCGGGCCGCCGTCGCGACCACCGAATGCCTCCGAATCCACCGGATCGAAACTGCTCCGGGCTGTGTTGACGCAGCGGATCGTGCTACTCGCCATCCTGATCGTGGTCGTGCTGGTGGTCTTCTTCATCATGAGCGCCGGCGACTACCTGACGGCCTCGTACGATCCCGACTATCTCGCGCAGGCGTTGATCAACGCGGTGCCACTGGTGATGCTCGGCCTCGCCGAGATGCTGGTGATCATGTCCGGCCGTGGTGGCATTGATCTCTCGGTCGGGTCCATCGTCTCGCTGACCGGGATGATCTTCGGATTCGCCTACGGTGAATGGAATTGGCCGCTCTGGGGTGCAATCGTGTTGGCCGCCGTGTTCGGCGGCTTGTGTGGTGCGGTCAACGGGTTTCTGATCGCCTACATCGGTTTTCCCGCCCTCATCAGCACCTTGGCGACCTACTATGCCTTCGCTTCGTTGGCGATCGTCATCAACGATCAGGCGCCGATCGCCACGAAGCCCATCCAGGGTCTCTTCTCCTCGATGGCCGACTCTGTCGAACTACCCCTGATCGGCCGCGACATCCCGAACTTCCCGCTCGGCATCTTCACCTTTCTGATTCCGACCGTCATCGTGATCTGGCTGATAGTCGCCCGGACGACCCTGGGCCGTCGACTGTATGCGGTGGGCACGAACGATATCGCGGCCCAATGGGCCGGCATCAATGTGAAGGCGACCCGATTTCGGGCCTACGTGCTGGCCGGAGTCATCTCGGGGCTGGTCGCCGTGGTCACGGTCGCTCAATTCGCTTCGGCCAGGCCGGACGCGGGGACCTCGGGAAACGGAATGGCGCTGCCGGCGATCACGATCGCGGTCCTGGGTGGTGTTGCGATCACCGGTGGTATTGGCCGAGTGGCCGGCGTGGTGCTGGCGACGTTGCTGATCGTCTGGCTCAATCTGGGCATCGGCCTGTCGTTCGAGGGCAATGCCGGATCGCAGTACCAGCTGCTGGCCCTGGGTGTGGTGCTGGTGTTCGCCGCCCTGCTGAACGGTCTGACCAACAGAAGATACGGAGGTGCCCGATGACGGCGCTGCATCAGCCGGAGTTGGTCAGCCAGGAGTTGATCGACCTCACGCGCAGCCTCGGGCGGCCAGAGCGGAACTTGGTGATCCTGGCCGAGGGCAACACTTCTCAGCGCCTTACCGACGGCTGGGTGATGGTGAAGGCGTCGGGATCCAACATGGCCTCCGCGACGGCGGAGGACTTCGTCGCGGTGGAGATCGCGCCCCTGATCGAGTTGCTGGAAAATCCGGGAAGCACCCAGGCCGACCTGACCGCGGCGCTGGATGCGGGAGTGGTGGATGATCGTCGCTGCCGCGCATCCATCGAGGCCCTGGTGCATGTCGCAGTTCAGGCTGTCGCGCCGGCTGCCTTCGTCGGACACACGCATCCGACCGCGGTGGTCGGCATCCTGGCCTCGGTGCACGCGGAAGCCGCCTATCAGCACTGGGTCTATTCGGACGAGGCGGTCGTGGTCGGCAGACCGCTGTTCGTACCCTATGCAAGCCCTGGCCTGGAACTCGGACGGGTCGTCCATCAGGCTCTGGAACGACGATGGGACGAAGATGGTGAATTACCCCAGCTGATTCTGTTGGGCAATCATGGCATCGTCGCGATCGCGCCGACCGCCCGCGGCGTCGACGGTGTTTCGGCCATGGCGGTGAAGGGCGCAGAGGTCCGGGCGATCGCACTTGCGATGGGCGGTGTGGTTCCGCTCCCGGCATCCGCGATGGCGAAGTTTTTTGCGCGGCACGACATCAGTGAGCGACGCGACAATCTCACGCAGGGCAAGTTCTCGACGGCCGAGGCCGAAGATTCCATTTCCAGCAAGTCAAGGAGCGACCATGAATAGCACCGCAGATATCAATGGGGCCGATGTGAAGACTGCTTCCACCGATGACCAACCGAGCGGCGTTGCGCAATTGTTGGGTCGGTCGAACCGCCTCGGCTCCGATCCGACGGTGACCAACTACGGCGGCGGCAACACCTCGGTGAAGGTTCGCCAGCTCAGCCCTGCAACAGGTGCAGAAGTGGAGTTGTTGTACGTCAAGGGATCTGGTGGCGATCTCGGCACGCTCCAGGCGGCCGGGCTGGCGGTGCTGGAACTCGATCGGGTGCGCGCGCTGGACGGCGTGTACCGAGGGCTTGAATTCGAGGATGAGATGGTGGGCTATTTCCCGTTCTGCGCCTTCGGCGCCGGCGGTGCGACTCCGTCCATCGATACACCGATGCACGGACTGGTCGGGTACGACCACGTCGATCACCTGCATCCGGATGCCGTCATCGCGCTGGCCTGCGCGGCAGATGGCGAGGCGCTGGTGCAGAAGATCTGGGGCGGGGCCGTTGCCTGGGTACCGTGGCGGCGGCCGGGTTGGGAGCTGGGCCGGACACTCGCCGAAATCGCCCGCAATCCCGCGGTGATCGGTGCCGTCCTCGGTGGACACGGTCTCACCGCCTGGGGGACGACCAGCGATGAGGTGGAACAGCGCAACCTGCAGATCATCGGACAGGCTCAGGATTACCTGGATGCGAACTCCGTTCCCGAACCGTTCGGCGCCAGAACGGCCGGTCGGATCCTCGATGGGCAGGGCCGCCGCGAACGGGCAGCGGAGCTGTTCCCGCATCTGCGGGCGGTAGCATCCGCAGATCGTCGCCAGGTCGGTCATTTCGATGACGGCGAAGTGGTTCTGGACTTCATGTCCCGCGACAGACATGCCAGACTGGTATCGCTGGGTACGTCCTGTCCCGACCATTTCCTGCGGACCAAGGTGCGCCCGCTGCTCTTGGACACCGCTCCGGATGCGCCGATCGACGAGGTTGTCACGCGCTTGAAAGAATTGCACGCGGAATATCGGGTGGAATATCAGGCCTATTACGACCGGCACGCCACGTCGTCGTCGCCGGCCATGCGCGGCGCCGACCCGGCGGTCGTACTGGTGCCAGGCGTCGGAATGTTCTCCTTCGGCGCGGACAAGCAAACCGCACGGGTGGCCGGCGAGTTCTACCTCAACGCCATCAACGTGATGCGTGGCGCCGAAGGCGTTTCCACGTACCGGCCGGTCGATGAGGCGGAGAAGTTCAACGTCGATTACTGGCAGCTCGAGGAGGACAAACTCAAGCGCCGCCCGGCGCCGAAGGCGCTGGCCGGGCGCATTGCGCTGGTGACCGGGGGTGCTTCCGGAATAGGGCTGGCCACCGTCAGATTGTTGGCGGAGCACGGTGCGAACGTCATCATCGGGGATATCAACAAGGCAGGTTGTGAGGAGGTCGCGGCAGAGTTGGGCGGCCCGGATCGGGCTGTCGGGGTTGTTCTGGACGTCACCGATCACCAGGCCGTCGAAGCGGGAATCGCCGCGGGCATCGTCGCCTTCGGCGGCATCGATCTGATCGTGAACAATGCGGGCATCACCCGGGCCGGATCGCTGGCCGATACTTCCTTGCAGGACTGGGACCTGCAATACCAGATCATGCCGCGTGGGTCCTTCCTGGTCGCGAAGGCCGCCGAGAGTGCCCTGCGCGCTCAGGGTC
>JBPCPG010000081.1:0-7454 GCA_050999445.1 Nakamurella sp. | reverse complement strand
GGCTTCGCGGGCAGAGCGCGCTGGGTGAGACGTGGCGGTGTCTGCGGTGCGGCGACTTCATCCTCGGCGCCCCCGGCTCCACCGGCCCGGCCCAGGACGCGCCGCTGGTGCTGCGCGGCAAGGCGTTGCGGCAGGCGACCATCCTGCGACTACTGGCCATCGAACGGTTCATTCGCGCCGTTCTGCTGGGTTTCGCTGTCTGGGCGGTGCTGAAGTTCCGAGACGCCCACGACTCGATTCAGGCCGCGGTGGACCGGGACCTGCCGGCCTTCCGCGCCGTCGGCATCCACGTCGACCAACTGGCGCTGGTCCGGGACCTGCAGAAGGCTCTGGATCAGGCACCGGGTCGCCTCACCCTGATCGCGATCGGGTTGGCCGCCTACGCCGTGCTGGAACTCGTCGAAGGAATCGGTCTGTGGCGGCTCAAACGGTGGGGTGAGTACTTCGCCGTCGTTGCCACCTCCATCTTTCTGCCCCTGGAAGTACGGGACCTGCTGGTCGGGATCACCCTGACCCGCGCCGGCGCGTTGATCATCAACGTCGCCGCCGTCCTGTATCTGCTGCTGTCCAAACACCTGTTCGGCCTCCGCGGCGGGCGGGAAGCCTACGACAAGGAGCGCCGCGGAGAGCAACTGCTGGAAGTGGAACAAAGCGCCGCCGGCGCCGAACGGGAACCGGCCGCCGCTCCGCCTTCACCTCCGGTGGGTAGTTCCCGGTCATGACCCGGGGCAGCAACGACATCCTCCGGGCGGTGCGGTTTCCGACAGCTCGAGCGATGGCGGGTCGGTCCTCCGGACGCAGACTTGCGGACGAACGGCGAAGACCGGTGGTCCCGGCGTGGTCCGGAGGTGCGAGCATGTGCGGATGGCCACTTCGAATGCCGACATTCCGGTGAACACCGAGAGCATCGCCTATCCCGCGCCAGGTGCGCGCCCGTCGCGGAGTCTGCGGGAGCACATCTCTCCGCACGTGGTCGTGCTGTTCGGCGCGACCGGTGACCTGGCCAGGCGAAAACTGATTCCTGGGCTGACCCACCTGTCGCTGTCGTCCCTCACCCCGGACATCCAGGTGGTGGGAACCTCGCTGGAGAACATGACCGACGTCGAGTTCCGGTCGTTCGCCCGGCAGGCGATCGCCGAGTTCGGAACGCACAAGCTGACCGACGAACAGTGGGACCTGTTCGCCGGCAGGCTGCACTACGTTCCGCAGAGCGCCGGACCCCAGGCTCTGGCTGCCGCGGTGGCCAAGGCAGAAGCCGACCTCGGCGCCGAAGTGCTGCGCTTGCACTACCTCAGCGTCCCGCCCAAGGCGGCGCTCGCCGTCATCACCATGCTGAAGGACGCCGACCTGGTGCAGCGGTCGCGGGTGGTGATGGAGAAGCCGTTCGGCACCGATCTGGACAGTGCCATCGCGCTGAACGATCAGGTCCACGAAACCTTCTTCGAGAGCCAGATCTTCCGTATCGATCATTTTCTCGGCAAGGAACCGGCGCAGAATATTCTCGCCTTCCGCTTCGCCAACGGCTTGTTCGAGCCGATCTGGAACCGCAACTTCATCGACCACATCCAGATCGACATTCCGGAAACCCTCGGACTGGACCGTCGCGCAGAGTTCTACGAGTCCACCGGTGCCTACAAGGACATGGTCGTGACCCACCTGTTCCAGGTGCTGGCGTTCGTCGCCATGGAGCCGCCGACAGCGCTGGAACCGCGTGCCATCAGCGAGGAGAAGAACAAGGTCTTCCGGTCGCTGCTCCCGATCGAGCCGCAACACGTGGTGCGCGGGCAGTACCAGGGCTATCGGAACGAAGCGGGAGTTGCGCCGGACTCGGACACCGAGACGTTCATCGCCCTGCGCGCCCGCATCGACAACTTGCGCTGGGCCGGCGTGCCGTTCTACCTGCGCACCGGAAAGAAGATGGCGGAGGGCCAGCGGATCATCTCCATCGCCTTCAAGGAGGCGCCCAAGAGCATGTTCCCCGCCGGTTCCGGCGTCGGATCCCAGGGTCCGGACCACCTGACGTTCGAACTGGCGGATGCCTCTAAGGTCTCGTTGTCGTTCTACGGCAAGCGTCCTGGGCCGGGCATGCGCTTGGACAAGCTCAGCATGCAGTTCGCCACCCAGGAGACCGACCGGGCCGCGGAGGTTCTCGAGGCCTACGAGCGGCTGATCCTGGACGCGATGCGCGGCGATCACACCCTGTTCACCACGGCCGAAGGCATCGAAAGTCTGTGGGAGCGCTCGATTCCGCTGCTGGAGGACCCGCCGGCGGTGAAGATCTACCCACCGGGAACGTGGGGGCCCAATGCCATTCATCAACTGGTTGCCCCGCATGCGTGGCGGCTGCCGTTCGAGCGGACCTGGCGCGAGAAACGGTGACGGCGGGGGCGGCTACAGGCCGGCCATCAGGTCGGTCTCGGTGATTCCGGGACCCTGACCCTCTCGGATGAACCACTCGGTACCGAAGCTGTAGCCGAACGCTTCGTCCGGCATCGCCAGGAAGAACGACTCTTCGCTGATCTGGCTGGCGTGGGCGCGCATCGCTGCTCGCTTTGGCTTCGAGTAGGCGCTGACGTCGACCCGCGCGGTGATCTCCGACTCGGGCTTGCCGAATTCGGCGTCGTCACCGCGGTCCGGCATTTCGATGCCGGCCACCTTCGCCTGCTCGGCGAAGGCTTCCATCCCCCGCCGCATGTGGTCGCGATTCATGGTGCCCTGGTAGACGCGGTCAACTCCGGCCAACTCGGCGGCCCGTTTGCCGACGCGGTGCACCTGGATGTGGTCGGGGTGGCCGTAGCCACCGTTGTCGTCATAGCTGGTGAGCACGTCCGCGTGCTCTTCGCGAAGGATCGCGGCAAGCCGCAGCGCAGCCTCCTCGACCGGCGCAGTCCAGAACGATCCGGGCAGGTCGTTGGTCGGTTCCCCCATCATGCCGGAATCGCGGTAGCCGAGAAACTCCACCCGAGCCACGCCCAGAATGGCTGCGGCGGCTTGGGTCTCGACAACCCTGCGTTCCCACAGCTGTTCGCCGTCGGCCAGAAAGCCGTCCGGGACCTCGCCGTGTTCGCCGCGGGTTCCGATGACCAGCACCACCCGGTGTCCTTCGTCCGCAGCCTTGCGCATCACCCCGCCGGTGGCGATCGATTCGTCATCCGGATGGGCGTGGAAGGTAACCAGGGTTGCCATCCGCCGACCGTACCCGACGGCCCCGACGGGCCGTAGGCTGCTCCGGGTGGGGGAAGCGACCGGTCCGGTGCAGCGGTGATCGACGTCTTCTCGCTCAGTCGGCTGGTCGGCTCCGTCACCTTGCAGAAGGGTCTTGACTACGCACGCCGCGGGACCGTCTCCAGCGTCGAGATCGGTGAGAAGCCGCTACGGTTGTCCGGTTTGGTCCGGGGTGGCACCCCGCGTCCCTATCGGGTCGAAGTCTCGCTGTCCATCGACCGATCGTCGGTGACGGCCCTGACGGGAATCTGTACGTGCCCGGTCCACATGAACTGCAAGCACGTCGTCGCGCTGATAATCACCGGGCTCTCCCAGCGCCGCGATCCGACGGTGCCCGCCCGCCCAGCCTGGGAGCGGACGCTCTCCGGCCTGATGGAGCAGGACCGGACCAGCAGCGAGACCGAGGCCCTCTTCCTGGGTCTGCAGTTCGAACTGTTGCCGCCGACCGGCCCCGCCGGCGCAGGATCCCGAAGCCACCTTCCGGAAGCGGCCGGGTTGGGCATCCGTCCGGTCCAGTTGGGTAGTGCCGGCCGCTGGATCCGCACCGGAATCACCTGGTCGAACCTCGACTATTTCGGGTACGGCCGAAGCCGGCCGCGGCCGGATCACCTGAACTGGCTGGCGGCCGTCGCCGCTGTGGCCAACGGATCGACCGCTCACCAATACGGCTCGGCGCCCGCCTGGATCCGCCTGGAGCAGGTCACCAGCGGCGCCGTCTGGGATCTGCTGGGTCGCGCCGAGGAACTGAACATCGCTCTGATCGGGTCGGACAGGGCCCAGCAGCCGGTCGCGATGGCGGCGGATCCGGTGGACCTGGTGCTCGACGTCGCACGCGCCGTGGATGGGCTGGCACTGCAGGTTCTGGTGCATCCGAAGCAGGAGACGGAACAGGGATTGCTGCTCGGTGATCCGGTGCGTGGACTGGCGACCTGGCCGGCGGTCAGCAGCGGGCTGCCGCTGCGCGAGCGGCCGCTTCGGCTGCTCCAATTCCGGTCGGCGCCCAGCGAACAACTCGTCGCGTTGCTCGACAGTGGACGGCAGCAGATTCCGTCCGCCGACGAGGAGAAGTTTCTCGGCACATACCTGCCAGTGTTGCGGCAACGGATTCCGGTGGTTTCCCGGGATGAGTCGTTCCAGGTGCCAGCACCGGTGCCGCCCGAACTCTGGCTGACTCTGGTGCATCTGCCCGACCACCGACTGACCTTTCGCTGGGGCTGGCGGTACGCCGGAACCGACGTCGAGCAGGCGCTGTGGCCCGATCACCGCGGTGCTGCCTACCGGGATGTCCCCACCGAGTCGAACCTCCTCGAACAACTGCCGAACTCGGTGTCCTCGAGCGAAGATCTGCTGGTGTTCGGTCGACTGTCCGGGGAGGGAGTTCTCGTCGGTATGCAGGCGGTCGGATTCGTGGCCGAGGTGCTACCCGAGTTGGCGGATTCCGTCGTGCACCTGGACATTCGCGGGACGGTGAACTACCGGGCAGCCGACAACGATGCAGTGGTGGGGATCTCGGGCGAGCCGAGCGACGGACGGGACTGGTTCGATCTGCAGATCACCGTCACCGTCGACGGCGAGATGGTGGCGCTGCAGGACATCTTCCTGGCGCTGGCGCAACAGCAGGACTTCATGATTCTGCCCAGCGGTACCTATTTCCCGCTCGAATCCGAGAAGTTCCGCCAACTCCGACGATTGATCGAGGAAGCCCGGCTCCTGCACGATGCGCCCGAGAACACGGTGCGGGTCAGTCGGTTCCAGGCCAGTCTGTGGGACGAATTGCAGCAGTTGGGGGTGATCGACGAGCAAGCTTCGGCCTGGCACCAGCGGGTCAGCGGTCTGTTGGATGTTTCGGAAATCCGGCACCTAGAATTGCCCGCCGATTTCACCGCGTCACTCCGGCCCTACCAGCAGGTGGGTTTCGATTGGCTTTCCTTCTTGTACGACGCCGGACTGGGTGGGATTCTGGCCGACGACATGGGACTCGGCAAGACGATCCAGGCCTTGGCCCTGATCGCCAGGGCGGTGTCCGGGCCGGTCTCCTGCCCGCCGTTCCTCGTGGTCGCGCCCACCAGCGTCGTAGGCAACTGGAAATCCGAAGCGGCGAAATTCGCACCGAACCTGGCCGTGGTGACCATCACCGAGACCAGCGGCCGCCGCGGCGTGCCCATCGCGGAACTGGCCGGGGCTGCCGATGTGGTGATCACGTCGTACGCGCTGTTCCGACTCGAGTTCGACGCATACCAGGACCAGGAGTGGGCGGGGCTGATTCTCGACGAGGCCCAATTCGTGAAGAATCACCATTCGCTCGGCTTCAAGAATGCAAAGAGTCTGGCCACCGGATTCAAATTGGCGATCACCGGGACGCCGATGGAAAACAATCTGCTGGAACTCTGGTCGCTGTTCTCCATTACCGCGCCCGGACTCTTCGGCAGCCCGGCACGCTTCGCCGAGTACTACCAGAAGCCGATCGAAAGGCTCGCCGAAACCGACAAGCTGGATCAGCTGCGCCGTCGGATACGGCCGTTGATGTTGCGGCGCAACAAAGAACTGGTGGCCAAGGAACTGCCGCCCAAGCAGGAGCAGGTCATCGAACTGGAACTCAACCCGCGACATCAGAAGATCTACCAGACCCACCTGCAGCGCGAGCGGCAGAAGGTGCTGGGTCTGATCGGTGACCTGGACAAGAACCGATTCGTCATCTTCCGCTCGCTGACCCTCTTGCGTCAGCTCAGCCTGGACGCCTCGTTGATCGACGAGAAATATGCCGCCGTGCCCTCGACGAAGTTGGACGCGCTGATGGAGCAACTCGACGACGTGATCGCCGAGGGACATCGCGTGCTGGTATTCAGCCAGTTCACGTCGTTCCTCGGCAAGGTTCGCACCCGGTTGGACGCGGCCCGAGTGGACTACTGCTACCTGGACGGCTCGACGCGACGGCGAGCCGACGTGCTGCAGAAATTCAGTACCGGCAACGCGCCGGTATTCCTGATCAGTCTGAAAGCCGGCGGCTTCGGACTCAATCTGACCGAAGCCGACTACTGCATTCTGTTGGACCCGTGGTGGAATCCAGCCACGGAGGCGCAGGCCGTCGACCGGGCGCACCGCATCGGACAGCAGAAGACCGTGATGGTCTACCGACTGGTCGCGAAGGGCACCATCGAGGAAAAGGTGATGGCGCTCAAGGAGAGCAAGGCCAAGCTGTTCTCCAGCGTGATGAACGACGGCGCGGCGGGCTCGGCCGCGCTGACCGCCGACGACATCCGCAGCCTGCTCAGCTGACGGCCGCCGCCGACTTCGCCGCGATCCGCGCTCGCACCTCCGGTCGGCGCAGCGGCGGCACGGTGGCCGGCGGCTGCTTGCGGGCCGGGAGGTCGGCGAGCAGATGCCCGGTAATGTGGGTGATCTCGGCGACCGCGGCTTCGAACGGCGCGCGATTGGCGTCGGTCAGTTTCTGGATGCCGCTCACCTTGCGCACGTACTGCCGCGCCGCGGCTTCGACTTCTTCGTCGGTGGCGGCCGGTTCCAGGCCGCGGAGTTCGGTGATGTTTCGGCACATTCGGCAATTCTAAACCGCCCGGCCGTACCCCGACTCGAATTGCGGTGGGCCGTCCTGGTCAGCCCTCGCGCGGTGACGGGAGCAGGCGAGCAGCGCGTCGGGCCGTCTTCTGGGCGTACATCGCGGCGTCGGCTCTGGCGAACAGCGGATCCTGCGCCTCGTCCGGGCGGCTGACGGCCACGCCGGTACTCATCGAGACGCTCAGCAAACTATCGCCCCAGGCGATGGGCTCAACCAGCGATCGCTGGATCGCATCGACGAGTTCCGCCACCACCTGAGGTACGGCATCGTCGGCGTCCGCCGACAGAATTCGGGCCATCACGAATTCGTCGCCGGAAAGCCGCGAGAGAAGACAGCCGGGTGGTGCGCACTGTTGCAGTCGGCGGCCGATCACGGCCAACACGTGATCGCCGGCGGCGTGGCCGTGCGTGTCATTGATCCACTTGAGGCCGTCGACGTCGGAAAACGCAAAAACCACCCGCTCGGCGGCAGCCAGCGATTCTTGCAGGCTCTCCATCAGCGGCCCACGCCGCAGCAGCCCGGTGAGCTCGTCATGATCGGCGCGCTGGCGCCATCGGTGAGCATCGTTCAGTACCGGGTTGACCAGATCCATGCAGGCCACGAACACGGTGGAACCGGCGAACGGTGTGACGCCCACGTGCATCCAGCAGCTGAC
>JBPCPG010000069.1:0-12465 GCA_050999445.1 Nakamurella sp. | reverse complement strand
TTCATGATCTGCCCGGTCCGCGGCTCCGACTAGGGTCTTTCGTCCCCTGTGCAATCACCCCCAGCAGAGGCAGAACGGGTGCCCCGCAGGTCCGCGTAGACCTGGTACCCCGAGGTCGATCCGATGTCAGGAGCGGGCTTCAACAGCGTGGCGCCAACGGCGATCGCCTCGTCGTGGGCGGACTTGATGTTCTCGACGAAAAGGTCGAGGTGGATCTGCTGCGGTGTTCCGCCGGGCCACTGCGGCGGGACGTGATCGGGCGCAAGTTGGATGGCCAGCCGCGGTTCGCCGTCGACGGACACTGTGTGCCAGTCGTCATCCGCGTCGACCGTGCCGCCCAACAGGCCGGCCCAGAAGCTGCTTTCCAATGCCAGATCTGCGGCATCAAAAACGACGATCTGTCGGGAGATTTTCATCGAAATAACCTTCCACCGTTCGAGGTAAGAAACTCGAGAATTGTCGCGCGCAGTCAGCGGCGAAGGTCCGACCGATCCCAGCCCCGCCGGCCGGCGCGGTTTCCGAGCTGATCCTCGGTTTTGCTGCGGTAGACGACGTACGGCCGGAAGAGGTAGCCGACCGGGGCACTGAAGACGTGAACGAGTCGGGTGAACGGCCACAGTGCGAACAGAGCTACCGCCGCGATGCCGTGCAGTTGGAAACTCAACGGTGCATTCGCCATCAATTCCGGGTGCAGGGAGAACGTGAAGATTCCGCGGAACCAGACGGATACGCCCTGCCGGTAGTTGTAGGCGCCGGCGACCCCGCTGGCGGTATTCCACAATCCGAGCCCGATCACCAGGGAAAGCATCAGGTACATCGCCTTGTCCATCCGGGTCGTCGCGGAGAACACCGGACCGGTGGTACGTCGCCGATAGATGAGAATCACCAGGCCGACGAGGGTGCAGAACCCGGCGACCACTCCGAGGGAAATGGCCATGAGGTGATACAAGCCCTCGGAGATGCCGATGGCTTCGGTCCATGATTCCGGAATTCCCAGGCCCATCACGTGGCCGAGAAAGACCACCAGAATCCCGAAGTGGAACAGCGGACTGCCCCAACGCAGCAGCCTGGATTCATACAGTTGGGAAGATCGGGTGGTCCAACCGAACTTGTCGTATTTGTAGCGCCAGAGATGCCCGACGATGAAGACGGCAAGGCACACGTAGGGCAACACGACCCACAGCAGCGTGTCCGGCGTAGTCATCGGGTGGCTCCCATGTATTCCGGCGGAGCGAACGGTTCCAGGCCGACTTCCTCTTCGGGTGGCCCCTGCGCGGCGAGCGCGGCGACGGCGTCCCGTTCCTCCCCGGCCAGCGGTGGCAGGGTCGAGCAGATGGCCGTCAGCGCATCGACGTAGGGCGATCCGGAATCCAGCAGCGACAACCGGAGCACTTCCAGACCCGCTCGATGATCAAGCAGCAGCTGGGTACCGGCCGTTGGATCCACGGTGGCGGCGAATTCGAGAACCACGCACAAATGATCGGGGAGTTCCGAATCCGCGAGCACCATGCCGGCGCGGCGGTAGGCATTCTTGAATGCCAGCAACGCCATGCCGCGCTTGCGGGTGTCGCCGTAGGCGTAGTAGGTCAGATACAGGCAGCAGCGCCGGCGCATGTCGAAAGCGGCGACATATTCCTGCGCCGACTGCTGGGGCGGTGTGCCGGCGAGGTGGCGGATCAGGCGCAGCAGCGGGTGTCCGGCCGGATCGGGCAGCGCCCTTGCTGCCTGGGCCAGATCGGGAAGCTGGGCCAGCAACTGATCGTTCGGATAGTCGAGCAGCAGCGCTCCGATTCGGCGGGTGAGTGCGACGTCCCGCGCAGTTCCAGAGATCTGCAGATCGGCCCCGAGTGGAATCCGGGGGCGTTGACGCGGAGACCATTTCACGGTAGTGGCCGCCCAGCCGGTGCGGCGTCGTCGGTCGACGGAGGCAGCGTGCCACTGGGCGAACCCTTGCCGTCCCAGTTCAGCAGGTTGACCCGGCCGGTGCCGCTGGGCTGCGTGACGGTGTCGGCCGTCTGCCTGTCCTTGAGAGCGTGGAAATTCTCCACCGACAGCGGCAGCCGTTTGCCGGAACCTTCGCCGAACGGCCCTGAGCCGCCCATACCCGGGCCGCCGTCATAGTTGAGAGAACACTCGGTGCCCAGTTCTTCGAGCTTGTGGGCCTGCTCCGCGTGCGCCGCCGGAATGACGTACCGCTCGTCGTACTTCGCCAGGGCCAGCAAGCGGAACATCTCGTACATCGTCTCGCCGGTCATCCCGACCGCCGCCGGAATGGATTCGTCCGGGTCGCGGCCCATGTTGATGTCCCGCATGTAGGAGCGCATGGCCGCCAGTCGCTTCAACACTGCGGTGACTGGTTCCGGGTCGCCGGCGGTGAACAGCTCCGCCAGGTATTCCACCGGAATCCGCAGCGTGTCGATGGCGGCGAACAGGTTGCCGCTGCTTTCCGCGTCCTCACCGGTTTCCCGGACCACGTCGACCACCGGTGACAGCGGCGGGATGTACCAGACCATCGGCAGGGTCCGGTATTCCGGGTGCAGCGGCAATGCCACCTCGTAGCGGTGGATCAACGCCCAGATCGGGGATTTCTGCGCTGCGAGAATCCAGTCGTGCGCGATTCCGGCCTTCTCCGCTTCACGGATGACTTCCGGGTCGTTCGGGTCGAGGAACACGGCCCGTTGCGAGGCAAGTAGATCCTGGGGATCGGTCACCGACGCGGCGGCCAGCACCTTGTCGGCGTCGTAGAGAACCAGGCCGATGTAGCGAAGCCGGCCGACACAGGTCTCCGAGCACACGGTCGGCAGTCCCACCTCGATCCTGGGATAGCAGAATGTGCACTTCTCGGCTTTTCCGGTGCGATGATTGAAATAGATCTTCTTGTACGGGCAACCGGTGACGCATTTGCGCCAGCCGCGGCATTTGTCCTGATCGACCAGGACAATACCGTCCTCGGATCGCTTGTAGATCGCCCCAGACGGGCACGATGCTGCGCAGCTCGGATTCAGGCAGTGCTCGCAGATTCGCGGCAGATAGAACATGAAGGTCTGCTCGAATTCCAGCTTCACCTTTTCCGAGACCTTCGCCAGGATCGGGTCGGACGCGGTCAGCGCCGGACCGCCGGCCAGGTCGTCGTCCCAGTTGGCCGACCATTTGATCGCCATGTTCTCGCCGCTGATCAGCGATTTCGGCCTGGCGACCGGAATATCCTTCTGCGCAGGGGCCGTCGTCAGATTCTCGTAGTCGTAGGTCCAGGGCTCGTAGTACTCCTCGATGCTCGGCAATTTTGGGCTGGAGAAGATGGTCAACAAATTCTTCAGCCGGCTCCCGGCCCGGAGTTGGAGACGGCCACTGCGGGAGAGCTTCCAGCCGCCCTGCCACTTCTCCTGATCCTCGTAGGTTCGGGGATAGCCCTGCCCGGGACGGGTTTCCACGTTGTTGAACCATACGTACTCAACGCCCGACCGATTGGTCCAGGCCTGTTTGCAGGTGACTGAGCAGGTGTGGCATCCGATGCATTTATCCAGGTTCATCACCATTGCCATCTGCGCCATGGGCTTCATCGCTGTGCTCCGCTCGTCATCCTTCTCGGCGTCATCTCTTTCGACGTCATCTTTCTGGCAGCCAAACTTCCCACTGGTATGACCATCAGTACTCCACGTCCTGGCTGCGGCGGCGGATGACGGTGATTTCGTCCCGCTGGTTGCCGGTGGGCCCGAGATAGTTGAAGGCGAACGTGAACTGGGCGTACCCGCCGGCCAGGTGGCTGGGTTTGATCATCAGCCGGGTCAGGGAGTTGTGCACACCACCACGTTTGCCCGAGGTTTCGGATTTCGGGACGTCGATGAGTCGATCCTGCGCGTGGTACATGTACACGGTTCCCTCCGGCATCCGGTGGGAGACGATGGCTCTGGCGACCACGACGCCGTTGCGGTTGACCGCCTCGATCCATTCGTTGTCAGCCACGCCGATCTTGGCGGCATCGAGGTCGGACATCCAGATGCCCGGGCCACCGCGGGACAGGCTCAGCATCAGTAGATTGTCCTGGTACTCCGAATGAATGGACCATTTGCTGTGCGGCGTCAGGTATCGGACGGTGATCCCCAGCTCGGCCTGATCACCCAGCGCCGGCTCTCCGAACAGGGCCTGCATGTTCAGCGGAGGACGGAATACCGGCAGGTTCTCACCGAGTTCGGTGAGCCAGTCGTGATCGAGGTAGAAATGCTGACGTCCGGTGAGGGTGTGCCACGGCTTTCCGCGTTCCACGTTGATGGTGAACGGCGAATAGCGCCGACCCCCGGTTTCGCTGCCGGACCATTCCGGTGAGGTGATCACCGGAGTCGGCGCCGCCTGGGTGTCGGCGAAGGTGATCTGCTTACCTTCGTGTTCGGCTGCCAGGTCGGCCAGCTTGACGCCGGTCCGCCCTTCCAGGGTGGTGAATCCCTGCACCGCCAGGCGCCCGTTCGTGGTGCCGGACAGGGCGAGGATTGCCTCGCACACCCGGGCGTCGGTGTCCAGTAGCGGTCGGCCGCCGGTCGGGCCGGCGTGTACCGAGCCGTTCTTGTGCCGCAGGTAGTCGATCTCCTTTTCTACGGAGAACGTGACGCCTTTGGTGGTGGCGCCGAGCGAGTCCAACAGCGGTCCCAACGCAGTCATCCTGGCAGCAACGGCCGGATAGTCCCGTTCCACCGTGACCAGTTTCGGCATCGTCCGGCCCGGTACCGGTTCGCATTCGCCCGTCTTCCAGTCTTTGACGACTCCGTGCGGCAATGCCAACTCGTCCGGCGTGTCGTGGGTCAGCGGCACCGCGACCACATCTGTACACACCCCGAGATGCTCTTCGGCCATTTTCGAGAAGGCCTTGGCGATCAACTGGAACGATTCGAAATCCGTCCGGGTCTGCCACGGGGGCGCGATCGCCGGATTGAAGGAATGGACGAACGGGTGCATGTCGGTGGAGGACAGATCGTATTTTTCGTACCAGGTCGCCGCGGGCAGGACGACGTCGGAGAACAGCGTGGTGCTGGTCATCCGAAAATCCAGGGTGAGCAAAAGATCCAGCTTGCCGGTTGGTGCCTTATCGCGCCACACCACGTCCCGCGGTCGTAAGCCTTCTTCACTCTCGGTGGCCCGCAACGAGCTGTCCGCTCCGAGCAGATGGTGCAGAAAGTACTCGTGGCCCTTACCGGAACTGCCCAGCAGGTTGGACCGCCAGATGGTCAGCAACCGTGGGAAATTCTCCGGTGCGTCGGGATCCTCGCCGGCGAATCCGAGTCGGCCGGCTTTCAATTCCGCCGGCACGTACTCACCGACCGGCATTCCGGCTGCCTCCGCATCGGCAGCCAGCCGCAACGGATTCCGGTCGAAGGTCGGGTAGGACGGCATCCAGCCCATTCTGGCCGAGGCCGCGATCAGGTCTGCGGTGGTCATGTCGGCCCACCGATTGTCACCGGTCGGCGCGGCCAGGGTTCCGCCCAGGTGATGGTCGTAGCGGAACTGGTCGGTATGCAGGTACCAGTAGGAGGTTTGCACCATGTGCCGCGGCGGCCGGGACCAGTCGAGGGCATTGGCGTACTGGTTGTAGCCCGTGAGCGGCCGCACCTTCTCCTGGCCGACGTAGTGCGCCCAACCCCCGCCGTTCCTTCCCTGGGATCCGGTCAGAATGGTCAGGGTGAGAAAGGCCCGGTAAATGGTGTCCGAATGGAACCAGTGATTGGTGCCGGCACCCATGATGATCATCGACCGGCCCTGCGATTCTTCGGCGTTGGCGGCGAATTCCCGTCCGACGCGCGTCGCCTTGTCCGCCGAAACTCCGGTGATGTGTTCCTGCCACGCCGGCGTGCACGGTGAATGTGCGTCGTCGTACCCGGTGGGCCAGCTGCCGGGCAGTCCATTTCGGCCCACGCCGTACTGGGCGAGCAGCAGGTCGAACACCGTCGTCACCAGATGTCCGCCGACCTCCCGCACCGGTACGCCGCGACGGATGCTGTCCCCTGCTCCCTCCGGGGAGTCGAACCGGGGCAGATCCACTGTGACCGCCCGGCCGCCGGATTCGTAAAGGCTCAGCAGCGGATCCACGCCGGCCAGGTCCAGGTTCCAGTGACCCATCCCCGAATCGCCGTAGCGGAAGCCCATCGATCCGTTGGGTGCCACCGGTTCTCCGGTGTTTGCGTCGATCAGTACCGTCTTGAAGTTGGCGTTCTCGGCGGTGCTGCCCAGATCATCGGCGGTCAGGAACTTGCCTGGCAGGTAGGCGGTATCGCCGGTGTCGGCGTCGGCCGTTCGGGGGACGAGCCGGACCAGGAACGGAAGATCGGTGAACTTCTTCACATAGCCGTCGAAATAGGGCGTGCTTCGATCGACGAAGAATTCCTTGAGCAACACATGACCCATCGCCATCGCCAGCGCGCCGTCCGTACCGGGTGCCGGGGCGAGCCATTCGTCGGCGAATTTGACGTTGTCGGCGTAGTCCGGCGATACGGCGATGACCTTCTGCCCGCGGTAGCGGGCCTCGGTCATCCAATGCGCGTCCGGAGTCCGGGTCACGGGAATGTTGGAGCCCCACATGATCAGGTAACCGGCGTCCCACCAGTCCGCCGACTCGGGCACGTCGGTCTGGTCGCCGAAGACCTGAGGGGAGGCCACCGGCAGATCCGCGTACCAGTCGTAGAACGACAGCATTGCCCCGCCGATCAGGGCGAAGAACCGGGATCCGACGCCGTGGGAAACCATCGACATCGCGGGAATCGGCGAGAATCCCGCGATTCGGTCCGGTCCGTAGGCCTTGATGGTGTGGACGTGGGCCGCGGCGATCATCTCCACCGCCTCATCCCAATGCGCGCGCACCAGGCCACCCTTGCCGCGCGCCGACTTGTAGCGGGCAGAGCGCTCTGGGTCGCCGGTGATATCCGCCCAGGCCAGCACCGGATCCCCGGTGCGCGCCTTCGCCTCCCGGTACATCTCCAGGAGCACTCCGCGGATGTAGGGATAGCGGACCCTGGTGGGGGAGTAGGTGTACCAGGAGAACGCGGCGCCTCGAGGACAACCGCGGGGCTCGTACTCGGGCGAGTCGGGGCCGACCGACGGATAGTCCGTCTGCTGCGTCTCCCAGGTGATGATTCCGTCCTTGACGTACACCTTCCACGAACACGACCCGGTGCAGTTGACGCCGTGGGTAGACCGGACGACTTTGTCGTGCGACCACCGGTCCCGGTAGAAGCTGTCCGCGTCCCGGCCGCCGGTCCGCTCGATCGTCCTCAGGTCCTCCGAGATCTCGTTGCGCCGGAAAAATCTGCGCGTCCGCAACAGCGCGTCGATGACGGGGCCGTCGAGGCCGAC
The DNA here is from genome assembly GCA_050999445.1 of Nakamurella sp. GTDB lineage: Bacteria > Actinomycetota > Actinomycetes > Mycobacteriales > Nakamurellaceae > Nakamurella. Next base: position 5,130 of record JBPCPG010000069.1, on the reverse strand, counting down.
CTTGCCCACCAGGGGATTCACCGTGTGCGGCAAAGGGTTCATCCGGTCGACTGGATTCATGCTGGGCACTCCTTCGTGGAACAGCATCTCGCAACGCTCCGAGCCGTCGATCCGGATGCGTCCAGGACGGTCAGTATGTTCGGCTCCGGACACGGGTGCATAGGGCACAACGGCCCTGGTGCTCGCGAGGATGCGCCAGGGGGATCTGCTCGGTTGCGAGGAAAACCTACGGCCCGTCGATCGGTTGCTCCGTGCCGGTGTCCGCTTCGCCGGTGCCAGTGCTACCGATCGGAACGGCGTGGGGTTGAATTCGACCATGGACCCGCGCGCAGGCCAGCCTGCTCAGGCAAGCGATCTCGTCGACGTCGACGCCCTTGTGGGCGCGTACGACGATCTGCATCCGGACGTCTCGGACCCGACCCAGATGGTGGTGTTCGGTACCTCCGGGCACCGGGGCTCGAGTCTGGACTCTGCGTTCAACCGCGATCACATCCTTGCCATCACACAGGCCATCTGCGAATACCGTGCCTCGCAGGGCACCGACGGTCCGTTGTATCTGGGTGCCGACACGCATGCGCTGTCCGGACCGGCAACCAACACCGCGTTGGAGGTGCTGGCAGCCAACGGGGTGACGGTGATGCTGGATGTCGCCGACGGTTTCACGCCCACGCCGGCGGTGTCGCACGCCATCCTGAAGGCCAATCGGGGCCGTACCGACAGACTGGCGGATGGCATCGTCGTGACGCCGAGCCACAACCCGCCGCGGGACGGCGGCTTCAAGTACAACCCGCCCAGTGGTGGGCCGGCCGATTCGGAGGCCACATCGGTGATCGCAGCGCGGGCCAACGAGTTGTTGGCGGCCGGTCTCGCCGGTGTCCGGCGGATACCGTACGACCAGGCGCGCAACGCCGATTCCACCGGTTTCTACGACTTCACCGCGTCGTATGTCGGCGACCTCGAAAACGTTCTCGACATCGACGCGATCCGAGGTGCGGGCGTCAAAATCGGTGCGGATCCGCTCGGCGGAGCCTCGGTCGCCTATTGGGGCGCCATTGCCGAGCGCCTTCATCTCGATCTGACCGTGGTGAACGAGCGGGTGGATCCGCAGTGGTCGTTCATGACCCTGGACTGGGACGGCAAGATCAGAATGGATTGCAGTTCGCCGTATGCCATGGCATCTCTGGTGAAACGCGCCGGAGAATTCCAGATCGCCACCGGAAACGACGCGGACGCCGACCGACACGGAATCGTCACGCCGGACGCGGGGCTGATGAATCCGAACCACTACCTCGCGGTGGCCATCGACTACCTCTATCGGCACCGCACGCAGTGGTCGCCGGACGCCGGGGTCGGTAAGACGCTGGTGTCCTCGTCCATGATCGACCGGGTGGTCGCCGATCTGGATCGCCGACTGGTCGAGGTGCCCGTCGGCTTCAAGTGGTTCGTTCCCGGTCTGATAGACGGATCCATCGGTTTCGGCGGTGAGGAGTCGGCCGGAGCCTCGTTCCTGCGCAAGCGGGGAACTGTGTGGACCACCGACAAGGACGGCATTCTGCTGGCCCTGCTCGCCTCCGAAATTCAGGCTGTCACGGGGCAGTCCCCCTCGCAGCGGTACGCCGAGTTGACCGCGAAGTTCGGGAATCCGGCCTACGCCAGGGTCGATGCGCCGGCCACCAAAGCGCAGAAGGCGAAGCTGGGCAAGCTTTCCCCGTCCGACGTCAAGGCCGACACCTTGGCAGGGGAGAAGATCACCGACCGGCTCGTCACCGCACCGGGCAATGGCGCGGCGATCGGGGGATTGAAGGTCACCACCGAGAGTGCCTGGTTCGCGGCTCGGCCGTCCGGGACGGAAGACGTCTACAAGATCTACGCAGAATCATTTCGAGGTGCCGAACACCTCGCTCAGGTACAGGCCGAGGCGCGAGAAGTGGTCTCCGCGGCGCTCGGCGACTGATCTGTGTCGCAACAGAGCCGACATCCGGCTGATCGGCCAATCGACAATCGCCTGATTTGACTGTCCGCGGCCTACCGCGGCCCATCCGCCTATCCGACTACGCGCTCCAGCGCGGCCGAGGCATGAGGCGACAGTTCGATGTCGGTGTGCGCACGCTCCTCGACGTAGGCAAGGCGTCCGTCGGGCGTGATGCCGTAGAGCCTGGTGGTGCCGACGACCGGTGGGGCCGTCGGCGTTCGCCAGGTGGCGTCGGTCGACAGCGCCCAGGACGTCAGTGATCGCGGCCGGCCGTAGAAGACCTCGATCCTGCCCTCGGCGTGCGCCAGCAGCAGCTCGACGGATCCGTCCGGCTGCGGTCGCCAGAATCCGACCTCCCGCGGACCGGGGGCACCAGGGGTGCCGTCTTCGGTCAGCAACCAGGTCACCGATTCGTACTTCAAGAACCGTCGTCCGTCGTGCGAGATGACGATCTGCTGCCCGAACTGCGGATTCTGCACGCCTGGATCGTTACCGAAGACGCCGGTTCCGCGCCATACGCCGACCAGCGGCAGCAACGACAGGCAGGCATGGTCGATCTCCGGACCCTGCCGCACGTTCGCGGTGTCCCGGGCAATCGGCAATTCCGGCGCCGAGTCGAGGTTCAACGCCCGGGTTACGGCGGCTCGCTCTTCGGCGGCGACCACCGCCGAGTCGCCGCTACCGCGGGTAACGCTGGGGGGGCCCAGTACGGTGGTCGAATCGCCGATGTCCGGTTGCGGCGAAGCGGGGACGTCGCTCATCGATCTTCGTGAAGCAATCGGTAGACCACGTAGAAGGCGAACCACGCGATCACGATGGCGACGACGACGAGCAGCGACGTGTAGAAGATTTCCACTCCTGCAGGCTATCGCAGCCTATCGCTGCCGGTCGCCCGATCCGACGACCGGCAGCCGAGCTTCGACGACCTCGCCCTGGGCAAGGCTCACACCCGGGGACGAGTTCAGGTCGCCTGGAACCGCGTCAGCCGACCTGAACATCCAACTGGTGGATGCCGATCTGCGAGCTGATGGTCTCGGTGCCGTTGCCCGAGCGCGACAGCGCCCTGATCGTCCAGTCGCCGGGCGCCGCGAAGAAGCGGTAGTAACCTTCCGGCGACGTGACGACCTCGGCGGTGAACTCACCTGACCCGTCGAGCAGTCGGACGAACGCGCCGCCGACCGGGCCGTTGTCGGCGAAGACGGTGCCCTGGATGATCGAGGCGTTGGTGGTGTCGACACCGGCCGGCAGGTCGACGGTTTGGGTGGGGGATCCGCACATGTTGTTCAGCAGACCTTTCAGGATCCGAGGGCGACGGGGACGCCGATCAGCGAACCGTATTCGGTCCACGAACCGTCGTAATTCTTGACGTTCTTCTTGCCGAGCAATTCCGCGAGCACGAACCAGGTGTGGCTCGAGCGCTCCCCGATGCGGCAGTAGGCGATCGTGTCCTTGCCGTCATCGATGGCGGAGTACAACTCGGTCAGTTCGGAATCGCTGCGGAAGGTACCGTCCTCGTTCGCGGCCTTGGACCATGGCACGTTGACTGCAGTCGGAATGTGACCGGGGCGTTGGGACTGCTCCTGAGGCAGGTGGGCCGGTGCGAGCAACTTGCCGGAGAACTCATCGGGGGAACGCACGTCAACCAGGTTCTGGACGCCTATCGCGGCAACCGTCTCATCCCGGAAGGCACGAATCGACAGGTCCTGATCCTGTGCGACGTAGGAGGTCTCCACCCGGTCGGGCAGGTCGGCGGTGAGCGGTCGTCCGTCGAGCTCCCATTTCTTTCGGCCCCCGTCGATCAGCTTGACCGCCTGGTGGCCGTACAGCTTGAAATACCAGTAGGCGTATGCGGCGAACCAATTGTTGTTGCCGCCGTAGAGAACTACCGTGTCGTCATTGCTGATCCCTTTACCGGACAACAATTTCTCGAAGCCGGCCTTGTCGACGAAATCGCGACGGACCGGATCCTGCAGGTCGGTCTTCCAGTTCAGCTTCACTGCGCCCGCCAGATGACCGGCGTCGTAGGCGTTGGTGTCCTCGTCGACCTCGACGAAGACCAGCCCGGGCGTGGACAGGTTCTGCTCTGCCCACTCGGTGGTGACAAGAGACTCCTCGCGGCTCATTACTGTGCTCCTCATGCGTGAACGGCGCATCGAGCGCCGAGATGGAAATCGGGATTTCGAACAAGACGTCGCGCGGAAGGCAAGACCGGGCGAAGATCAGATGGGCGGCGGGAAACCGCGGACGCGGAGGAAAGGCACTACCGCGCGAAGTTGGAGCACCCGGAGACACAACACAGCGCGCTGCCGACCCGAACCAGGTCGACCGCTCGCCGGGAAGTCAGCAGGGGGCCCATGGGTTCACGGTAGCAGCCCTGCCGCCCATCAAGTGGTTCAGTGCTCTCGGGACCTGGGACGGTTCACCGTCCGGTCTTGCCCACCGCGACGTCGGTGGCCGTTGCGGTGAGCACCAGGTCGGTTCCGGTCGCTGTGAGGGTGGCGGCTCCGACGGTGAACGGCAGACCGGTCAGCGGCAGTGCCAGTGACAATTTCGTCGTCAGCTCGGTGGCGTTGGGCAGCGTGGTGCCCGCGGCAGTGATACCTGTCGCGTCCAGATGCAAGATCCCGGCCCGGAACGAGGGAACGATGTCGGCGGTGACCGGAACCTGCTGGCCGAGAACGGTCACGGTCGTCGAGACCCGAATGGCGCCACCGGTTCCGGGGCTGATGGTGACGCCGGCCTGAGGCAGTGCCGCGGTGAGCGCGGAGTCGGCGAGAACGCCCGTCAATGTGGCTTGCGCGGCGACCAGGCGGCTGGTGTCGCCCTTCAACGCGTCGGCGAGCGGGAAGTCGACGTCGTACAACTCGACCGTTGCCGCGATGCCGGTGATGGGACCGGCCGTGACATCGGAGGAGTTCAGCGAGATGTGCGAGTAGTGGCCCGGAATCGCCTGCACCAGGAAGGAGAAGCCGTGGATGTGCACGGCCGGTGCCGCGGTGCCGGTCTTGTTCGCAATCGCCTCGCCGGCCTTCGACTCGGCGACCGCTCGGCCGGCCAGATCCACGCCCACCAACAGGACGAGCATCACCACGAGGAAAATCACCAGTTTGCGCATCCTGCCGATTGTGCATGGGTCGCGTTCCGGCCGTGGACGAATG